>JBDRGC010000047.1:0-8925 GCA_043818215.1 Chloroflexota bacterium | reverse complement strand
TCCTGTCATTGCGAGGAACGTTCTGTGTGACGAAGCAATCTCACACTTTGCAGGAGGAGATTGCTTCGCTCCGCAAGCTCCGCTCGCATACTTATCCCTTTGGGAATGACATTGAGTCAAAATCTTTTTCTGAAAGTCTATAGCTTTTGCCTCGGCTTGCACGAAATCTTCAGGTGTGTTCACGTTCCAAAAAGTGATATTTTGCGGGTCGAAATGTGATACCTCTGCAGGCGAGAGCACGCGGAGGTTTACATTGTTATGCCAGGAAATCACGCGCTGTTCTCCGGACTCGATGGCTGCTGCCACCGCGCGCAGGCAAGTTGCGCGACGATAGACAGCGTGGAGAGGTTCCAGGCCTCTATCGGTGCTGGGGATGACGCAGTCTGCGTCTGTATCGAGCAGGATGTCTTGGCAGGCAGCAAGCAGGGCGGGGTTGGCGAAAGGCATATCACAGGCGACCACGGCAACCAGCTGGTGGCGCGCCGACTTCAGGGCGGTATACAATCCTCCCAGGGCGCCGCGTCCAGGAATCAGATCTGGAATCAGGGCCACCTCGAGGAAACGGTACCCCTCAGGATGGTTACTCGTCACCAGAATTTCGTCTGCCAGATGTGCCACGCGGCTCAGGACGCGCTCTATAAGCGGTTGTCCCAAAAAGGGCAGCAAGGCTTTGTCTTGGCCCATGCGGTTGGATTCGCCGCCGGCCTGGATTGCTAGTGTGAGCATGTACACACCATCCAACACACTTGAGCAAAGACAATGCCCAGCAGGGTTCCGGCGAGGGCTTCCAAGGGGGTATGTCCCAACACCTCCATCAATTGTGTCTGAGCATCATGCTTCATGAGATTAAAATGCCCTCTGGCCAGATCGCGCACGATGGCATTGATTCGTTCGGCGTGTTTGCCGGCTTGACGGCGCACGCCAGTGGCATCGTAAATCACAATCATTGCAATGGTCACCGCAAGTGCGAAGAGAGGCGAATCGAAGCCCTGGTGAAGGCCAATGCTATGAGCCGCGGCACTGACCAGCGCCGAATGAGAACTGGGCATCCCGCCGGCCCTCAACAATAAGGTCCAATCCCATTGGCGAGTGCGGAAATATTGCCAGGGAACTTTGAGAATTTGCGCCGCTCCCCAGGCGATTAGCGTGGCGATGAGCACTGTGTTGGCAAATAGACTTGCTATTTTCATGCCTGAGGAATGAAGTCTGTGATTTCGTTGCCAGTAAGCTGTGTGATTTTCAACTCGGCTTTGTCTAGCAGGGTGGCGCAGTATTTTGACAATGCCTGCCCGCGCTCGAATTGGGCCAGGGACTCGTCCAGGGTGCGCTCCTCGGATTCGAGGGCTGCGACGATGGTTTCCAATTCGGCAAAGGCTTGTTCGTAAGTTAATTCTTCGATGGGGGTGAGGGTCATAGTGTAATCCTTGTGTGTCTGGGGGAAAGACCGCCGACGGCCGACCGCCGGTGTCTGACCGCGGACAGCAGTCAATTGACTGCTGTCCGCGGTCGTCGGTCAGTTGTCGGTATCCAAGAGGCAAATCATTCAAAAAGATTCTCTCTCTGGTTGCTCAGGCTGCTCCCGTGTTTCCATAAAGTCATCTGAAAATTGTTCCAGACTGTCGAACCATGACTGCCAGTCACCCTTGACCTGCACCCCAAACTCGCCGTCGCTGACGCGCACCTTGAGCGCATCGCCAGACCCAACCTGCTCCATGCGGCGGACGATGCGCCCATCGGGGTGGGAGACTATGGCGTATCCGCGGGCCAGGATTGCCAGCGGGTTTAGGGAGGCCAATTGTTGCCCCAGCCCGGAAAGCTGGGCGCGTTGGAGCTGCATCCGATGTGTCAGGGTGAGGTTGGCGCGGTGGGTGAGTTCGTCTAATCGCTGGCGGTCGCTTTGGATGCGGGCCTCGGGGGAGTGGCGCTGTAAGCGTCCTGTCAGGTCATTGATCGACCAGTGGCGCGCGGCGATGCGGCCCAGTGCGGCGCGGGACAGCTGCTGACGCAGATCGGTGAGTGCAATTTGCAGGTCGGCGCGGTCGGGGACGGCTAATTCGGCGGCCGCGGTGGGGGTGGGGGCGCGCAGGTCAGCAACGAAATCGGCGATGGTGAAGTCGGTCTGGTGGCCCACGCCGCTGATGACCGGAGCCTCGGAGGCCGCGATGGCCCGCGCAACGCGTTCATCGTTGAAGGCCCACAGGTCTTCGATGGAGCCGCCGCCGCGGGCCAGCAAGATCACGTCGGGGTTGGCAACCATGTTCAGGGCCTGCAACCCTCTCACAATTCCGGGAGGGGCGGCCTCACCCTGTACGGCGGTCGGGGCCAGGATCACCTCCACGAGGGGATATCGCCGCCGCAGGGTGTCGAGCATATCTCGCAGGGCGGCGCCGGTGGGGGAGGTCACAATCCCGATGCGTTTCGGCCAGCGCGGGAGGGGGCGTTTGCGGTCCTCGGCGAAGAGTCCCTCGGCTTCGAGTTGATCTTTCAGGCGCAGGAATTCCTGGTAGAGGGCACCCTCGCCGAGAGGTCGAATCTGGTCGGCGTAGAGTTGATATTGGCCGCCGGCTTCATAGACGCTGATGCTGCCGTGGACTTCGACGGAGTCGCCGTCGCGGGGCAGGCAGGTTTGGCGAGCGGCGGCGTTGCGCCACATAACGCCGCGCAGGGAGGCTTTGGCGTCTTTGATGGTGAAGTAGATATGCCCGGAGCGGGGGCGCGAGAAGTTGGAGATTTCGCCCTGCACCCACAGGTCGGCCAGATTGTGGTCGGATTCGAGCAGGTCTCGCAGGTAGCGGTTGACCTCGGTGACCGTCCATGCGGCGGGGATTTCGGGTTGGAAGAGGGAGAGTTGAGACATGATGGGTAGTATACAATACCTGACGCAAAGTCGCAAAGACTTCAAGGCGCAAAGTTTTTGCAGTCGTTCAGGCGGCTGCTGAAAGTTGTTTTAATAGAACGCGGACACTTGCACCTGCGGCAAGTGCAGGTGTTACGTGGATTACGCGGATTGACACGGATATTATTTTTAATGAATCCGCGGTGATCCGCGGTGATCCGCTGTATCCGCGTCATCCGCGTCATCCGCGTTCTATTTCACCAAAAGGCTAAACACATACCCGTTGTCAGTATATAATGTGTGTGTAATACGTGATGTGTATTGCTTGAAAATCCAAAGGATAACATGCGAAAAATACTTGTGTTTGTCATTTTAGCCATCCTTATTTCAGCCTGCGCAACAATGTCTCCCACTTTGACGGTGGCGCCCGCCCCCACTGCCACCCTCCAGCCAACCGCCACGGTGGAGCCAACGGTAATGCCGATT
The DNA here is from genome assembly GCA_043818215.1 of Chloroflexota bacterium. Classification (GTDB taxonomy): domain Bacteria; phylum Chloroflexota; class Anaerolineae; order Anaerolineales; family UBA11858; genus JBDRGC01. The sequence continues at coordinate 5,603 of JBDRGC010000047.1, read as the reverse complement.
TACAACCCCAGTAGCCGCTATGCCAATCCCAGCGATTATATTCACGAGATGACGGTAGATGGGTTGCTGCGCATGTTTGAGGTGCATATTCCCCCCAGCTACAATCCCGGTGAACCCGTGCCTCTGGTGATCAATTTTCACGGGCCTTCATCCACAGCCTTCGAACAGGAAGAAACGAGCCAGATGAATTCTAATGCTGATGAAGAAGGTTTTGTTGTTGTGGCTCCGCAGGCGTTGGACGACCCCACAACCTGGTGGGGATCGGTTCCGCGCGAGAGATTGGCGACCAGGACCGCAAATTCATGCGTGAGATGATTGCCTCATTGCGCCGCGAGATCAGCATCGACCCGGCTCGCATCTATGCGACGGGAATGTCGAACGACGGCTCGATGTCAAATGGTATGGGATGCGCGTTATCGGATCTGATAGTGGGAATAGCCCCGGTTTCTGGCGGGCACGTACTTTACGAGGAATGTTACCCTGAACGTCCAGTTTCGGTTTTTGCCATTCATGGGACGGACGACCACATCATTCCCTACGAGGGGGATTACAGTTATGGAGATGAACGCGATACGATAGCGGTGCATGTTTGGATCGCAGCCTGGGCCGAGCGAAATGGCTGCGATGCCGAACCTGTGGTCGCAGAACCGTATCCGACGATCACACTGGAAACCTGGGGGAACTGCGATGAGGGGGTGGAGGTGGTATTGCTAACCATCGAGGGTGGCGAGCACACCTGGCCTACCACACGTTACGGCACCGATTGGGGCGATGTCAAGTTGTACGTTGATGCTACCGATGCGGTTTGGGAATTCTTCGAGGCTCATCCGAGGCCGTGAGGCGTGGGGCGTGGAGCGTGGGGCGTGAAGCGTGATGCGTGATGCGTGATGCGTGACAAAAGTTCTTCACGTTTCACTAAATTTTGTATACTGTTTTTCTGGAACAAACTAACTGTAATCGGCAAATAACAATGGACAAATACACACATGCTAATTGCAAACTCTGGAACGCGTGGACTAAAATCCACGAAAACTCTGAATTCTACAACTTGACTGGTTTCAGGGCCGGGCAGTCTTCCCTCAAATCCATCGAAGCAGCAGAACTCGGCGACGTGGGCGGCAAGTCGCTGCTGCACCTGCAATGTCACTTTGGCATGGATACTCTCTCCTGGGCGCGGCTGGGAGCGCAAGTCACTGGTGTTGACCTCTCGGATGAGGCCATTACCCTGGCCCGCTCTCTGGCTGAGGAGTTGAATCTCGAGGCCCGCTTCGTCTGCGCGGATATTTACGAGCTGCCCCAATATCTCGATGGGCAATTCGACATCGTTTTCACATCCTACGGAGTGCTGGCATGGCTGGGAAATCTGGTTCCGTGGGCGCAAGCCATTGCCCACTTCCTCAAGCCAGGCGGGGTATTCTACATGGTTGAAATTCACCCCTTCTCTGATACCCTCGACTGGGAAAGAGATAAACCCGAATTGAGCGTTCGCTATCCCTACTTCTACTCACTGGAGCCGGAATCCTTCGATGCCGAAACATCCTACGCCGACCCAAACGCCAGGCACACCGACTTTATCACCAGCTACCAATGGTCCCACAGCCTGAGTGACATCGTCAACGCCCTGATCGGGGCCGGGCTGCGGATCGAATTCTTCCACGAATTCCCCATGACCGTCTTTCAGCAATTGCCTTTCATGGAACAAAACGCCGATGGCTGGTGGCGGCTCCCGGAGGGATTGCCGGAAATCCCCCTGCTCTTCTCGCTCGAAGCCACCAAATCCGCATAACCAGTGAGTATCAGGTACACACGGTATGCACGGTAAACAGGGTATACAAGGTATAGGGTGCATTCCCATATTGTGACATTTAGCTAAAACAAGCCATGAAATTGTAAATGGTAAATTGTAAATGGTGAATGGTAAATGAAATGGCGTGTTGGAAACTTAATTTAGGAATTCAATGCGCTGATGGTCGGGCGTTAGGCCACAATGGGACCAAAATCGGTCCAAAAGCATTTACAATTTACAATTCACCATTCACCATTTACAATTCTCCCGGTGATCTGGGATTGCGTTCCGTTACTCCAACCACCGTCACATTTTAGGATTGCACCCCAAGGTATACAAAGTAAACATTGTACCCTCCCTGTATACCTTGCATACCCTATTTACTTAGATCACCCCGTTTACCACCCTCCACACTTGCCGGAGAAAATCCGCGTGCTATAATCTTCACACAGTCATTTACGGTCTAATATCCCGACGGGAGTCTATGAGTACTATGAGAACACAAACGAGCCAATTCGCAAGCCCCCCAACAAGCGGCGCGGGGTATATGCCCACGCCTGTCAATCAAATATCTGAAACAGGATTATCGCAACTCTGGCTGCAAGACCTGGCCCTTAAAATCTTGTATTTCCAGGGTTACCTCACAGGGTTCAAAATTGCCGAGGAGATGGCTTTGCCCTTTGCAGGTATAGTTGACCATATCCTCGATGCTCTCAAACGGGAAAAATTTGTAGAGGTAAAATCATCACAAATGGGATTAGGGGAGGGCGCTTATCAATACGCTATCACAAGTGCAGGGATTGCCCGCGCCCGCGAAGCGTTAGAACGCAGTCAATACGCAGGGCCGGCGCCGGTGCCGCTTGATATTTACAATAAGTCTATCCTCCAACAAAGCCAGGGACGTATGACGATCACGCACCGCATTCTCCGTCAGGCACTCTCCAACCTGATTTTATCCGAAACCACGTTCCAACGGATTGGGCCAGCGGTCAATTCAGGCGCGTCGATTTTCCTCTACGGGCCACCGGGCAACGGTAAGACTAGTGTGGCCCGCGCTATTGGGCAGATGACCTTGAGCACAAGCATGTATATCCCCTACGCGCTCTACATTGATGGACAAGTCGTAAAGCTTTACGATACAGTCAACCACCAGCGCGCTCCCGAAAAGGGGGCCACAAAAACAGGTACTGGGTCTCTGCGGATTGGTTCTCGCAGAGACCCCCGCTGGGTGCGTATTCGCAGACCATTTATCGTCGTTGGCGGCGAATTGACTCTCGAAGGCCTGGATTTGGTCTTCGATGATGTCAACAAATTCTACGAGGCGCCCTTCCAGGTAAAGGCCAACGGGGGCATCCTCCTGATCGACGACTTTGGACGCCAACTTGTCCGCCCGCGCGATTTGCTCAACCGCTGGATTGTCCCCCTGGAAAATCGGATCGACTACCTGACCCTGCACACAGGCCGCAAGGTAGAGATCCCATTTAATGTATTGGTCGTTTTCTCCACCAACCTGCCTCCCAAAGACCTGGTGGATGAGGCTTTCCTGCGACGTTTGCGCCACAAGATCGAGATCGGTGACCCTGGTTTCGAGGACTACCGCAAAATTTTCTATCAGGTAGCCAAAGCCAAAGGGGTTGTGTACAGCGATCAGGGATTGGCCTACCTTCTCCAGGAGTGGTACATAAAACGGGGCCGAAAACTGCGCGCTTCGCATCCGCGTGATCTTTGCGATCAAATCCTGGATATCGCCAACTTTATGTCGCTGCAACCCGCAATGACCACCGATCTGATAGACCGCGCCGCGGCGGCTTATTTCGTCGAATTATAATGCTATAGACTTTTAGAAAAAGATTTTCACTCAGCCTGTCATTGCGAAGCAGCTTTACCGCTGAAGCAATCTCATCCTTGGCAAGAAGGAGATTGCTTCACCGAAAAGCGTCGGTTCGCAATGACATCTGGGTAAGCGGAGTCAAAAACATTATCTTAACATCTATAGAGACTGCTATCCTATGTACGCTCAACTTCCACGCCCTGCAATATTTGCCCACCGCGGCGCCAGCGCTTACGCCCCCGAGAATACGCTGGCAGCCTTCGATCTGGCTATCCGCCAAAATGCTGACGCCATCGAATTGGACGCCAAACTCTCCGCTGACGGTCATGTGGTTATCATCCACGACCAAACCGTAGACCGTACCACCGATGGCACGGGGCGAGTGAGCGATCTTCAATTGGCCGCTTTACAGGAATTGGACGCCGGCTGCACCTACGACGAAGCTTTCCGCCACGAGCGTATCCCTACCCTGGGTGAAGTTTTCGATGCGGTCGGGCGGAAAATCCTCATAAATGTGGAACTCACCAATTACTTGTCTCCCAAAGACGCATTGCCAGAAAAAGTAGCTGAACTTGTAAGGCAGCATGATGTGATTCAGCACGTAATGTTTTCATCCTTCAATCCGCTGGCTCTACGCAGAATTCACCGGCAGCTTCCAGATGTTTCCCTTGGACTGCTGGCCTTTCGAGGGGCTGGCGGAGCCTGGGCGCGGTCCCGACTCGGCAGGTGGGTTCCCTATCAGGCTCTGCACCCGGCAGCCATAGACACCTGCCCTCGCCTGATCCAACAGCAGCAAGCGCGCGGCTTTCGGGTGCATACTTACACGGTCAACAACCCCGAGGATATGCGGCGATTTTTCGAGTGGGGCATCGATGGCATCTTCACAAGTGATCCCCTGTTGGCCCAGCGCGTTCTGGCGACGGTGACTTAAGTTCGGCGACTCAAGTCGCAGCAACGGAATGCACCAAGTCCACCTGCGTGGACTGGTATCCAGCCTGCGCAGGCAGGCTTCGTGCTCTCCGTTGCTGTGACTTACAGTCGCCGGATACAAGACAATGCACATAAACCCACACCCAGCCCAAAAAGACGAAATAATGGTTGTTTGTATGGCGCGCCAGATATCGAATGGCGAGGTGGTCGCGCAGGGTATAGCGACTCCCCTGGCCGCGGCTGCTTACCTGTTGGCCCGAAAAACCCATGCCCCTAATCTGTATTTCGCATCCGCAATCGGGCAGGGGATCTGCCGCCAGCCCGCCCCCCTGAGCATTTCGCGGGTCGAGAGTCTATGGCTGGATCGCTCTCTGACCAATGTAGGCTTTGTGCGTGCGGCCGCGGACGTGCTGCCCAGCCTGCGGCCCAAGGAGTTTTTCCGACCGGGGCAGATCGACGCTCACGGGAATTTCAACAATATCGCTTTCGGGCAAGATTACACTCATCCCCGGCTGCGCCTTCCGGGGACGGGCGGGATACCCGATGTAACCACGTTCAGCAGCGATATTCATCTATATGTGCCGCGCCACTCGCGAGTAACCTTCGTCCCGAAGCTGGATTTTCTCTCCGGTTTGGGGTATCATCTAGCCCGCATCCACGGCGCCGGACCCAAATACCTGATCTCAGACCTGGGCCAATTCGATTTCGCCAACGGGCGAATGCGGCTGATCACGTATCATCCCGGAGTGAGTATCAAACACATTCGGGCCAAGACCAATTTCGAACTCGAGATTGCCCCAGATGTACACGAAACGCCCCCGCCTACAGATGAAGAACTTCGTTTGCTGCGAGAAGAAATCGACCCGCTGGGCATCCGTCGCCTGGAACTGCTCAGCGGAGCGTCACGTCGAAAATTGTTGCACGATATTTTGGTCCAAGAACGGGCCGCAATGTAAGCGAGAAGAATGAGAAATCGACACCGAACGCGGTTATTGCTGGCCGTGCTAGTTTTGCTGTTATGTATACCGCTGGCTCAGGGACAGGCCGCTTCACCTG
>JBDRGC010000046.1:0-6498 GCA_043818215.1 Chloroflexota bacterium | reverse complement strand
GGAACAAGCCAACCGCATTGCTAAAAATCTATCAGCATCTTTATCTTCCTTTTTTTCGAAATTACGCAATTATCTGCGAATTCGGCTGAATTTCCAGCCAATCTTTGCCTTTCACCGCTAGTGTTTTTTCAGCGGAGTCTTTTATATGTTAAAAAACCAACTTATCCTTGTTGGGGCCTCACGGTTTCAGCTTCTAAACACTCAATAATCTCATCTACCACCCATACTGAGCTGGTACTTCTCCCTTGCTATCCACCACTCGCGGATACTTACCCTCATCGGCTTGCGGTTGGATGTCCACCACTTCGATTTCGAACTCGCGGCTGTCTCCGTAATCGAAGTAATACAGGAATTTGTGTTTCTTAACCAGCCCAAGTTCACCGATAATGGCATCGTCTGTCCAGGGAGGATGATCGTCTTCATAGGGACAGGCGTAAGCGTAGCGACGGTCATATTTTTCGCCGTTCATGTAGAACGAGTACAGATGGTCGGCATCCCAATGGATGGCGCGCTGGATGGCAAAATGCAAGTCATCCAGAGTTTGCTCCGAACGCAATTCGATAGTGCGGTAGATACGGTTTTCCCACTTGAACTTGGTTTTGAAAGCATACACGCCCCCAGGATTATCGAAAGGAATGGGTAAGTCGTAAGCCCTCAGGAGAGAGCGAGCCTGGAAACGCGGCTCGAAAGCAGTGTCTTCCGCAGCAATCTGAGTGAGGTTGGCTTGCGCCTCTGGGGGCAGGGGGCGTTCCGGGTTCTGGTAGGCTTCCCCCAGATAATACACCGCCTGCCCTCGGATATCCGGGTTGGGATGGCGGGCCAAGTGCCAGAGAGTCTCATAAGACTGGGGATCATTTTTGCCAATCGCCAGCAATGCCAAGGCTGCCAAAGCTCGCACGCGGCGTCTTTTTGTGAAGCTATCCCGCGCCCGCTTGTATTCCAGAATCTCCAGCCAGAAAGGGATCGTAGCAGGATCCTGGGCACAGGCCAGCAAACCGAGCAAGCCTTCTTGCGCGCGGGTAGAGCCTGTTCCACCCTTGTTGTAGACGCGGCGATAAAGTTCCTGCGCGCGGGTTATGTCATCTGGCGGCAATTCTATCGGGTAGTACCAATCCAATATTTCAAACATGGCATAGATCAAATTACCGCGTACAGGAGGATTATCCAAAAAAATCGTCAGCTTGTCCAGGGCTTCTTGCGCCTTAGCAAAATGGATCGTATAAAGATCGGATTCTTTGCTCATGTTGGCGAAAAGCATCCAGGTGTTCAAGGGTTCGTCATCTCTCATCGTATTTCATCCTTTATTGTGATGCATCTATCTTCTTCAGTGCGAATTTTCTAATGTTGAACCTTCGCTATCCACCACCCGCACCGCACCCCCCACTCGCAAAAACACCAGCAAAACCCGCGGCCGCTGGCCCAATTGCGCGGTGACGGCCTCGGCATATCGCTGCAACTGCCCGCTGTAATTCTCCCGCTGAATGGCCGCCCGCATCTCAGCCTCGGAGCGCAGTTCGTCGGTCTTGAAATCGGCAACCACCCAGCCACCTTCCGACCGGTACAGGATGTCGATGATTCCCCGGTCGTTGGGCAGGGCATAAGGCACTTCGTGGTAACGCTCGGCAACCTCGATTGTAGCACACAGCGGGTCAGCGTGAAAACGTCTCAGCAACCGCTCCACTTCGTGGATCGTAGCTCGAATTTCCGCCGGATCGGTCAGCCCGGCTTCCAACGCAAATGGCGTGATGAAATCCTCGAAACCGCCCACCGCTGGGAAACGCCAGTGGCGCAGGCTCTCGTGGACGAGTTTCCCCACCACCCACGCCGGCCCGCGGGGACGTTTGGCCCGCGGCACGACCCGCCACACTCGTTGCGGGGGATCAGACTCCCGGGAGCGGGATTTTTGATCAGCATTTTCCGATTCCGCCGATGGGAGGGGATCAACCAAATCAGGCTGCGCGGCGGATGTGACAGAGCGGACGGGGGGGGAGGGTAGCGCGGGGGGAGGTGGGCCAGGGGTTAGGGAGTTAGAGGTTAGGGAGTTAGAAGTTAGGGAGTTAGGGGTTAGGGAGTTAGGAGTTAGGGGGTTAGGAGTTAGGAGGTGCAGCGTACACGCCACCTCGCCCGAATCTAAGGAGAGGTTCAAATCCAACACTTGCGGAGCATCCACCTCGCCCATCAGTTTTATCTCGTCCAGCCCAATTACCTGCCCCAGGCGTCCCAGCCAGCCCCACAAGCTGAACGTTCCATCCCGCTTGCGCTTTACGTACCCGCTGACGAGCAGTTTTTCGCGGGCACGCGTCGCCGCCACGTAGAGCAGGCGTTTGTCCTCGGCACCATCTTTCTCTGCCTCCGCCAGCCCGGCCAGTTTCCAGGTTACCGGACGCGCCCCATCCGAAGCACGCACCCCCAATAGCAGCCCCAGATCGTCGTCGAACAGGACTGACCCGGCCCCGCCGCGGTGCTCGTAAGCCGCATCGGCCAGCACCACCAGCGGAAACTCCAACCCCTTGGCTTTGTGGACACTCATCAATTGCACCGCGCCCTCGGCTTCCACGGGAGCTTCCCCCTCCCGCAGACCCACGTCCCGCAGCGTCTGCACGTAGGCCAGAAAATCGCCCAGGCTCACCAACCGGCTGCGGTGAGCATCGGCCAGCAGCTTGTCCACATTGCGCTGCATTCGCCCACCCTCCGGCACTGTGCCCAAAATCGTGCGGTAGCCGGTCAGGTCGAGGAAGCGTTTGAGCACCTCCGCCGCAGGCGCGCGCCCGGCCAGGGTGTGCAGCGCAGTGATAATATTGTAGGCACGGATCAATATCTCGTTTTGGGTCGCGGGAACTACCCCAGAAACAGTTCCATTGCTCCCGGTGGATTCGTGATCCGCCGGCTGGACGACCTGTTCTAAACATTGTCGGCGGATCACGGATCCGCTAGGAGCAAGGCTTTCCCAAATCGGGCGTGGATCGGCATCCCCATCAGGAAAGCGCAGCGGGTAGATATCCGCGTCGCTGAGACCGATAGCAGGGGAACGCAGCAACCCGGCCAGGGCCAGATCATCGCTGGGATCGGCGATGGCTGCCAGAGCGTTGAGCAGGTCACGAATTTCGGGGCGGTCGTAAAATCCGCGCCCGGCCACGGTGACAAAGGGGATCCCGGCCCGTTCTAGCGCGTTCTCATAAACGCCAAAGGCGGTCGAAGAGCGGAAGAGCAGTGCCATATCGCCCCACTCGAATTCTCCCGCGGTGTGCAGCTCGTGTAGTCGCGTGGCCAGCGCGGCAGCAGCAGCCCCCCGCCCGGATTCGGCCTCTTCGCCCAGCCCCAGGTGGAATTCGACATAAGGCGCGTGGATGGCGTCCGAGTTGGGTGACTGGCGATAAGCGCGCAGCGGTGCGAAAGGAACTTCGTAGGGGCGCGCCGGGTCTTCGCTTTCGCCCAGGATGGGAGCCAGCAGCGCATTGAGCACCACGAGCAGGGGCTGGTGTGCCCGGAAGGTGAGATCGAGATCAAGTGGCAGGCCGCCCGCCACCTCGATATCCGCCTGCACCTGCCGGAAAACTGTCACGTCCGCGCCGCGGAATTTGTAAATCGACTGCTTGGCGTCGCCAACGATGAAGAGGCCCGCTGAGACCTCCGAGGTCTTGCTCCCTGCGGGGATGCTTCGCAAAGACCTCGGAGGTCTGGAAGGACTCGAAGGCTCGAACCCGGCCAGGGCGTAGACGATCTGCCGCTGGCGGTCGTTGGTATCCTGGAATTCGTCCACCAAAACGGCGTGGATTTCGTCTTGCCAGCGCGTCCGCACGTGGCTGTGCCCGGTCAGCAATTGGGCGGCTTTGCCTTCCAGGTCATCGAAATCGAGGGCCTGCTGATCGTCTTTGAGATGCTGGTATTCCTGCAAAACTTGATCCACGAGCAGATGCATCGCCGGGAGGGCCTCGGTAACCTGTACGTCGAGTGCCCAGCGAGCGGGGGAAGTGCCGCCAACCAGGGGCTTGAGTTCGGCCTCGTAGTATTCCCGCAGGGTGCGCATGGCCTGGCGGACAGCCTCCAAATCGGCGGGAGGCCAGTTGCCTTTGCGGCCCCCGGTCGAAATGGCCTTGCGGAGCCGGGCTAGATTCGCAAACGCGGCCTCCCAATCCTGGCTGACGTGCGCCTCTCGGACCGCATCCCAAATCGAAAGCACCTCCCGGCGCGCCAGCTCCAGCTTGTCGTCGGGAACTTGAGAGCAAAGAGATGTCAGCGTTTCGAGCGAATCTTTCCAGGCAGGATCAGACAACTGGGACGCCATCCAGGCCTCAATGGCCGATGACCACCTGTCAAGCGGGGCGGGGAGGTTGGGCAGGTCGGCGATGTCCAGCCGCCGGTTGAGCAGGGTTGTCAAAATCCGGCGCAGTTCACCCTCTTCGAAGACACCAAACAGACACGCCGCTTGAGGATCGTTGGCGGCCCAGGCCAGAGCTGCATCCACCGCTTGTGCTCGGAACGCAGCAGCCAGTCCCTCCTCCAGCACGCCGAAGTTGGGGTCCACGCCCGCCTCCGCCGGGTGGGCGCGCAAAATCTCGGTACACAGGCTGTGAATCGTGCATATGCGGGCAGCGTCCAGTTCGGCGAAGATGTCTTCCCAGTCCCCCCTTTCGCGAAGCATTCCTACGGGACTCCCCCCGACTTCAGGTGGAGCACCATAGGGATGCTTCGCGAAAGGGGGGTAAGTTAGCCACTCTTCAATCGTCTGCCGGATGCGGGTGCGCATTTCCCGGGCCGCCTTTTTGGTGAAGGTGATGGCAACCAGCGAGCGGGTGGGGTAGCCGGCTTCGAGCAAGCGCAGATAACGCCCCACCAGGGTGCGCGTTTTGCCGGAGCCGGCCCCGGCGGTGACAACTATGGCTGGATTGCTGTCAGTGGCGGCCTGCTTCTGGCGGTTTTCGAGGTCGAAGAGGGAGAGGATGGAGGGTGGATTATTGGGCTTCATTTGATGTTTTTAGGGAATGTGTGGGATGTACTCGGATGCGGTATAATTTCTTTATCAACTGCTTTCCCAGAAAGGCGAAACCTAGATGGTAGATCCAACCCTAAAAGCTACTGTACGAGATGGTCGAATTCAAATCTTTGGTGATATTGAGTTGCCTGAAGACGCGGCACTGCTCGTAACGGTGCTGGACAAGAGCGTCTCGGAAAATCTTTCGCTAGGGGAACATCTGGCAGCCGGACTACGAGACGTGCTGATAGGGCGTGTTACAGAAGTCAATACGGCACAGGAATTAACACATCACTTGGATATTGTGTCAGGTGAAACATTATGCGCTATCGTTTTGTCTTCAACGAGTGGTTTAAAGGTATGAGAAAAGACATGAGTCTACCTACCTTGTATGGTATTATAAATTATAATCACCTCTAAGTAATGGTGATTAAATAACTTTCCCATTTGCTAAATCCAGACCCTAAGGGTTTCCACCAGAATCATCGCTAAAATGGGTCTCAAACCGCCATAACGCATCATTTTCACAGCAGCTTTCAGAAACCCTTAGGGTCTCTGGGTAAATTATTTAATTTCCATTCCTAAGCTAAGGCGGTAGGCCGCCCAAGTTATGGTCGGCGGTGCAGTCGCCCACCCCGCCGCCACTCCCAAACCGGATTTCCCAAAGGGATTGCTGCGCTGATGAAACTTTCGCTAGCACTCTGGCCGGTGGACTTCATCATAGCAATGACCGTGGAGGAGCAGCAGATTGTCATCCGCTGTCGTGCTTATCACCGTTGCGGTGATGTACTTCTAACACATCGCCATCCATGAAACGCAATCCACAGTGAGGGCATTTGCCTCTTTACCGTTTCATCCGACACTTTCTTCCCCCTTCGGGGACTATGCGGTCGCAGGATTAAAGTCAGCAAAATTGTCTTCCGTATTGCCCGGGTGGGTGACCAAGTCCACAAGACGGCGACCTTCGCTGACCAGCCCCCACCCAATGTTCGGTGGTTTCGGTCAAACGGGTCGCACCCCCGCGTGAACCGGACTTGGCTTCTTGCGACCAGAAAGGATTGTTGATGGAGTGCTACTAACGTAGACCCTGTGGTGTTCAGGTGTCCCTACCCAGGCGTGCGTCACTGGTAACGGTGGGGTGCGAAGCCCTGGGGACAACGGCTTAACCTGCTAGCCTCATGGTGGGAGCGGTCTAGGGAAGACCCGGAAGGTTGAACAAATGTGAAGGGTTGAACATCTCGTGAGTCCGAAACGGCGAAAGAGGCTGTACGTGAAGAACACGAAACGCCGTGACCAAAATGGTGAGTGGGGCGGCCTGTCTGTAGGAAGGCGCAGGCAGCAACACCCGAAGCCCCCACCGGGAGACAGACCCCAGCCTAACCGGATCACATTCTCCACAACAGTCAACTGGGTAAGCCCGTTGTGTCCCACTATGAGTGGTATCCCGACCGCAAGGAAAGGGGATGGCGCAGCGGGTAGAGGATGGCGGAAAAAGCGAATGCCGTCTTGTAACGAGGCGGATAGGG
>JBDRGC010000045.1:0-6009 GCA_043818215.1 Chloroflexota bacterium | reverse complement strand
GGTCTACCAATACCGCAATCATGGGAACCACCCCAGCATCCGCACCCTCCAATTCCCAATCCCCAATCTCCAATCCCACCATCCCCATGAAAATCGAATCCATCACCCTCCACCACCTGCGCATGCCCCTACAATCCCACTTCGAGACATCCTTTGGCCGCATTTACGAGCGCGACTGTATTTTGCTGGAAATCTTTTCAGAAGGATTAGTGGGCTTCGGCGAATGTGTAGCCGATCGTGATCCCAGTTACGCTTATGAAACCTGCAGCACTGCCTGGCTAATCTTGTGGGATTTCATCATTCCCGCGTTGTTGGGGCAGGATCTGCGCGGTGTGGCCGACTTTCAGCGTCGGGTGGCCCATGTGCGCGGCCACCAAATGGCCAAGGCCGGGCTGGAGATGGCTCTCTGGGATTTGCAAGGCAAACGCGAGGGACGTTCCCTGCGGGATTTACTGGGGGGCGAGCGTGACCGCGTGCCGGTTGGCGTCTCGGTGGGCTTGCAGGATTCTCCCGAAGAATTAGTCGGCACGGTGGAGGAATATATCGCCCAGGGCTACCAGCGCGTCAAGATCAAAATCAAGCCCGGGCGTGATGTCGGCGACACCCAGGCTGTGCGCCGCGCTTTCCCAAGTTTACCTCTGCAAGTAGACGCCAATTCTGCTTACACGCTGGAAACCGCGGCTGCCTTGCTTCCCCTCGATGACCTCGACCTTTTGCTCATCGAGCAGCCTCTCGCCGAGGATGACTTGTGGGATCACAGCCGTTTGCAGAAGCAATTCCGCACCCCACTGTGCCTCGATGAGAGCATCACCGCCCCCCGTCACGCCCGGCAAGCTTTGGAGATGGGCGCCTGCCGCATCATCAATATCAAGCCCGGACGCGTTGGCGGTCTCAGCCAGGGAATCGCCATTCACGACTTGTGCCAGGCGCGGGATGTCCCTGTCTGGTGTGGCGGCATGTTGGAGACCGGAGTAGGCCGTGCCGCCAACCTGGCTCTGGCATCCCTGCCCAATTTCACCCTGCCCGGCGACATCTCCGCCACCGACCGCTACTATGCCCAAGACATCACCGGGCAGCGTTTCACCCTCAACCCCGACAGCACCATCACCGTCCCCGACAGCCCCGGCCTGGGAGTCACCCTCGACCGGGGCGCGGTGGAGCGCTACACGATAGCACGTTGGAATACAAAAAAGACCGCCGACCGCGGACAGCCAACCGCCAATACTTAGCGCGGTGGTCGGCTGTCGGTCGTCGTCGGTCGGATTAGGCTTTCGTCACCGGAAACTGAACCTCCGTCACCGTATCCGGGTCGGTCTGGCTGCCCATCTCAGCCGGGGGTTGCAGGTAGATTTCCCGGCTTGGCCCGTTGATCTGGTATCCGTTGGCCTCGATCCATTTTAGAACCGCCTCGTAGGCTTCGCTGAGGGTGGCAAACGGCCCGTGGTGGATAGCAGCAGCCACTTCGGTACCGGGCAGTTCACGAGTCTGCACCCGGGGATGTTGGGGCAGCGAGCTGCCTTCGGCGATGGGTTCGCACACCTCCGCATCTATCTCTGGCTCATCGGAATGGTAAAGCGTGAAGCAGGGGCCGGTGGGTTTTACCTGGTTCCGGGACAGCATGGTTTCCAAGTCTTGCCAGAGATGACCCTGTTCGGGGTAGCTGGGAATCACATCTCGCACAGAAGCGATCCGTTGGGGTTCGACTTTCTTGATCACGATATCATACTTCGACATTTTATTCTCCTGTTCGATTTGTCTCAGCCGCGCGGCTACGCGAGTCAATTTCTCATCCTCGTGTTGCATTCGTTGTTGAATCTCCACCTGCTTCAAACGGAGCATCCCGCGGAGTTGTTCTACGGGCAGCCCTTCTGCTAACAAATGGGCAATCTGATCCAGGGATAGCCCTAGATCCTTCAACGCCAGAATGCGGTTCAGGCGAGAAAGCTGGGTGACCGAATAGTAGCGGTAGCCGGTGAAGCGGTCGATTTCAGCGGGTTCGAGCAGCCCGATTTCATCGTAATAACGCAGCGTTTTCACCGGAACCTGGCTGAGTTTAGAAAAGAGTCCGATTTTAATCATCTATTTCTCCACGCGTGTGTGTTTCGAAGGCCTTGTCCCTAGTATACTGCCTCCAGTAGGGGGAGAGTCAAGAGGGCAGAGGGCAGAGGGTAGAGGACAGAGCTTAGACTCTCTGTCTTCTGTCCTCCGTCCTCCGTCCTCCGTCCTCTGCCCTCTGCCCTCTGCCCTCTGCCCTCTGTCCTCTAAGGAGCGACCATGAAAACTTACGACATCACCATCCCCATCACACCCCAGATGCCCGTCTGGCCCGGCGACCCCGGTGTTCAAATAGAACGGGTCAGTAAAATCGAAGCTGGGGCAAATGCCAATGTTTCTCATTTATCTTTTGGAGCGCATACCGGCACCCATGTGGACGCCCCCTACCACTTCCTGGCTGAGGGCGACACACTGGAGAAAATCCCCCTCGAAATCTTCATCGGGCGCGCTTATGTGGTGCATCTCCCCGCTACTGATCTCATCACCTCCGAGGTATTGGAGACCGCCGGCATCCCGCCGCGCACCAGCCGCGTGCTTTTCAAGACGCGCAACTCCGATCTCTGGGCCAGCGGCGAGACCGAGTTCCAAACCGACTTCGTGGCCCTGTCGCCCGATGCCGCCGCTTTGCTGGTCAGGCGCGGCGTCAAACTCGTGGGGGTCGATTACCTTTCGGTGGCCCCCTACAGCGACTCCCGGCCCACCCACGAAGTGCTCCTCAAGGCCGGTGTACTCATCGTCGAAGGGCTGAACCTCGCCGAGGTCTCTCAAGGGCGCTACACCCTCTATTGCCTGCCTCTCAAACTCGAGGGAGTGGACGGAGCACCCGCACGGGTGATTTTGATCGAGGTGTGAGACTGGCGACCGGAGACCGAAGACCGACGACGGATGACGGACGACCGCTGACCGTCGACCGCCATCGAATGAATTCGATGCTGCTACGAGAAACATGCTAAAGCAGGTTCAGGGCATGTCGTAACATGCTTTAGCATGTTTCCAATACCAGACCCCGAATTCATTCGGGGGGCTGATCTGATCGCTGACACGCAGACCGTAGACCGCAGACCATAGACCGCCGTCCGCCGTCCGCCATCCGCCCTCCGCCCTCCGCCCTCCACCATCCGCCATCCGCCATCCGCCCTCCACCATCCGCCATCCGCCATCCGCCCTCCACCATCCGCCATCCGCCATCCGCCATTCGCCATCCGCCATCCGCTCGTATGGAACGAACAATTATGAAATACACCCATGTTCTTCTAATCGATATAGACGGCCTGCGTCCCGATGTGTTTTCCGCCGCCCTGCGGAGTGGACGCACCCCGCAGATTGCCAAGCTGGTAGGCGGCCCCGGACTGGAGAGAGGGGTGCAGATCCCCGCGTTGGCCCCCGCCCCGAGCATTACTTTCTGCTCGCAGGCCTGCCTGTTCACCGGGGCGCACCCCTCCCAGCACGGCATCCCCGGCAACCAATTCTTCGACCGCTTTGGGATTCACAGTGACGGCGTGCCGCGCCACTACGCCTTCGATGTGGGTGACACCCTGTCCGCCGACGATGCTGTACGGGTCTTCACCGAGGGACTGGCATCGCAATGCCTGCTCATTCCCACCATTTATGAGCGTTTCGCCGATTGGGGCTGGCGTTCGGTGGTGGCCGGCAATATGTACGCCCGTGGAGCCGATACCTGGCTCAAGCCTTCGCTGGTCAATATCGCCCGTTTCACCAAAGGGGGCAATCTCTTTGGGATGAGCGCCAGGGAATACGACCGCCACATTGTGCAGCAGGCCATCGATCATATCACCGCCCGCGGCCTCCCCGAAGTTCTGACCATCTACTTCATGGGCCTCGACCACGAATCCCACCACCACGGCCCCGAAGCACAACTGGATCACCTCGCCAACGTCATCGACCCCATGATCGGCGAACTCTGGGACGCCATCACCACCCTAACCCCTAACTCCCTAATCCCTAACATCCTAACCGTTATTTTCTCCGACCACGGTCAAATCCGCGTAACCCCCGATGACCGCCACTCGCTGAGATTAACCTTTCCCTTCGAGCGCGAGATGGGCCACCTCTTCGACGCCCTGAGCCTCGATGTACATGACTTCCCCGGCGAAGACCCGGATTGCGACGCCGTGGTAGCCTCCAACGGCGGGTTGGCCCACGTCTACTTGCAGAACCGCACAGGCCGCTGGGCTGACGCGCCCGACTTCGAGCGTGACGTTCTCCCGGTGGGGTGCACCTTTTGGAGAGCTAACGCCACGGGCAAATACGCCTCCGAATTGGAAGGTGCGCTTTCCGGTGTGCTGATCCGCAATATCGAAAAAGTTGGCTGGTACGCCCCGTATCGCGCCCTCGCTCCCGGCGGAGAAATCGTATCTCTGGAAGAATGGTTCTCAGAAGCGCACCAATTTACCAATTCCCCAATTTGCCAAACCTATGCTGACCCCGTCCACCGCTTGAATTGCCTCGCCAGCCCCATGACCGGCGACCTGCTGTTGATCAGCAACTACGCAGAGGGATTCTACTTTGGCGCGCCCATCACCGGCGTCCACGGCGGCCTGCACCCCGAAGATTCAGCCGCTACCCTGGCCTTCGGCTTCCCCGGCGCTGACGAAGCCGCCGCCGAAGCGGCGCGCATAGCCATTCGAGAGGCGATTGCCACTCGCTGTCAGGCCGAAGGCGGCCGCCAGCCATCCACCGCGGATTTGTTGACTGGTTTGTTGGGGATGCTTTTGAATCACTGAATATACTGAATGGTATGAGAGCACTGAAGGGTATCCCCCACAGTAATTATCGGCCGAGGATCGTCCCGGCGGCAGACTATGTTTGACCCCTGACGACAGGGTTTCGGTCAAACAGATCGCAGCATACAGGCACTTAACACTTCCGCCGAAAGCACATTCTCCAAAAAGTGGGGGAGTGTTCCCAATTCGGCAGCGGACTGTAGCGGATACCCACAGGGTACAGGTGTTAGCGGAGGGCTGCGGTCTGCACGGGCGAAGCCGTTACTCTGCTACACTCCGTTGCCCACTTGTCAATTCCCCTGTAATATGGAGAGAACACCTTATATCCACCTTATATCCACCCATTGACAGGACCGCCAGACGTAATTACACTGTAGTTACTTTCTAGTTTCGCATTTACTCAGGAGGAGCTACTATGCCTACAGTGGTCAAAACCCGTATCGTCAAAATTGGCAACTCGCAGGGTATCCGTATACCTGGACTCCTGCTCAAACAAACCAATCTTGGCGAGGAAGTCGAGTTAGAGTTGCAGTCCAATCAGATTGTGATTCGCCCAATTTATCACACTCGTCACAACTGGGAAGGTGAATTCAAAGCAATGGCTGAATTAGGTGACGATAAGTTGCTTGAAGGCAGCGTATTTATCCCCACCGCTTGGGAAGAGGAAGAGTGGGAATGGTAGTCAAGCGATTTGATGTATTCCTGGTTAATCTCGATCCCACCGTTGGCAGCGAAATCAAGAAAACACGCCCTTGCCTGGTTATCTCTCCCGATGAAATGAATCGCTGGATCAGAACTGTAATAATAGCCCCAATGACGAGTAAAGGACGGCTGTATCCAACTCGTGTGATTTGTCAGTTTCAAGAGAAAGAGGGGCAAGTAGTCCTGGATCAGATTCGTACCGTTGACCAATCCCGGTTGGTACGAAAGTTAGGACAACTAGGCAAGTTCGAGCAGAGAAATGTGCTCGTGACACTGGCTGAGATCTTTGCTGAGTAAGCAAGTGCAGGTGGGTAATAGCCATTCAAGAATAGCCGCCCAAGTTACAGTAGCCTATCTCCCCGCTGCTTTAAAACCAGATGTCCCATTGATTTGGGTGTGTTTCATTTGATTTGGAGTAAGACATTTCGCCGGTTGAGCGGTGTCCTGAGTTCATCGAAGGGTAGCCGATGCTTTTCCGGCGTACACTTGCACCGTAACGCAAGTGTAC
>JBDRGC010000044.1:0-4127 GCA_043818215.1 Chloroflexota bacterium | reverse complement strand
GAGCCTATGATACGTACTATGGCGCCAAAGAAGGGGATTGGCTGCGGGCTTCATCGGGTGCGCTACAAACCTTATCTTTTGCTGGGACGCTTGTTGGGTTGCCTACGGCACCTTTAGCACTGGCAGGCAACGCCTTGGATGTGGCTGTCGCGGGCCGCGAGGTCTATCGAGGCTATCAGACGGGCAACTATACGCAGATTGAAGCGGGAATGTATGGGATCGCTTTCAATAGTGGACAATTGCGTACGGACGTTGGCAAATTAACCACCAATTTGCGGCGCGGTGGAGTGGCCGCAGCAACGTCTTTCATACTCGCCGGTGATGAGTTGGGTGATGCTCTGGCTCGCAATGTAGGGGCCTTTGATGACAGCGTCCTGCCAGTGCGGTGGAACGAAAAGTCACAGAGATGGCACGCCGCGGCGGATTTCGAGGTCCAAGGCCAGACATATCAGCGTGGCAGGTTTGTACCCACTGAGTTAGGGGATTATGCCCGTCAAACGCCGATCAGCGTCTTCCGGAAACCATTGAACGAAGCTGGCAGTTTCGTTGAGTTTGATGAAATCCGCAACCTGGGCTACGGTAACCGCGAAGTTTCCGGCGCGTGGCAGTTCGCTAGAGATGTTTCCACCGAGAATGCCGGAGCCAACGTCTCCGTCGGTTTTCGTTCGCGGCCAGTGGGCGCCCGGCGCTTCGATGCGGTGCGCCAGCGGGGCTGGTTTTTTGGCAGCAAGCTGGGCGGGGCCGACACGATGAAGTTGTTTGGCACGGATATTGGCAAATGGAACTTTGGTGAGCAGCAACTGGGGTTACGTTGGGTGACACCCGAGAATTTTACGGAGCTAAACCCGCTACAAAAACTCTTGAGTACGCGTTTGGCGATTTCCGATGTAGATATGGCTGGTATGCGGATTGGGGGGCAGATTGTCGAGGATCAATATTTTGTAGGTAAGTACAAAGATCTGTTAGATTCCGAAATTAATTTAGGAAAGCAATTAATCATGCATGGGCTTCAAGCCGATGCCCCCCAGTGGATTTGGCGCAAGCTGGCCGAACAAAGGGGGATGGGGGGAATTCAAAAGATGCTGGCGGAAGAGACCATCCACATATATGCCTATCCGCCTGAAGGATTGGGATTCCCGCGTCACACTGGTAACGTCTTGTATGCCGAGACCATGTCGCTGGCCCGGTATATGGTAAACTCCGGCTACGTACCGCCATCGCTGTTCGGGCAAGGATCAATCAATATTGATACTCTGACGGACTATCTGGTTAACGATGATTGGAATGTCTGGCAAAGACCTTACTGGATCCCAAGAATGGAGTGAGCAATGATCAATGAACATCTCTTGAAAAAGGGTTTATCTATAGATGAAGTGCAAGCATTCGTTAAAACGAGAGCATATCGGGATATTAGAAAACTCCCGGCTTACACGATCGCCTGTTGTCCCTATTGCCGGAAAGAAAATATCGAACATCTTGACTCGTATACGCTGACAGTATGGTGGAGCGTGTCAAAGGCTGAACCCAAAAAGGAAGCTTTTTTTGAGGGAAAAGTATCACATTGTGAACACTTCGTGGTGGCACAGACGTTTGTGTTCATCACCGAAACCAATGACTACCAATTTAACAGAGCGCATAACCACTACAATAACCTGTTCGATATGCTGTTAGGCCGGAGAAATCAATACTTCTTTGTGCCGCAAAAGGCGTTCGTGCCGCCAAAACCGATGGTCATGGGCTTTATTCTGGAAAATCAACTGGCCAAAGCGGTCCTCCACGTGCTGCCCATCTGCGAATACACCGCTGGTGATTTTGTCCCGGCCCATTTGCTCTACATCATCACCTACTTTTCGGAACAGCCGGAGGATACACAGGCAGCACTTGAGGAAATGGCGTACTCCCGGGCTGGGGAAGATGGCTGGCCCACGCTAACTACTTTTTTACCTTATGGTGAGCAAAAAAAGTGGTACAACCTGCCCTATTGGGTGGAACGCGGCATACTGTACTGGGTCAACCCGTATGCGATAGAGCAAAACTATGACCCGGACAACTGCCTGCTCACCGGGGATGTTGCAGCGTTTCCCTATAAAAACCCGCGCAAATTGGTGGAGAAGCAGTAGGCAGGGAAAATCCTGAACACCTTGGGAAGGGAGACCGCCGCCGCTCAATGTGTCCTTTCCCAGGACGATTAAGCAGGGTCATCAAACCGGGCGACCGAGAACGACCAACGTGGCACAACACGCCACCTGCGAGGTGGCGTGTTTGTTTTTGTGACAACATTACCATCCCACAGCACCTTTACAACTGAAAACATTCGTAAGAGCACACAGCCAACCGGCTGATCCAGGTCACCAATGAGGGTGTCACTGCCCAATACACCTACTCCGGTGACGGGACCCGGCTGGCGCAAGAAGTGGACGGCGTCACCACCCGCTACGTTAACGATATCGCTGCTCCCTTGCCACAGGTATTAGCTGAGAACACGGCCGGAACGCAGACGGCCTATCTCTACGGAGCGGGCCTGGCAGCGGTTTACGACTCGGGTAACTGGGCCTATCAGCATCCCGACGCTCTGGGCAGCGTGCGCCAGCAAACCGATTCCGCCGGATTGGTGACCGTGGCCCGCGGCTACACCCCCTTCGGCGAGACCTTGTGGCAGGCCGGAGATCCGGGCGGCTCCTTCGGGTTCGCCGGGGAGCAGAATGACCCCGCCAGCGGGTTAACATTCCTGCGCAGCCGCTACTACGATCCTTCTACAGGCCGCTTCCTGACCAAGGACACCTACCCGGCCCTGGCGCCCGTGCCCCAATCGCTGCACCGCTACGCCTACGTGGGCAACGACCCCGTTAACCGGGTAGATCCCAGTGGGGAACGTTACTGGGAAAAACCAGAAGACGCCTATTATTATGACGAATACGGTATCCGGGTCGAGAAGGCCATACCTACATTGTGGTTTAGCGAGGAAGTGACCAGCAAGCGGGTTGAATACCAAAAGAATGCCAGAGAGGAATATCGACAAAAGTCTGCCAAGTTAGAGCAAAATACTTTTTATTACGACCAACTACTATCCGCTGGTCCGCCGGATCCACGCAATCTTATAGATTTCCCATCCGATAATGGAGAGTCGGCTTCGCCGGGGGGGTATTTGGATTATAAGATTGCAGGCTTGACACCAGAATGGCGCCAGGTTATCAACGCTTTGGAGCGGGGAGATTTTTCTGAATACATGCTTGAAGCGGGCGATTTGATTTATAAAGCAACTGGTTTAAACAATATTGTCAACTCCATAACATCTCAGGCAAACATGACTTACAGGAGTTGGCGCCGCAACATGTCCATCGTGACCAACCCGCGTTTTATCGGCTCAAAAAGCTGGTCCAATGCAATGGGCGGTGCGGCCCTGGATGCAGCCAACTTTCTAACCTTCGGTGGAGCCTATGATACGTACTATGGCGCCAAAGAAGGGGATTGGCTGCGGGCTTCATCGGGTGCGCTACAAACCTTATCTTTTGCTGGGACGCTTGTTGGGTTGCCTACGGCACCTTTAGCACTGGCAGGTAACGCACTTGATATGGCCGTTGCTGGCCGTGAGGTCTATCGTGGAATTGAGACTGGCAACTATGAGCAGATTGAAGCGGGAATGTATGGGATCGCTTTCAATGTGGACAATTGCGTACGGACGTTGGCAAATTAACCACAAATTTGCGGCGCGGTGGAGCGGCCGCAGCAATGTCTTTCATGCTCGCCGGTGATGAGTTGGGTGATGCTCTGGCTCGCAATGTAGGGGCCTTTGATGACAGAGTTCTGCCAGTGCGGTGGAACGAAAAGTCACAGAGATGGCACGCCGCGGCAGATTTCGAGTTCAATGGCAAGGCGTACAAAACAGGGCAATTTGTTTCCACAGAGTTGGGACAGTATGCGCCGCGGAGACCTGGATTAGAGCCTAGAGCAGATTTGGGTTGGCAGAAAGGTCAACTTACGGATATGGAGTACAATGCTCTGCGTGATTTAGCACAAACGAAGGGCAAGCCCATCGTAATGAGTGGTAGCCTGACCGAAACAGACATTGGTCTCTTGAACCGATATAACCCAAACTTTGAGTTTCCCCCAAATAGCCAATGGCGATC
>JBDRGC010000043.1:0-17723 GCA_043818215.1 Chloroflexota bacterium | reverse complement strand
GGAGATCGCTGAGATTATTGAAAATCAGTTTAAGATTTCGGAACTTTGCTCAGATTCTGGCATGAATTCCTAAACTTGGTTTTAGGTTTTTCTCTGCGTTCTCTGCGTTCTCCGCGGTAAGAGAGTTTTTTCAGTGCAGTCTTCATATTATTTCCTACCGGCAAAAGGATTGGCCCGCATGGAAAAAGATACTCGTTATCAATAAACCTCTTACATCAAGTCGCTCTATACTAATGGTTTGTGGAAAGGCGAATAATTCGTATCGCTTTGAACGGGGGGCAACTAACAACAACTACGAAATGCCTGTCGGGCTGAATCGTTAAAACCCCAAACTCAACCAATCTGTGCCAGTGATAATAGAACAACTAAAGGCAATCAAAAGGATCAGCAGGATAAACCCGCAGCCGCAGCCGGTGCAGGAAAACCCCTTGCCAAAGCCAAAGCGATCTTGCAGCCAATCGAAGATCCAATTGAGAAAAGCCAGTTTGAGTAAACCGGATAGACAACCTGGTCTGTCGTTCATAGAATTCTCCTTGTCTAATTGATAAGGGTGTGTTTCATTTCATTTGAAAGCGCTGATTGAGTAGGGTGACATGCTTTTCGTCGCCCGTATCGAAATCAAGCGATATTACTCGGTCAAAGCGACATATCTTGGTTTCGATACGCCGGAAAAGCATCGGCTACTCAACCGGCGAAATGTCTTACTTCAAATGAAATGAAATACACCCAATTGATAATAAGAGTCCGCTGAAAAAAGGTCAGATATTTAACACAATACCCAAAGGGTACGATGAGGCGCAATGGTACAAGTATGCATCTTTACGTTTAGCTTTTTCAGGACAGTTACAATAACGCTTCACCCAAATATACGCCTCAACATTCTAAAAGTCTCGAACGCTTTCGACTTGGGCTTGCAGGGCAAACCCTGGTTGTGATAATACCACAAACGCCGGCATCCCCAATCGCTCCCAAAAAGCAAATGGTTCTTCGCCTGTGACACGCCCGACGAAGAGAGACATCACCGTCCCGTGGGTGACGATGGCGATGTTTTTGTGGGGATACGCTGCGATGACGGATTCCACTGCTTGTGTGAAACGTTCCTCTGCCTGATCCGCGGTTTCATCCCCGAAGACGAGTTCCGCTGGACGGGCGAAAAGGTTGGTTACCGCTTCCAAAAAAGCATCATTCCCCAGAAATCGAACCTGACTGCGCTCATGCTCGTGAAGTCCCTGCGCAGTGTGATAAGGTATATCCAGGTGATCTGCGGCCATCTTCCCGGTCTCTATGGCCTTCGGCTCCACGCTGGTGACGATGATTTCAGGCCGATAGTGAGCCAGTTGCTCCGCCAGGCGGACACACCGGCGACGCCCTTCGACAGTGAGCCGCCATTCCCTCGCCGGGTGTGAGGGGTCAACTTGAGATTCCGAATGACGAACGAGAATCAAATTGGACATGAGAGATGCACGCAACACGAACCTTTTTTGCTGAGGAAGCTAAAACCAAAACCTCGGAGGCTAGACAACCTCCGAGGTTCATTCTACCAGATGCACTCGACTTCTTCGAGCGTAAAATCACAAGTAAGTATTCAACTCCCTGGTAAAATAGAACGCGGATTACGCAGATACAACGAATCACCGCGGATTCCTTAAAACTGAAAACTCTGGAAAACTTATTTTCTTTTCTGCCACCTCCCTCAATCCCCCCATTTTGAAAAACTAAAATGGGGGGATGCTATTTGCCCCTCCCCTAAATTTCGTTATTAGAATTTGGGGGAGGCTGGGAGGGGGTTGCTTGTTTCGACTTTTCCAGAGTTTTCAGCTTAAAAATAAAATCCGCGTCAATCCGCTCGATCCGCGTAATCCGTGTTCTATTAAACCATCTTTCAGCAGCCATCTGAATGATTACGAATCACGTCTCAAATAACAAGTATCTCTTCCCCCTCGACCACCTCACCAATCACCCACAACGGCTGATCAATTTCACCGGCGCGGGCCAGCATGGCATTGAGCTTGTCCGCCGGGACAGCCAGCAGCAGCCCCCCGCTGGTCTGCGGATCGAAGAGCAGCATTTGCTCTTCCTCCTCCAAATCACGCCCGAAGTACACATGCGGCTGGAAGTACAGACGGTTATCGGACGCCCCGCCGGGGAAGATGAACTCGGAGGCGTACCGGCGCGCCCCGCTGGTGAAGGGGATGCGTTCCCACTCGAAGCGCAGTCCCACCCCTGAGGCCTTCGCCATCTCCCAGGCATGGCCCAGCAAACTGAAGCCGGTGATATCGGTTGCCCCGCACACGCCGAACTCCACTGCCAACTCAGCGGCCTCCCGGTTTAGTCGCTTCATCCAATCCACCACTTCGTCAACGTCATCCGGGGCTGCTTTACCTTGCTTGATAGCCGTAGTAGTGGTACCGAAGCCAAGCGGCTTGCTGAGCACCAAAATGTCACCGGGCCGCGCCCCGCTTTTCGTCATCGTGCGGGCAGGGTCTGCGAAGCCGAGTACGATCAGCCCATACTTAGGCTCGCTGTCTTGGATAGTGTGCCCGCCAGCGATCACCACCCCAGCTTCTCTGGCTTTCTCCGCCCCGCCGCGCATGATTTCGCCCGAAAAAGCCGGCGGCAAATCCGGGGGCAGGGCGGCCACATTCAAAGCCAGGAAAGGCTTTCCCCCCATAGCGTAGACATCCGAAAGACTGTTGGCCGCTGCAATAGCCCCGTAATCGTAGGGATCATCCACCACCGGAGTGAAGAAGTCGGTGGTCACCACCAGAGAGCGGGAGTCGTCGATATGCCACACCGCGGCGTCGTCCGGCTGCCCCAACCCAACTAGCAGATCGGGGTAATCATCGGGGGAGAACATCCCCTCAAGTGGACGCAGTACCTGCGCCAGCGCCTCCGCGCCTAGCTTCGATGCTCAACCCGAGCAGCTAGAGAGAGTCGTCAAGCGAATTTTACGTTCAGAAGGGGTTTCACCATTATCAATCATTATGAAAACGTGAGGCGTGACGAAGTCCCCGAAGCGCAGCGGAGTGGGAAACGTTAAGCGTGAGGCGTGAAACGTGACAACTTGCGCGTTTTCACGCCTCACGCTTCACGCCATTCGCTATCCGCCACCCGCACCCCGCTCTACGGACTCTCCACAGGGGCTGGAATACTCACCGGCTGCTCCAGCGTCTCCAAATCGGGCAGTGGCAGCATATACGGGGTATCGTTGGGGACCAGCATCACCCGGATACCCGGGGACAACTTGTCGATGTATTGATAGGTCAGCAAATCTGGATTTTCGAGCAGCACATCGGCAATCAATTGCAAGGCCTCGGCCTCCGCCGTGGCCTGAATGACGCGCGCCTGCGCCAGTGCCGCCGCATTGATCAGCAAAGAGTCGGCTTCACCCTGTGCTCTAATGACAGCCGCGTCAGCCAAGCCTGCTGCTGTCTGACGGGCCTGCTCAGCTTCTTGCTTCCTCTGCTCGACAACGAATTTCGCCTGTTGCGCCAACTGCTCGGCGATCTGCTTTTGCTCTACCGAGGCGGCGTACTCATCCGAGAAGGTGATATTGCGCAAGACGAAGTCCACCAAAATCAGGCCGCCCTCTTTCATAGTCTCAGCCATGGCAGCGCTCATCTGTTGGGTCAAATCCAGTCGTTTGGAGCTATAAACTTCCTCAATACCAAATTGCGATACTGCATCCCGGATCACACCGCGAGATTGGGGACGAACCAGATTATTGATGTACTGATCTTGCCACATAATATGTATATCTACGACCCGGCTGGGGTCGATGGCGAAAATGATCGAGGCGTCAACCAAAACTACCTGGCCGTCGGAGGTGCGCGCCTCCACCGAGTCGTCACCCGCTATCTGTCCCTCGGAGAAAGCAATCGACATGGTGTATGTCTGCCGGGAAATGGGGTACATGATCACATTTTCGAAATACGGCACAACCCAATTCAAACCCGGCTGCAAGGCCTCTTGCCGGATACCTTTTTGAATGGCAGATATCACCACGCCGCGTTCTTGCGGATTGACAAATACCAACCCGGCGCTGACAGTGCTCATCACCAGAGCCAAAACCACCGCCACAATCACTCCAGTGGTGGCCCCTTTTACATTCTGATGCCGCGAAGCGCGCAGCACCGTCATCGCCAGCAATCCAATCACCAACAGCCAGGACAGGCCGGCAACAGCAGATAAAACAACAGTTATGTCCATCATTCTCTCCTTTTCGTAACTCATTTGTCATTGCGAGCCAGCTTTTCCGGCGAAGCAATCTCATTCTTGATGAGTGTGAGACTGCCACGCTCCGTAAACTCCGCTCGCAGTGACATTGTCAAACTAAGTACTTACCCTATTTCCAAAATTGTCTGACGGGATTATACCCGCAAAACACTCATACAGAATCCGAGTTGGTCATTCTGACGCATCGTTAACAAATGGGCGGAATTATGATACCATGCTCTTATGCGTGCAGCTACTGGGAAAATCATCGTGATTCAAATGGAAAATGGCGGGAGCCGGGCCGCGAAAATTGCCTGCCCCCCGAGGATGATTCCCGCCCCCGGAAAATACATCCTGGCCCGCAGCCCCGCCGAATCGGACTCCGTTGTGGGTTGGCTGCTGTTTCCCGGGGGGATTCCCAGCCCCCGACCATCCTCTCGCCAGACCACCCCGCCAGCCGACTCAACTTCCAATTTCACCGCCGGCCCCATCCCCTCCACCTGGCGCCCCGGCGACAGCCTTAATTTACGCGGCCCACTGGGGCACGGATTCCGCCTCCCCAAGAACGTCCGCCGCCTGGCCCTCGTCGCCCTCGGAGACACCGCCTCCCGCCTCCTGCCCCTCATCCCCCCCCGCCCTCGAATCCGGCGCCGACATCGCCCTCTTTTGCGAAGCACCCCTGCACCCCCGCACCCATGCTCCCTTGCCATCTATTGTAGAAATCCACTCCCTCAGCGACCTCCCCGAAACCAAATCCTGGCCCGACTTCCTGGCCCTCGACCTGCCATTGGATGCTCTCCCCACCCTGCGCCAGACTCTGGGCCTCGGCCCCCACGAACGACTCCCCTGCCCAGCGCAGGCCCTGGTTTGGACGCCCATGCCCTGCGGCGCGTTGGCCGATTGCGGCGTCTGCGCCCTCCCCGCCCGCCGCGGCGGCTACAAGCTGGCCTGCAAAGATGGCCCGGTATTCGATTTGAACGATCTAGAGTGGTGAGAATTCGTGGAGCGTGGAGCGGAGAGCGTGAAGCGCCACCTGCCACTCGCTACTCGCCCACTCGCCACCCGCCCACCTGCTCACTCGCTCACTCGCCCACTCGCCCACCCGCCCACCTTAATCAAAGGAGTTCCCCATGTTTCGTAGCAAGCGACCTTTATCCCCTTCCGATTCAGGCATAATATTCGCTCTTCAGCCTACTATCGGAACCGATGGCCGCGTGCCCAGAAGCGCGCAGCCCTGGCTGATGGAGCCAAATTTCTTAAACCTCTTCGTGTTAACACCAGACGGAGGGTTTGACTCAGATGAAGAAGCGCAGGCGTTTTACGAGCAATATCTGCACCCCGGACAAAAGCCCAAATTCCCCAAACCAACCAAACCCTGGCACATAGCTGTGGATCTGGCTTACGGAGGCTGGGGAAAGAAATCAGCCCGTAGACGGAAGGGAGTGGCGCAAACGGCTTTGGATATCTCTCCCGACGCCGTGGACGCTTATTTGTTATTGGCGCATGATGCCCCTTCCTGGGAAGAAGCCATGGACTTGGAAAATCAAGCCCTGGCTGCCGCCGAACGTATAATGGGGCCTGAGTATTCTACTAAATACGAAGATCATTTCTGGGGAGCGGCTATCACGCGACCATACATGCGCACTCGCTTTGCTTTGGGATACGCCCTCTGGCGGCAGGGAGCACGAGCCGAGGCTGCGAAACACTTCCAGGACTTGTTGCGCCTGAATCCGAACGATAACCAGGGTGCGCGTTATATATTAGCGGCGATCTTGCTGGAAGAAAACAGGAACGGCGAAGCCCACCGCGTCATGGCAAAACACTCCGATGATCCGCTTTGCTACGGGCGCTACATCAGAGCTTTGTTGCAATTTCGCCGCAAGGGTGATCGCCCCGCAGCGCGTGATCTTCTGGGGCAGGCTTTGCGCCGCACTCCCCTCGTTCCCGATTATTTGTTGGGAAAACAGAAGATAGACTCCTGGGAATTGGAACGAGTGATAATGGGCGAGGAAAGCGAAGCCATCGAGTACGTTCACCTCTACAAAGAGGCCTGGAACATGACAGAGGGTGCGATGGAATGGCTGGAACGGCTTACCCGCTAACTCATCGACTTGCACACTTGCCATTCGCCACCCGCCATTCGCCACCCGTCACCTGCCATTCGTCACCCGCCACTCGCCACTCGCCACTCACCCCCCGCCCTTGACTGCGGAACCTTTGCCCGGTACTTAGCGTCTATAATGATGTGTGGAATAGTCCGATAAAGTTTATCGTAGGACGATATTCCAAAATCGTCCTACAATTACGAAAGGAGATGCCGTTATGCGTAGTTCATATTACAAAGTTTTTGCAATATCGATGCTCGTGTTGATACTGGCCGCGGGGTGTGGGCCATCGAACGAAGTTGTGCCCGATGGTGATCTTGACCTCCAGATTGATTCGAAGGCCAGCGAAATCATGATCGATAGTGATGATCGTGACAGCCAGATCGATATGACAATGGGGCAAGTCCTGATTGTGTCTTTGCCATCTAACCCCACCACAGGCTTCCAGTGGGAGGTGGCCGAAATCGACGGCGTGGTCTTGCAGCAGGGTGAAGCTACGGACTACGAAGCGTCTCAGCCAGTACTCGAAGGTTCCGGCGGCGTAGAAACTTTCTATTTCGAGGCCAAGAGCGCCGGCCAGATAACGCTCAAATTGATCTATCACCGGTCCTGGGAAGAGGGCGTGGACCCTGTGGATGAGTTTTCCGTATCGGTGGTGGTGCAGTAACGATACTAATCGTTCAGGCTGCTGCTGAAAGTTGCTTCAATAGAACGCGGACACTTGCACCTGCGGCAAGTGCAGGTGTGACACGGATTAAGCGGATTGACGCGGATTTTATTTTTAAAGAATCCGCGGTGATTCGCTGTATCCGCGTCATCTGCGTTCTATTTCACCAAGGGGCTGAA
The DNA here is from genome assembly GCA_043818215.1 of Chloroflexota bacterium. Taxonomy (GTDB): domain Bacteria; phylum Chloroflexota; class Anaerolineae; order Anaerolineales; family UBA11858; genus JBDRGC01. The sequence continues at coordinate 10,557 of JBDRGC010000043.1, read as the reverse complement.
TTTACTCACTTGCTAACAATATACTAATAACCCCATCTACCAAACGAAATTCGATACAGCAGGTAATCCCCAAGATTGCCCATCAGGTTGCCCACGCGGATCATTCTCAAGACGATGTGAATGGCGTCCGACTTCTCTTGCCCGTAGGTTTCCACTAACCGTTGGAGAACTTCGGGGTCGGGTTGGGCATTACTCTCGGCCCAATGTTGAGCGTAGAGCAGGGCGGGATACTCCTCCGGGGGACAGTCATCAGGGATGGCGCCCGCCAACAGAGATTTTAGTTCCCCTTCAGAAATGCCAGCCTTGAGGGCTTCCTGGGCGTGGAAGTAGCTGCAATAGCGGCAGCCATTGACCTGGGTCACCACCATCATCAACCGCTCGCGGAAGGCCTGCGAGATCAACTCTCCCCGCATGGTCTTCCGCACGAGCGGCCTATTCGACATAATGAAGCGGAAATCGGCGACGAACTCGCCAATATTAGGGTAGAGGCGGCATTTGAATGTGTTCATGGGGGGGCAGTGGATCAGTAGATTAGTGAATCAGTAGATCAGTAGATCAGTGGATCAGTAGATTAGTAGATCAGTAGATCAGTGGGTCAGTAGATCAGTGGATCAGTGGATCAGTAGATCAGTGGGTCAGTAGATCAGTGGATCAGTGGATCAGTGGATCAGTAGATCAGTAGATCGGTGGATCAGTAGATCAGGATCGACTGATCCCTGGTTTCCTGATCTACTGGTTTCCTGGTTTCCTGATTTACTGGTTTCCTGGTTTCCTGATTTACTGGTTTCCTGGTTCCCTGATTTACTGGTTTCCTGGTTTCCTGATTTACTGGTTTCCTGGTTTCCTGATTTACTGGTTTCCTGGTTTCCTGATCTACTGGTTTCCTGGTTTCCTGATCTACTGGTTTCCTGGTTTCCTGATTTACTGGTTTCCTGGTTCCCTGATTTACTGGTTTCCTGATCTACTGGTTTCCTGGTTTCCTGGTTTCCTGATCCCTGCCTCCTGCCTCACTCATACCGCAGCGCTTCCACTGGCTCGAGGCTGGCGGCCCGGTTGGCTGGGTACAGGCCGAAGAACATGCCAACTGCGGCAGAGAATAAAGTTGCCAACAGAACGGCGTTCATTCCGATCACGGGGACAATATCGGCGTCACTGGCAGCCGCTATCTGCCCGACGATCATCGAAATCGCCCACCCCAGGCCGATACCTAACAACCCGCCGATCAGGCTGAGCAGGGATGACTCTGCCAGGAATTGAATCATGATATCTATCTTGCGGGCGCCCATGGCCTTGCGCAGGCCGATCTCGCGCGTGCGCTCGATGACAGATACCAGCATGATATTCATAATGCCGATCCCGCCGACCAGCAGAGAGATTCCTGCGATCCCTCCCAGGAAAATTGTCAAGATGCCAGTGATCGAAGATGCCACGTCCAGGAAATCTTCCTGGCTGAAAACGGTGAAGTCATCCTCCCCAATGGCGGTGCGATGACGGGAGCGTAGAATCTGGGAGATTTCTTCGCTGGCATCCATCACTACATCGGAGCTGACTGCCTGCACAAAGATGACGTCCACCAGGTCGCGCGTTGAACGGCGCAGCAAACGTGACTGAGCTGTTGTCATGGGAACCAGTATTCGGTCGTCTTCACTGCCGAAAGAGCTGCCCCCTTTTTCCTCCAGCACGCCGATCACCCGAAAGGGTTGACCCTCGATGCGCACAGTTTCACCGGTGATCCCGGATTTGCGGCCAAATAGAGCTTCGGCGACATCGGTACCCAGGATAACGACGGCTGACCGCCCCAGCATGTGAGCATCGCTGATAAATTCTCCCTCGGTGACGGATGTATTGCGCACCGACTCGAATTCCGGGGTGACACCCATAATGCTGGTGACGCTGCTTTCACCTGAAAAACTTATTTCGCCGCTACCCTGCAAAATAGGAGCAACTCCGGCTACGGAGGGAGCCGCAAAGGGATCAGCAATGGCATCAGCATCGCCCAGGGTCAAGGGCTTGGGGTTGCGCACATCCTCTGATCCGCCTCGAAAGACGAACAAAAGATTTGTGCCAATGCCCTGAATTTCGCCGGTGATAGAGTTCTCCGCTCCGGCGCCAATTGCCAGCATGGCGATCACTGCCCCCACACCGATCACAATGCCTAAAATGGTCAACGCAGAACGCAATTTATTCGAAGTCAGGCTTTCTACTGCCTCGATGAAAGACTGCCAAAAGTTCATGTGTCACTCTCCACCCGCCCATCGCGAATCTTCACAACACGCTGGGTCAGCTCTGCTATCTCCGGGTCGTGGGTTACGATGATCAAAGTAGTACCGCTCTCTTTGTTCAGGTTGAGCAGCAATTCCATGAGTTCGTCTCCCGCCTTGGTGTCCAGGTTTCCCGTAGGCTCATCGGCCATAATAATGGATGGATTATTCACCAAAGCCCGCGCGATGGCTACTCTTTGCTGCTCCCCGCCAGAAAGCTCGTTAGGGCGGTGGGTTATTCGGTCTGCCAGCCCCACAGCCTCCAGCGCGGCTTTGGCGCGTTTGCGGCGGTTCTTGCCGTTGTGGGCATAGCGCAGCGGCAGTTCGACATTCGCCAGAGCAGTGGCCCTCGGCAGCAGGTTGAAACTCTGAAAGACGAATCCCACCTTGCGGTTGCGGATACCGGCCAGTTGGTCATCGCTCAACTCGGCGACGCTCTCTCCGTCCAGGTAATAGTTGCCCGCGGTGGGACGGTCGAGGCATCCCAGGATATTCATCAAAGTGGACTTTCCGGAGCCGGAAGGCCCCATGATAGCGATCACTTCGCCGGTGGCAATCTGAATCGACAGGCCGCGCAGGGCGTGTACCTCGACGTCGCCCATAGTATAGACTTTAGTGACATCTCGTGCGTCAACAACCCAATCACTCATGTTTGGCCTCCTTAAGGGTGCATTCCGCTGCCTGGCCCAAAGCTGCTCTGCATAAGCGTGCTCGGCGGGTTGAGAACGATCTGGTCGCCGACTGCCAAGTCTCCGGCGACGATTTCGCTGTAGGTGTCCGACGAGGCCCCCAGGGTGATAACTACCGATTGTAATGAGCCGTTATCCCCGAGGGTGTAAACCACCCGCTCCCCCTCCACAACTCGCACCGCCCGGTTGGGGACCAGCAAAGCCTCTTCAAGTTGGCTGATGACAATATTGACTGCCGAAGTCATCCCCGGCTTGACATACTCATCGGCAGCCAGCAGTTCGACAGTCACTTTGAAACTGACCATGCCCTGTATTTCGGTGCCGACCAAGGCAACCTCCACCACTTCGCCGTGGTATTCCGTGGCTAGAATAGCATCGAATGTCAGGGTTACTTTCTGACCTTCTTTGATCTGGTTGACGTCCACTTCGGAGACTTCCAAATCGACCAGCAGCCGAGACAGATCATCAACGCGGAAGGCCGGTGTTCCGGGGTTGACTTGATCGCCAGCCTTGCTTTCCAGCATGGTGAGAATTCCGTCGAAGGGGGCCGAGACATACAGCTGATTGATAGTAGCTTGAGCGGCGGCAATTCTGGCTCCGGCAACCGCGATATCATCAGGATCAGGTCCGTCTTTCAGCCGCTCCCACTCACGTTGGGCATCTGACAATTGGGCTTCGAGCAATGCTACGTCTGCGGCGTTTGGCCCATCTTCGATACGCTCATACTGCCGTTCAGCTTCCAATAGTTTAGCCTGTGCGGTTGCCAAACTGGCTCCGGCGACAGCGATGTCAGTCTCTGAGCCGGTGCCCGATAAGGCGTTGAAATTACGCACGGCGGAATCGTATTGCTGTTGGGCAGCGGATAGTTGGCTTTGCAGGTTGGCGCGGGTGAGGTTGTCTGCGGGTTTATTGGCGTAGGGGTCAAAATTTTCTTGAGCCCGGTCGAGGGCATCCTTCGTCAATACAACCTGTGCTGCAGCGGCATCGATATCGGGCTGACCGGCGGTGGATTGCACATTGCGCGATCTCCGCTCGGCATATTCGACGGCTTGTTCAGCGTCTGCAATGGCCTGGAGCGCCAGGGCCTGCTGCAGTTCGGGATTCAACAGGTCATCGAGGGCTTGTTGGGCGGTCTCGACAGCTTGCATCGCTTGAGCCTGCTGGAGTTGGGAATTCAGCAAATCATCCAAAGCCTTTTCCGCGCTGACCAGGTCTGCCTGGGCCATGATAACGCTTTGGGGCAATGATGTCTGCTCCAGTGTGGCCAATTCTTGATCGCGAGAAACCTGATCGCCAATCAGCACATTGACGCGCTCGACCGTGCCGGATGTTTGCCAGGTGAGTACTGCGCTCTGGTTAGAACGCACCGTCCCGGTTGCTCCGATGGTAGCCACCAATGTACCGAGTTCGGCCTCCACAGTCTGTCAATCGGCCAGCAGGCTCTCCTGGGCTTTTTGGGCACTGTAACTTTGCCCGCCCATCACGCCGCCCACAATGACGGCAATAACCACGATAGCAATAATCCATTTTTTCATGTTTTTTCTCCAAATCTGTTTCGCAACTATTTTGAAGGTTCGTAGTGGGACACGAGAGTGTCCCTCGTGCCAAGTACGATGCACTCTCGTGCATCACTACCAACCAACTTATCAAAGTAGTTACCTATTTTTGTGCCCCAATGCTTGTCACAATGTTTGCCGGCGGGTTAAGAATAATTTCATCGCCGGGCTGCAAATCTCCTGAGATCATTTCACTGTACGTGTCCGATGTGGCCCCCAAAGTGATGGGGACTGCCTGGATAGTTCCCACGGATGATTGAACGTATACCACTCGTTCGCCATCCACCACCCGCACGGCCTGATTAGGAACCAATAGCGCATCTTCGACTTGACTGGTCACAATATCGACTGTGGAGGTCATCCCCGGTTTGATGTATTCATCAGCATCGAGCAGTTCGACCGTTACTTTGAAATTGACCATGCCAAGTAGTTCCGTTCCCACCGGGGCAACTTCGACCACCTTGCCCTGATATTCTTTTGCCAAAATTGCATCGAAGGCCATTGTCACCCTTTGCCCGATTTCGATCTGGTTGATATCCACCTCGGAGACTCCCAGATCAACCACCAGGTGAGACAGGTCATCGAGGCGGAAAGCCAGCGTTCCGGGGTTTACCTGGTCGCCGGGCTGGGCCTCGATAGATGTAACCACGCCGTCAAAGGGAGCTGCGATGTGTATTTGACTGATGGTGGCCTGGGCAGCGGCAATGCGCGTTTCGGCGAGTGTGATATCGTCTGGGTTGGGGCCGTCTGCGACGCGCTCCCACTCGCGTTGGGCGTCCGCGAGGCGTGCTTCGAGCACCGCTATCTTTGCCGGGCTGGGGCCGTCTTTGACGCGTTCCCACTCGACCCGGGCCTCATCCAGTTGGGCCGCGGCCGTTGCCAACTCGGCCTCGGCTACAGCCACCTCGATGGGATCGGGAGGTTCATGCAGGCTCTCGTATTTCCACACCGCATCGTTATATTTGATTTGAAGCTGGGTCAATTGCATCTGCAACCCCTGGAGTATCTTTTTGTACATCGCCTTGCTCTCCCAGGGCATATAAGGGCCGTGGGCTGCCTTCCGCTCGATAGGTTCGATTTGTTTTTGCAGGTCAGTCAGAGCTTGATCTGCCAGCAGCATATTGGCATAAGACTGGTCGATGGCAGATTGGGGAATGGGGGTGGTTAGAATATCCAGCCGCCGCTGGGTGTCTTCGACGGCACTCTCGGTCTCGGCGATGTCTGCCAATGCCAGGGCCTGAACTAGCTCAGGGTTGAGAGCATCTTCAAGAGCTTGCTGGGCATTGTCAACGGCTTTGAGAGCCAATGCCTGTTGAGATGCGGAATTGAGCAGATTATCCAGGGCTTTTTCGGCGCTGACCAGATCTGCCTGAGTCAGGATTATGGATGCGGGCAGAGAAGTCATATCCAGAGAGGCGAGAATATCTCCGGCGGAGACGTGATCGCCAGGTGCGACGTGTGCTGACCCAACTTCGCCGGGGATTTCCCAGACGAGCATAGCGCTCTGATTGGAACGCACTATGCCGGTAGCCCCGACGGTGGAGGCCAGCGTACCGCGTTCGATGAGTACAGTTTGCAGACTATCTGACAATGCGGCCTGTTTATTTGTCGAGTACCCTCTCCAGGCGAAGAACCCGCCCACAATGATGGCTACTGCAACAATGATTATGATGGCTTTCTTCATGTTAGTTGTCATTCTCTAACGATGCTTCCATCGCGGTGATAGCCTTTTCGAGCAAGCTGAGGAATTGTTCCTGTTCATCTGGTGTCATCCCAGATAAAAACAACTTGAGCATTCGAGAGCGATGCTGCTTGACATGATCTATGAGACCTTGACCCTCAGGCGTCAGGAACAGGGGTTTACCCCGGCGGTCTTGCGGGTCTTGCCGGCGCTCCAGCCATCCCGCTTTGACCAACCGGTGTGTCCCCACGCTGATGGTGGGAGGAGCCAGCCTCATTCCCTTAGCTATATCTAAGACGCCGCAGCCTGGGGATCTTGAGACCCAATTCAATAAGAAAAATGCTGGGGGGGATAGGTCAACGTCTTCAGGAATATGCAACACAGGCAAACTGCGCAGCCGTCTAAAAAGATTTAGCAGGTGGGTTTCGGGTGTTTCGGTGGTTGGCATAGGCTTATCCGCGATAAATGTTAGTTAGTCTAACTAATCGGGTCGATTATACGAGGTTTTGTTGGACTGTCAAGAGTGAGTTTTTACGCCGCCGCGCGGCGACGGCCCGGAAAAACCATGCCTTTTGTCAAGAAAATTGTGTCTAAAGTACATATCTCATCTTCGCATACACCAATATTTATTATCGTGTGCTATACTTTTCCTGGTCGTTGGCATGACGAATAATCTATAGGACTTACGCAGTTGACTGGAATCAGGTGCGACGCACTTTCCGAGTTTCAAAGGGCTTTTCGCCAACTCACCACACGAAGTCCCGGAGGCCCAGGATAATCAAATGGGTGTGTTTCAAATGAGTTGAAAGACCTTCAAGGTTTTCACGGGTTGCTTGAAAGAAGAATCTCAAGGCTTCTTGCCGGCAATTACCGCTTGAAAAGGCTGGTAGAAACCTGGAAGGTCTGGTACTCCCAACGAAATGAAACGCACCCTAATCAAACTCAAAGGTGACTACTCAGGTAGACAACGAATCTGGCTAAACAACGCCCGAAGCGCCCCCCCTGCCCCCCAATCCTGGGGGGAGCAACACGGGTTCTCTCCAAAACTGGATTGAGTAACACGGGTTCTCTCCAGAATTGGGCTGAGTAACACGGGTTCCCCCCAAAATTGGGGGGGGCAGGGGGGCTGGCTGAGTAGTTACATCAAAGGTAAATAATATGGGAACAAAAATACTATCCAAAAAATTTCTCAATCCAGACAAAACACTATTCGAACTGGTGGTCGAGGCCCCATTTGTGGCGAAAAAGGCCGGGGGAGGCAATTTCGTCATTTTGCGGATCGACGAAACCGGGGAGAGGATTCCGTTAACTATCGCCGATTATGACGAAGTGAACGGAAGTATCACCATGGTTGTTATGGCAATTGGCAAAACGACCATTCAACTTTCCAAGCTCGGCGCAGGTGATGAAATCTCGGATCTGGTTGGACCACTGGGCAAGCAGGCTCACATCGAAAAATACGCCAACCCGGTCGTGTTCATAGGTGGAGGTTATGGCATTGCCCCGGTTTATCCACAGGTCAAAGAAATGAAAGCCGCCGGGAATTATGTCATCACGATACTGGGCGTTCGAACTAAAGAATTGCTTTTCTGGGAAGATAGATTCAAGGAAATCTCAGATGAAGTAATCATCACCACAGACGATGGTACGTATGGGAGAAAGGGAGTAGTAACCGATCCCCTCGAAGAGATCATGCGAGCCAGAGCTATCGACCACGTAGTCGCAATTGGCCCATTGATCATGATGAAATTCGTGACTCTAACCACCAATGGAAAAAATGACGAAGGGTTGCCCCGCGTGCCAACTACTGTCTCTCTAAACACTCTCATGATCGACGGAACGGGAATGTGCGGGGGCTGCCGTTTTCGAACCCTGATAGGGAAGACCAAATTCGCATGTGTCGATGGGCCTGACGTGAACGGCCATGATGTGGATTTCGAAAACCTGATGAAACGCAACAGCCGGTTTGTAGATGAAGAGAAAAGACGTCTACAAAAATATAACGAAGAATGCAGGGCACTACAGAACGCATAGAATAGGACTTACGCAGTTGATCCCAGATTCACCGCGGTACCCTTTCACCCTGCGGGCACTCCGCGGGTATGCTTCGCTAAGTGCGCGAAGATCGCAGAGAAAACCAAGAAAAACAGTTAAAAACTCTGCGTTCTTAGCGTGCTCCGCGGTAAATAGAACAGGATCATTCCAATTGCATAACCCCTGAGAATATCCCCCGGAGAGCTAGAAAATGGCAAAAAAAGAACTACTCAAAATACGAACACCGATGCCCGAACAAGAACCGCAAGTACGCGCCCATAACTTCGAAGAGGTCGCATTGGGCTATACCAAAGAAATGGCAGTCCAAGAGGCCATAAGGTGCATACAATGCAAGAATCAACCTTGCATAGCAGGATGCCCGGTCGAAGTGTCCATCCCTGAATTCATCCTGATGATAACGGAAGAGAGATTCGCCGATGCGTTAGCAAAAATCAAAGAAACGAATGTTTTGCCCGCAATCTGCGGCCGGGTATGCCCCCAAGAGACTCAGTGCGAAATAGTATGCACGATGGGCAAAGTAAAAGATTCACAGCCGGTTGCAATTGGCCGCCTGGAACGCTTTGTGGCGGATTGGGGCATGGCGCATGAGAAAGCCACCGCAGCAGCGTCAGCTATAGCTACCGCAGCAGCAACTGCCGCCGCAGCAGACGAAATCCGCATCCCCGACGCCTCAGGAAAGACAAAAGTCGCTGTCATTGGCTCGGGGCCTGCTGGCGTCACCTGCGCAGGAGAACTCGCCCGTTTTGGATACGATGTCACAATTTTCGAAGCCCTGCACAAAACCGGCGGGGTCTTAGTCTACGGGATTCCAGAATTCCGCCTGCCCAAAGAAATCGTCAGAAGAGAAATCGACCAGGTAAAAGAACTGGGCGTCAAAATCGAAGTGAATATAGTTATCGGTAAAATACACACCATCGCAGATTTGCGCGCCATGGGATACGAGGCTTTCTTTATTGGGGTCGGAGCGGGATTGCCCGCATTTTTGAATATCCCTGGGACCGAATACAATGGGGTTTTGAGCGCCAACGAATATCTCACCCGCGTCAATTTGATGAAGGCCTACGATCCCGGCTACGATACACCGGTTGACCAGGGCAAACGTGTGGCCGTACTCGGCGGCGGGAATGTGGCCATGGATTCAGCCCGCACCGCTTTGCGGCTGGGTGCCGAGAAGGTGATGATCGTCTACCGCCGTAGCGAACAAGAGTTGCCTGCCCGACGAGAAGAATATGAACACGCCGTACACGAAGGTATCGAATTCCACTTTTTGCGAAACCCAACCAAGATTTTCGGAGACGAGAAAGACTTTGTAACCGGAATGGAAGTCATAAAGATGGAGTTGGGCGAGCCTGATGATTCCGGACGCAGGCGGCCAATTGCCCAACCTGGGACAGAATATTTCCTGGATGTGGATATGGTCATCATGGCCATAGGAGCATACGCCAACCCCGTTATGACCAAAAACACCCCCGGCTTGAAACTGAACAAATGGGATTACATCGAAGTGGATGACAATATGCAAACCTCGATTCCCGATATTTTTGCCGGCGGTGACATCGTCACGGGGTCTGCTACGGTAATATCCGCGATGGGGGCCGGCAAACAGGCCGCGCAGAGTATGCATAAGTACTTGCAGGGGACCTTGGATGTTCCCACGTTGATAGAGGGTAGAGGTTAGAGGGCAGAGGGCACGGTTGATGGGTTTTGTGGGTTGGTCACGTGTCATTGTGACTAATTCTGGAATATGCTATACTGCTCTGTGGGAATTCCCGTGAAAAGAGGATTTGTTTTGACGAGTGGTATGCCAGATGGGTGAGGGTGAATTCCGCACAACGGATCAGGGGTATTATATGGAAACTTCCGCATAAACCCCTAAATGTGGGCAGGTATGTGGAAGTTTCCATATATTTAAGGTTGGCTGGCTGCGTTTGAATAAAGGACAGAATTATTATGAAAACATATAAATTGTTGCTTGAAGATGCACAGAGGATAGTAAAAAAAAATAAGGAAGTCAAAAATTGGAATACTAATAATAATTATTTATGCATTTGTGTTTTTATCAGACCAAGTTTTTAACGGTATAACAAGGGCTCAATGGGCGGAAACTGATGGGAGTTCATCTACTTGGTTTACTTTTGGAGTGGGCGTGTTTGCACTTAGTTTAGCTTTGGTTCTTTCGACCGAAAAGGTTACAGATAGAATATATACTTACGATAAGAACATATTTACTTCAAACGAATCTTTTTTTGCTGCCATTGTTATTATGAGTATTATTTCAATTGTAGGAATAGGCGTTGGAAAGCTTGTGTGGATTT
>JBDRGC010000042.1:0-15060 GCA_043818215.1 Chloroflexota bacterium | reverse complement strand
GTGGTTTTGGGGGGGTGGGGGGGGGGCCAAAAAAAAGACCCCGTTGGTTTGGTAACCGTGGGTGTTTTTTTTTGGCGCCGCGCACTATCCGGGCGAGAGCACGGTCTGTGTGCAAGCGGAGTTATCTGGCCTCACCATTATCCTTCGCCCAAAGCAAATGCAAGTTGTTCCCATCGGTTTCCCATGTACTTTTTACTATTCTGATAGGATAAGGTATCACTTGGATGCACAATTTTTTCAGAGCTTACTCAACCAGCGATTTCAACCGCCCACATCATTAGCTTGACGCGTATGGGCACTTGCACCCATGGCAAGTGTAGGTGTGTACGCGGACAAGCGCGGATGTTTTTGTTTTTGTTCTTTATCCGCGTTATCACCTGCATTTGCCGCAGGTACAAGTGTCCGTGCTCGTCCGCGTCCTATTTCAATGTCTCCAAAGCGTGACTTTGTGACCGTGCTGAGTAAAATACTCTAGATTGGAATGGAGAATGTAAATCTCGAGCCGCAGCCAGGCTCCGACTGGACCGTGATTTCACCCTCCACACCATCCACCACCCGTTTGACAATTACCAGCCCCAGGCCGGTTCCCCGGATGCCAAGTTCTTTGGCGTTTTTGGCACGGAAAAACTCACAGAAGAGGCGTTTCTGGTCTTCAGCGTGGATGCCGATCCCGGAGTCATGCACCTCTCCGATGAGATTGCCCCCCTCGGCGTGCAGGCGGATGGTCACAGAACCGTTTTCGGGCGTGTATTTTATAGCGTTGCTGATCAGGTTGGTCCACAGGCTTTTGAATTGTTTTGGTACGCCTGTCACAGGCGGGATGTTTTCGGCGATGTCAATGTGGACTACTAGTCTTTTCTGCGCCGCCTGCTCCTGGAATGAGTCAACGACAGCCTGAAGAATTTCATCCAGTTGAACTATACTCGTTTCGAAGTTTTCGATAACTTCGAGATACCCTAATTCCAGAAGATCAGCGATCAGTTGTTGCTCCTCCTGGGCGCGGGCGATACATTTCGTCAGGATTTCTGGTTGGTTCTCTGGGGACACGTAACCCTCCAGAATTAATTTCAGGTAACTCTCTATGGCTGTCACGGGTGATTGGAGTTCGTGCGTCACCAGGCGGATGAACTGCCGTTTGGCGAGGTCCAGTTCCTCCAATCGGGCTGTCTCTTCAGTCAGGCGGCGCGCTTCAGCTTCGGCAGCCCGGACGCGCTTGGCATCCAGGGAAAGCCGCCGCCGCTCGACGCCCTGGTTGACGGCCAGCAGCAGATCATCCACTGAAAAGGGTTTGGATAGGAAATCGTAAGCCCCCTCTTTGATGGCTCTCACCGCCAATTCCACGGTGGCGTACCCGGTGATCATCACGCAGACGAGTTCAGGATCGTGTTCGTGAATGGACGCGATCAGATCAATACCGCTCACGCCGGGCATCATCACGTCGAGTAGAACCAGATCGTACTCGTTGGCCCGAACTTTTTGCAGGCCTGCCTCGCCGGTTAAGGCTGAATCGACATCGTACCCCTCAGGGGTCAGGGCGCGTTGGATGCCTTCACAAATACCGATCTCATCGTCGATCACAAGAATTTTAGCGTCGCTCATGACTCATTTTCCTGTCAGAATTGTTCTATCATCCAATCAAGTTCTGGTTGGATGCTGCATTATTAGGAAGTTGTATCGACGCACCCAGATTCGGCAGACGGATAGGCAATTGGATGGTGAAGGTTGTTCCTTTGCCAACCGGGCTTTGGACGTTGATCTGGCCGCGGTGCATCTTGATGATCCCATAAGTGATCGCTAACCCCAGACCGGTGCCCTTCCCAATGGGTTTGGTAGTGAAGAAGGGAGTGTACAGTTTTGGCAGGTTTTCGGGCGCGATGCCTTCCCCCGGTATCTTCGACCTCGATGGTGACCATGCCACTTGGGCCGGGATGCGTCTTCAGGGTGATCGTCCCGCCTGCGGGCATCGCTTCCGCCGAATTCGACAGTAAGTTAATAAGCACAGCTTGAATTTGTGCCGGGTCTGCCTGTATCCGGGGCAGGTCAGGATTCAGATCGGTGTGTATGCTTACTCCCTCGTAAACAGCATGTTTACCTTCGATCTCGATGATGGTCTGTATCAGCGCGTTGAGATCGAGTTCCTGGGCCTCGACCTGGTGCTGGCGGGCAAAGTCGAGCAGAGCAGCAACGATGGACTTACAGCGATTGGTCTCGCGGACAATGGTCTCCAGGTCAGCACGGTGGGGGTCATCTTCGCCACATTCCCGCAGCAGAATATCGGAGTACAGCAGCACGGTTGCCAGCGGGTTGTTGAGTTCGTGGGCCACGCCAGCGGCCAATTGGCCCAGGGATGCCAGATTTTCTTTCCGCACCAGTTGATCCTGCGTGGCTTGCAAGGTATCGAGCATATTATTGAACGCCGCGGCCAGCTGCCCAACTTCACCGCCTGCCATGACCGGGGCGCGGGCGCTTAGATCCCCATCAGCCACCCGGCGGCTGGCGCGGGACAACTCACGCAGTTCCTTAAGCGGGCGGGTGATCATCCGCGAGACCGGCGTCGTCAGGATAAAAGTCATCAGGATGGTTAACCCCGCTACCAGTAAAATGCGCTGGTTGACGGTTTGGATCAGTGTCAAGAACGCTGCCTGGCGCACACCGACATATAGGATGCCGATAATCTGTCCGGCATTGTCGCGCAGCGGTTCATATCGGGTGATGTAGTTTTCGTTGACCACAAAGGCCGTGCCGACATAATCCTGTCCTCCCTGGAGGACAACATCGCTGACTTCTTGCGAAACCCGCGTCCCAATCGCTCGTTCCCCTGCCTCGGTCATCACGTTGGTAGAGACCCGCAGATCGCCGAAGAAGATGGTGACGGTATCGATTTGGGCCGCGTCTTTGATCTGGTCTACCAGGGTGAAATCGTTATTGAACATGTGGAAAACCAGCGTTGACCCTACAATCTGTCCATCTGCATCCTGTATCGGGGATACACTCACAAGGGCTAGTCCAGCAATTCCTTCGCGGGGATCGAAGGGCTGCGGCGCGGCCTTAGGAGTATCGATCAACTCTACACTGGCTTGTTCCGCCATACCCACCGGTCGGAGGAACGTGTCGGGGATCACCTCAACAGCGGCGATCTGCTGTTCAGTGAGCATCGCCTCCTGAAAAATTGGAAGCGCAGACCAGTTCCCGCTTGAAATAACTGGTGTTTGCTCTCCCGAAGTCGATATTAGCTGGCCGGCCAGCATATCCCCATTCACGTCAAGAATCGCAACAAATTGATTACCGCCCAAAGCTGGCCCCGAAACGGTATTGACGATTTTGGCTTCGATCAGGCCCAGGGCGTCCAGATCACCTTGCCGGGCCGCGTCTATATTGTTGACAACCGTGTAAGAAAGTGATAACTGCTGGGCAATGCCGGCGACCTCATGCAGCTTATTCTCGTAGAAAGTCGCGGCCAGATGGATATCGCGGGCGACTCGCTCATCCATTACTTCGCTTAGATAATTGTTAATAACGCCAGAAATCACCCAGGCATTCACCCCGATGGTAATTGCAGCCACAAGCGCAAACGAAAAAACCAGCGTGGCCTGAAACGGGCCAGAATAAAGATCTTTTAAATACCTGATAATGGCCTTCATCACACCTGACTCCTAACCCGGATGGGCCGGAACCGAAAAAGATTGGTAGTGGCAACAAAGTAAGTGACGACTCGTTCCACTGCTTCGCGAAGACCCCAAAAATCTTTGCGTCTGCGCGTCTTGGCTTCTTGGCGCCTCATTGTGCCCTTTGGGTATTGCGTTAAACCTTTGCCAGCAATTTGTTGATCCTCTTGATCAACTTTGCAGGCTCGATGGGTTTGCTCATGAAGGCCCGGATATGAATATAATCATCGGTGGGGAAAAGTTCGGCGTAGTCTGTATTGGCAATCGAAGTCACCATGATGATGGGGATATCTCGTACATCGGCATCATCGTACATCTGCTGGCTCGCAGAAAGCCCATCCAGTACCGAGTCCATCATCACATCCAAGACGACCAGTTCTGGCCGTTCCTCTTTGGCACGTCGGTAGCCTTCGTCGCCGCTCTTAGCGCTGATTACAGTGTGGCCTTCTTTTTCCAGCACAATGCGGGTCGCATTCTGGAAATCAGGATCATCGTCTACGATCAAAATTTTTGCCATGTCAGGCTCCTTTACTCCTTGATTTCAGGATATGGTTTATTTCACTACTCATGCAATAATCAAATGCACAAAAATAGAACACGGATAACGCGGATTTAACGGATTTACGCGGATTCTTTTATTTATTTTTCTGAGGGTAGACTTTGTAGGTAAAAGTTGGACTTGGGCCAAAATCGAGAATCAGGCCTACTAAGGAACGGCGATTAAATAACTTACCCATTTCCAAACTAGAGAGTTAGTGCAGGTTGAGTAGCCCCGAATTCTTTTAGAGGGGCGTATCGAAACCAAACGGGCTTAATTTGCCAGAAACCGTTTGGTTTCGATACGCTCCGGCACGAAAAGCATGTGCCTCCGCTACTCAACCTGCACTAGCGTTAGGATGCAAACGCGCAAGTTATTTAATTCTCATTCCTAGATGCCAGTCGCTTTTTTATCTGCGAAAATCCGCCGCATCCTCCAAATCCGCGTTCTATTCTCAGGGTTGCTGAACAGTTACTAATAATATTGTATCCGTAAAATTGGTTTTATCCATCCATAGCATCGACCAGGCAGCGTTTGTGGGCAATATGGTATTCGTATTCTTCCCGGAAGTGCATGATGGTTGAA
Source organism: Chloroflexota bacterium (assembly GCA_043818215.1). GTDB lineage: Bacteria > Chloroflexota > Anaerolineae > Anaerolineales > UBA11858 > JBDRGC01. The sequence continues at coordinate 10,272 of JBDRGC010000042.1, read as the reverse complement.
CGCGCCGGGTTGACCAGCATGGCTCCCATCGGGCAGAAGGTCTGGCCGTCAATGCCGCGTGTCAGTTCCAGGATAAGTTCGATATCCCCAGGCCGGCCCCGGCCGCGCTCGATACGCTCGAGGATATCGAAGATGCGCTGCGAACCGATCCGGCAAGGTGTGCAATATCCACAAGATTCGTGCGCAAAAAATTTGCTCAAGCGGCGGGCCACTTCGACCATGCAAGTCGTCTCGTCCATGACGATAATAGCACCAGTGCCCAATTCGCTGCCGGCCTGTCTGAGTGTCTCGAAGGCCATCGGGGCATCGATTTTGTCGGGGGTCAGTACGGGTGTGGAAATTCCTCCGGGGAAGACGGCCTTGAGCCTGTGTCCGCCGCGCAGTCCGCCGGCATACTCGTAGATGATTTCGCGCAGGGGAATACCGAGTGGTAGTTCGTAGTTGCCTGGGCGGTTGACGTGCCCGCTGACAGAAAAGATTTTAGGCCCTTTGCTCTCCTCTGTCCCGATGCTGGCAAACCACTCCGGCCCACGGTTGATGATATGGGGGATGCAGGCCAGAGTCTCGATATTATGAACCAGGGTGGGCAAACCGAACAACCCGATTTGTGCCGGGTAGGGCGGCTTGAGGCGCGGGTGGCCGCGCTTGCCCTCCAACGATTCCAGCATGGCCGTTTCTTCACCACAGATATAAGCCCCTGCCCCGCGGTGTACCGACACATCCAGATCGAAACCTGATCCCAGTATATCATTGCCCAGAAAGCCATGTTCGTAAGCGTCGGCAATCGCTTTGATCCAGCGTTTGACACCCAGGAAGAACTCCCCACGGATATACACATAAGCCCGGCTGGCCCCCACCGCGTAGGCCGCGATGATCACCCCCTCGATGACTTGATGCGGGTCGCGTTCGACGATCTCGCGATCTTTGAAGGTGCCAGGCTCGCCTTCGTCCGTGTTGACAGCCACGATTTTGGGGATATCTGGGTCCTGGGACATGAGCCCCCACTTGACCCTCGCCGGGAAGCCCGCTCCGCCGCGCCCGCGCAGTCCGGAGCGTTTGACCATTTCGATGATCTCATCGGGGGCCAGCGTAAAAGCTTTGCGCACCGAATGGTAACCGCCGTGGGCCAAATAGACCCTGATCTTTTCGGAATCGGGCCGGTGAATATTGCGGGTGAGAATAGGTTCGAACATGGGCGTTGCAGGTGATAAGGGATCAGGTACAAGGAACTAGGAACTAGGGGAATCCTAGTCACTGATCACTGGTCACTGGTCACTGATCACCTTTCAACCTTTCCAACAGTTTATCGATACTTTCCAGCGTCATGTTTTCGTAAAGCTCGTCGTTGACGCGCAAGGCGGGAGCCGTACCGCAGGAGGCCAGGCACTGCACGATTTCGAGGGTAAATTTGCTATCGGGGGTAGTTTCGTCCGGCTGAATATTGAGACGTTTAGAGATATGCTCAAGGATTGGCTCTGCCCCCCCCATCAGGTAACAGGAAAGACCTTCGCACACTTGAATGCGATATTTCCCCTGCGGCTCCAGCTTGAACATGGTGTAAAAACTGGCCGTTGACTGTACCTGTCCGGGGCTAAGTTTCAACCGGTCAGCCACGCGCTGGATTGCTTCGGGACTTAACCAGCCGTACTGCTCCTGGGCAATATAAAGAGCTGCCAGCAGCCGGGCGCGCCGCTGGAGATTAATGATGGCGGGGGGGGATTCTTCATCCATTGAGAAAGTCATGCCAATCGCTAGTACATGTCTTCGATACCAAACAAAGCTGGCTTATTTCCTCTTGTGATTCTAATTAAAAATCGGAGAGCTTCATTAACCGCCTCAGAATTGGGAAACACATTCGCCACATCCATCTCTAAACGGACAAAGTCCCCGAACCCCTTCCGACCGGGGCCAACTTTCCTCACTCGTAAGCACCTCAAATCGTACTCCGGGCGAAGCTCATCATCCATTTCTATTTCAACTTTCTTCATAGAATACAGTCTTGGCCTCGTCAAATGAGACGCCATGCTTCGACAAATTAGTTGTGGCTTTGCCTTCATTCCATTCGAATTCCATAGATATAAGTATATCATCAAGCTTATCGGATTCTACACTGCCTCCACCTTCACCGCGCAGACCTTGTATTCTGGGATTTTCGCAATCGGGTCCAGCGCCGCAATGGTCAATTCATTTACAGGCGACTCCGGGAAATGGAAGTTGGCGTACACCATACCGGGGGGGACGCGGTCGGTGATGAGTGCTTTCACTTCGATGCTGCCGCGGCGAGACGTGACACGTACCCGCTTGTTCCCGTTTAATCCTAATTTTAATGCGTCTTCTTCGTTGACTTCGATCAGCGACTGCGGGTAGATTTCCAACAAGCCTTTGGAGCGGCGGGTCATCTGCCCGCCGTGCCAGTGATACAGGACGCGCCCGGTGCTCAAAAGAATGGGATACTCATCATCGGGCAACTCAGCAGGCGGAATGTGCTCGACAGGGGTGAACCTGCCCAGGCCGCGGGCGAATTGCCCTATGTGGAGAATCGGCGTGCCGGGATGATTCTCGTCTTTGACCGGCCACTGGAGGGTCTCGCCGGCATTCAGCCGCGCGTGACTGACTCCAGCGTAGCTGGGAGTCAGGGCCGCGATCTCGGTCATGATCTGAGCGGTATTCTCATAATCCCAGCCGCTGAAGGGAGCCTCGGGGTTAATTCGACGAGAGACTTCGGAAGTCTGGAGTACACGTTTGGCTAACTCAGCAGTGATCCACCAATCCGGTTTGGCTTCGCCGGGCGGCTCGATGGCTTTGCGCACCATCTGCACGCGGCGCTCGGTGTTGGTGAAGGTGCCCGTCTTCTCGGCAAAACTTACGCCCGGCAGCAACACATCTGCGTAAGGCGCAGTTTCGGAGGGGAAGATTTCCTGCAGGATGACGAACTCACAGGTCTCCAGGCAATGGCGGATATGATTGGTATCCGGGTCGCTCATTATCGGGTCTTCACCCAGGATGTAGAGCGCTTTGACCTGGCCTTCACCAGCGGCAGGGATCATTTCGGTGATGCCCAGACCGATCGAGGACGGAAGACCGAGGATGGCGGATGGAAGACCGGCGACCGGTGACAGAGGTCCGTCTTCTGTCTTCGGTTCTCCGTCATCTATCTGAACGCCCCAAGCCTTTGCGAACTTCTCGCGCACTTCCGCACTGGTAACGGGCTGATATCCGGGGTAGACATTCGGCAGGCCGCCCAGGTCGCAAGCGCCTTGAACGTTGTTCTGCCCGCGCAGGGGGTTGACTCCGCCGCCGGGAACGCCCATATTGCCCAGCAACATTTGCAGATTAGCCAGACTCATCACGTTATGCGTTCCGGTGGTGTGCTGGGTGATGCCCATCGCCCACAGCACCGCGCCCGGCCTATTCTTAGCTAACAATTCGGCGGCTTGCTGCAACTGCTCGACTGGAACCCCGGTGATCTCGGCGACCCGATCCGGGGTATATTCTTCCACCACGGATTTGAAATCGTCGCAGCCCTCGGTGCGGGCGGCGATAAATTCTCTATCTTCCCATCCGTTCGCCAGGATGATATGCATCAGGCCGTTGATCAGGGCAATATCGGTACCCGGTTCATGCCGCAAGTGGAGGGTAGCAAAATCGGTCAAGCGAATACGCCGCGGGTCGGCCACTATCAGCACTGCCTCGCGCTGTCTCACGGCCTGCCGGATGCGCATTCCAATAACCGGATGTTGTTCCGTAGTATTCGAACCGATGACGAAGAAAGCTTGCGCTTGCTCGGTGATATCGTCAATCGAGTTGGACATTGCGCCCGAACCAAATGCAGTGGCCAGACCGGCCACGGTGCTAGAGTGTCAAAGACGGGCGCAGTGGTCTATGTTATTCGTCCCGATCACCTGCCGGGTGAACTTGTTCATCAGGTAGTTTTCTTCGTTCAGGCATTTGGCCGATGTCATCACGCCGATGCTGTCTGCACCGTGAGTATCGCGGATCTGGCGAAGTTTGCCGGCAGTGATGTCGAGAGCCGTATCCCAATCCACCTCGACCCAATCCCAGGGATCAGGTCTGCTTCCTGCCTCCTGCCTCCTGCTTCCTACCTCCTGCCTCCTGCTTCCTACCTCCTGCCTCCTGCTTCCTGCCTCCTGCTTCCTGCTTCCTGCTTCCTTGCCCGTCGGCTTGTCGTCATTCTCTAACAAATATCTTCTCACCCGCGGTTTTGTCAGCCGATCCGGGTGATGGACGAAATCCCAGCCAAAGCGGCCTTTGACACAGGTCCAACCGTGGTTGGCTGGCCCATCCCAGGCCGAATTAACCTTGATGATCTTGTTGTCCTTGACTTCCAGCTCGAGTTGGCAGCCAACGCCGCAATAGGCACAAGTTGTGTGAACGCGCTCAACTTGCCAGGTGCGGCCTTTGCCAAGCGATATTTTCGGCGTTAATGCCCCCGTGGGGCAGACCGCCACGCAGCTTCCACAGAATTCGCAGGGGCTGTCTTCCATGTGGCTGTTGGCGCCAAAGCCAATATAAGCGTTGAAACCTCGGTAGAAAACGCTGATGGCCTCAACGCCGTTGATCTCTCCGCAAGCCCGGACACAGCGGCGGCACAGGATGCACTTGTTGCGGTCAACCTGGATGAAGGGGTTGGGGTCATTTACGGAGTAATGGTGCTTCGTGCCTTCATACCGGTCTCCTTCGACCCCATATTCGTAGGCCAGGTCTTGCAGCAGACAATTGCCGGTGGAGTCGCAGGTCATGCAATCCAATGGGTGGTCAGAAATGAGCAGTTCCAATGAAAACTTGCGCGCCTGTATTGCCCTGGGAGTTTTGGTATGCACCACCAGTCCATCAGAAACAGGGAAAGTGCAGGCTGGCTGTAAGTTGCGCTGCTTTTCGATCTCCACCAGACAAATGCGGCAAGCTCCCTCAGGTGGCAGCGCAGGATGATCACACAGCACCGGAATGTAGATATCCGCTTCCCGAGCTACCTGAAGAATCGTTTGTCCAGTTTCCGCCTGGATTTTTTGTCCATCAATGCTCATATTTACGATTGCCATTGTCTCGTTGACTCCTTTCTTATGCTGCCTCAACCGGTGCTGCTGCTTGTATTGGTGTTATATCAATTACACCGAGTTTGCACACCTGGTAACATGCCCCGCACTGAATGCAGATGCTTTGGTCGATGACGTGCGGCTGTTTCTTTTCGCCGCTAATTGCCTCTTGCGGGCAGGCCTTCAGGCACAATCCGCAGCCAGGACAGTTGATTTCATCGATTTCGTAAGTAAACATCCCCTGACAAACGCCAGCCGGGCAGAAGTTCTCTTTGATGTGGGACTCATACTCCTCACGGAAGAAACGCAGGGAGGCCATGACCGGGCCGGGGGTGAGTTGTCCCAGGGCGCACAAAGACCCTTCCCTCATATTATCAGAGATGTATTCGATCTCGTCCAGGTCTTCCATCTTCCCCTGTCCCCCGGTGATGCGTAGCAGTATCTCTAACAATCGCTGGCCGCCAATCCGACACGGGACGCACTTGCCACACGACTCCGCCGAAGCAAAGGTCAGGAAATAACGGGCCAGCTCGACCATGCAGGTATCTTGATCGACAACGATCATACCGCCCGACCCCATTGTGGCGCCCGCTTCGGTTAGGGAGTCAAAGTCCACGGGAGTATCCAGGGCTTCGACCGGCAGGCATCCCCCCAGGGGGCCGCCAGTTTGCACGGCCTTGAATTCCTTCTTTTTGGGGACACCTTCGCCGACATCGTAGATGATCTCGCGCAGGGTGATGCCCATGGGTACTTCGATCAGGCCGGTGTTTATTATATTGCCGGTCAGGGCAAAAACTGCTGTCCCCGTTGAGGCTGGCGTACCGATGCTGCTGAACCAGTCTGCACCCTTGAGCATGATCTGAGGCGTGATGGCGAAGGATTTAACGTTGTTGACATTGGTCGGCTTGCCCCACAGGCCGGAGACTGCCGGGTATGGCGGTCTGGGGCGCGGCTCGCCGCGTTTCCCTTCGATGGAGGCAATCAGGGCAGTTTCCTCGCCGCAGACGAAGGCTCCGGCGCCCTCTTTGACTTTCAAATCGAAGGAGAAATCCGAACCCAGGATGTTATCTCCCAGCAGGTTGTACTCGTGGGCCTGGGCGATGGCTTTCTTCAAACGCTCTATCGCCAACGGGTACTCAGCCCGGCAGTAAATATAACCTTCCGGCGCGCCGATGGCATAACCGGCGATGATCATCCCCTCCAGCACGGCATGGGGATCGCCCTCCAGGATGGAGCGATCCATGAACGCACCGGGGTCGCCCTCATCAGCGTTGCAGATAACATATTTCGGGTAACCGCGCGCCCGGTAGCAAAACTCCCACTTGAGGCCGGTCAGGAACCCGGCTCCACCGCGGCCGCGCAGCCCGGAGTCTTTCATCTCTTCGATCACGTCTTCGGAATCCATCCCGAAAAGCGTTTTGTTCAAGCCGAGGTACCCATCAGCGGCAATATATTCGTCGATGCTCTCAGGGTCGATCATCCCGCAGTTGCGCAGCGCAATGCGGATTTGTTTGCTATAGAAGGGGTGTTCCTGATAAGTGATCACCCCTTCTTCCAGCACCTCACCCTCATCAGCCATCTGAGCAAGTGCCCATTTCTTGATAATCTTTCCCCCCAGCAAGTGCTCTTCAATGAGCCGCGGAACCATTTTGGGTTGGACATGGAAGTAAGTGACACGTGCTCTGCCCGGTAGTTTAATATCTACTAATGGCTCTTTGACACAGATCCCAATACAGCCAACGTTTAGTATTTTGGTGTCCAGTTTCCGTTCATCCAGTTCTTTACGAATTGCATCGGCTACCGCGGACGCCCCGGCAGCGATTCCACAGGTTCCCATGCCGATGAAAATGGTTGCTCCAGAAGCCCGGTCTTTGCGCTGTATCTCTTGCGCGGAGATGCGCAGGGATAGCAAGTCTTCGCTATTTTTTAGTACAGGCATAAAAAATCTCCTCTACGCGTTACTCTATAAGTCTTACTCAGTTGAAACCAAATTACCGCTGAGATCGCGAAGATCGCGGAGAAAAACGGGGAAAACAGAAAAAATCTCAGCGTTCTCAGCGTACTCTGCGGTAATAAAATGGTGTCAGTTGTCCCAAGTGCGTAACTCCTACGCTAATTGCAGCAATCGTTCTACCAGGGTATCCGGTTTGGTGTGCCCATAGACCACATCGTCCACCACAACAACCGGGGCCAATCCGCACGAGCCTACGCAATATACAATTTCGAGGGTGTATTTGTAATCTAGGTCGCTGCTGCCAGGTTCGAGGTTAAGCGCGTCTCCGATGGCCTCGACAATTTTGGGGGCGCCGCGCACATGGCAGGCGGTCCCATCGCAAATGCGTACAATATGGCGTCCCTGGCGTTCCAAATTGAATTGGGAATAGAATGTGACCACGCCGTACAAGCGGCTCTGGGGTACCCCAGTCTTCTTCGATATTGCAGTCAACACTTCTTTGGGCAGGTAGCCGTACACATCTTGAGCACGCTGCAAGACGGGAATGACGGCACCTTTTTGACTCTTGAATTCTTCGATGATTGGGTCGAGTAGTGCCAGGTCGATAGGTGCATCGCTCATAAATTGCTCCTTAGTGAAAGCATCGCGAAAAGTATAAACGGGCAATGTGTTAGCGTCAAATAACGGATGTCACACATTCTGATGTGCTTTGGATAAAATGAGCTTTTCTCGTTGTGTTGCAGTGACAGGCTCCACGTACCCCAATCGCTCAGGATGAGTATAAACCCGCATACTTCCCTGGCGAACATAACCTATCAGAGTCACATTCCAGGCGCGCGCCATCTCCACCGAGAGTGAGGTCGGTGATGTGCGGGAGGCGATGACCGGGCAGCCCATCAATGCTCCTTTGCGCAGCATTTCAGATGAGACACGTCCAGTGACAAGTAAGATTCGCCCTCGGGTTTCGATGCCTTTCATCAGACACGCACCAACGATTTTGTCAACCGCGTTGTGGCGTCCCACGTCTTCGGCGGTAGCGAGTAAACGTTCATTTTCCGCGTCCACCAATCCCGCCGCGTGGACACCGCGCGAACGGGCGTACAGGCTGTCTGGAGATTGCAGCCGATTGAACCCCGTGTAAATAATCTCTGGCGTGACGCGCAGGTTATCTCGTAGCGGCTCGATCCCGATAGATGGATCATCAAAGGTCACGCCCCCTCCGCAGCCAGATGTCTTGATGACTCGCTCGGGTTTGACGATTGCATGGTTCAGCCAAACGTCTACACAGCAGCCGCTTCGGGAGATATGCACATTTTTGACTTCGTCTATGCTTTCGATCATGCCTTCGTTTCTCAAAAAACCCAACGCCAACCAATCCTGCTCGCGGGGGGTACACATAATCGTCACCAACTCGGCGCCATTGACATTTATCGTGACCAATGCCTCTGCGACGACCTCCGCATCGACGCGCTTCCAACCGCTCCGGTATTCGTGCCAACTTGTGGGAACCGCTCCCGAATTCATCTAATCATCCTCGTTGCCGAATTTGTGATTTCTTTGACATTATTAGATTTCCGACAACACTACATCGAATTGAGAAAAGAACGAATTTTGTCCTTTACTGTTAACAGTTGAAAAGTTAGCCAGAAACGATGATGGGACTGAATAGGGTGTGTTTCATTTCATTTGAAAGCGCTGATTGAGTAGGGCGACATGTTTTTCGTCGCCCGTATCGAAATCAAGCGATATTACTCGGTCAAAGCGACATTTCTTGGTTTCGACACCTGCACTTGCAGTGCAGCGCAAGTGTACGCCGAAAAAGCATCGGCTACCCTTCGATGAACTCAGGATACCGCTCAACCGGCGAAATGTCTTACTCCAACTCAGTTGAAACACACCCGATTGAATAGCTCATTTCCCATTCGTATTATTATAAATTTGTTATAGTGTTGAGCCAAACATTGTCAAGATATTGACCAAATTATAAACGACAAAATCAAAAGTGGCTGCCAATAAGCCATCAGCAGCCACTTATATTAGATTTATCCTATTTCTATACAGAACCGGGGTATCTGCCGGTATTAGAACAACCCTGTCACCTGACCGGTCTCCAAATCCAGGTCTACATCATAGTAAACCGGGCGGGTGGGCAGGCCGGGCATGGTGCTCATCTCGCCGAGGAGCGGGTAGATGAATCCCGCGCCGACAGAGGCGCGCAGGTCGCGGATCGGGACGGTGAAACCCGTCGGCCGGCCTTTGAGGGTAGCGTCATGGCTCAGGCTGAGGTGAGTCTTGGCCATGCACATCGGCAGTTCATCGAAGCCCAGCCTAGTGTAGAGATCGATCTTCTTCTCAGCTTCTTCGGAGTATTCCACACCATCGGCGCCGTAGATCTTCTTGCAGATGATCTCGATCTTATCTTTGATGCTGGTGCCCTTCAGCGGGTAGAGGAACTTGAAGTCGATGGGCTTTTCGCAGGCTGCCACAACGGCTTCGGCCAGCTTGACCGAGCCTTTGCCGCCCTCCATCCAGTGGCGGGAGACGACCGCGTCTTCGGCGCCAGCGGCAATCGCTCCCTTGCGCACCAGTTCAACCTCCGCAGGGGTGTCGTCCTTGAAGCTGTTGACGGCCACCACGACGGGGATACCGAAGCTCTTGGCATTCTCGATGTGGGCTTGAAGGTTGGGCAGGCCAGCCTCGAGCAGTTCGAGATTCTCTTCAGTGTATTCAGAGGCCAGGGGCGCGCCTGCTTTGACTGTGGGGCCGCCGCCGTGCATCTTGAGCGCCCGGACTGTGGCAACCAGTACCACGCAGTTGGGAATCAGGCCAGAATAGCGGCACTTGATATCAAAGAATTTTTCCATGCCGATATCGGCTCCAAAACCGGACTCGGTCACAACATAATCAGCCAACTTGAGTGCGATCTTGTCGGCGATGATGGAGCTGTTGCCGTGGGCGATGTTGGCGAAGGGTCCGGCGTGGACGAAGGTGGGCTGGCCTTCGAGGGTCTGCATGAGGTTGGGCTTGATGGCGTCTTTCATGAGGACCATCATGGCCCCGGCGACGCCGAGGTCCTCGGCCGTCACGGGGTCGCCGTCTTTATTCATGCCGATGATGATCCGCCCGAGGCGGGCCCGCATGTCCTTGGCGTCGTTGGCCAGCGCGAGGATGGCCATGATCTCGGAGGACACGGAGATGTCGAATCCGGTCTGTCGCCGGGGCCCGTCCATCCAGTTGTCGCTGAGGCCGGTCTCGATGAACCGC
>JBDRGC010000041.1:0-10396 GCA_043818215.1 Chloroflexota bacterium | reverse complement strand
GCCATAATGAATATGACCATCAGCCTGACCAGGTCCTTGTCCACTGATTTGAACAGCTTGTATAGGGCATTGGCTAAAAACAAGAAACAGATTATGGTGATAAGATTGCTCATGATACCGAGACGGAATAGCCGCTCAGATGCCAGGATGTTAGTAACTGTGGCAGCGGCATCGCCGGACACATAAAGTTTTGGTTTTACAAACATATCGTTGAAGGCACCGAATATAGCCACGAGCAGATACCAAAATCCTGCAATTCTTGCGGTTTTGTTTGAATTCATTTCTTTTCTCCTTATTTTGAAAGATATGGATGAGTTTCATTGAATTGAGCTTGAATAAAATTGTGATCGCCATCTATCTTCGGGGGGGCATTTTTTAAATGGCAGTTTTCATAAATTCCTATCTCCTTTAAGATATTTTATTGATTGTCTGGTTAGAATCATCTTCGGGATCGTAAGAGAACACCTCTCCCAAAGGTACGCCGAAGACCAGGGCAATCCGAAAAGCCAGTTCCAGGGAAGGGGCGTATTTTGCGCCTTCGATGGCAATGATGGTTTGCCGCGTCACACCTGCTTTTTCAGCCAGTTGTTCCTGGGTCATTTCGTTGTGGTGAAAACGTAATTTCCGAATGTTGTTTCTAACCTGGCGCTTGTCCATTTTAGAAACCTCTTCGGTAAAGGTAGATCTGTGAAATACCTCCCATGATTTCAGCGGCAATGGCGAAGAAAATGATCATACTGACCATCACCAGGGGAGGTTGTCCAAAAGCAAAGGCCAGCACGGAAACCAAAACACCGACGGAAAACGTGATGTAGGAAGAGCGTATGCCTTTCAATCCGATCAACTGGTCACGTTCATCCGCAATAAAGCGCGGCTCATCGTATTTTTGGGCCTTGACGGCCTCGACGATGGTGAGCACGATGTTGGTGAGAATGATGGCGATAATATTGACAATGATCGTTGCCAAAATGACGAGTGCCGACAGGCCGAAGAGCCTGGTCGAAACCAGTTCCCCTTCCTGGAACATTTGAAACAAATTGACCAGATAGTACCCCATGATCAGTAGGTAGCTCACTAAAGAGACGGTGATGTTTTTTTCCTGATAAGACATGTTTTTACTCCTTTGTCTGCTTATGCTTACTTTTAGTATGTTTTGATATACATATAGTAACCCAAAGCATACATAATGTCAAGGGTAATTTACATTAAATAATAGGATAATCCCCGAATTGATGAGTTCGCAAATGTAGTGGCAAAATAACAGGTGGGTCAGCATGAGCGCGACCCATAAGGCTGACAGGATGATTCTTGTCGCTACCATGACTCAGCTATTCCTTACCGACGATGTTGATGATGATTTTTCCCCGAAAGATGGTCATTCAGGTGCAATTTCTCGAACGAGGAAGACTATAGACTGGCAAAATTCCTGTTCTAAAATCCCAAAAACTTGACAGATGAAGCAAGTTACCAGCACAAGGTTTTTCTACCTCTTTGATTTGAGCTCAAGAACATCCGGTGATCCGTAATTTGTGTATACGATCGCTTTCATAGATATTTCCGGCACGGTTCAGAAAAGCCCAGTTTGTGGCAAAAACACCTTTACAATTTGCACCAGATTTGCACCACCATATGTGGCAATAAAACGCCTTTTGCGTTGAAATATGCCATATTTAGGGTCTTGTGCAGGAATACTTGTCATAAAAATTGTAAAGCAGCTTTTTACTCAGTGTGAACCGTGCCATATTTCCCTTTTTAGTAGAACTTTAGTTTCCGCTAAAGTTGACAAGCACACATACCGGAAATTTCTTCCGGCAGACTTGAACCTTACAAAATTAGATATTTTCTGAGACAAACCGACTACGTTGGCGCTGATGCCGCCATTTTTGGGTCACGAGCCAGATTTCCTTTGGGCAAATGGGCAGTAACCGAGTTCTTTTTTCGAAGTCACCCAGAAAGATTGGCAACTTCGGGAAATGTGCGCCCGGCCAGTGTGCGGCGAAAACGACCAGGAGTTCTTTTGGGCTTTCGATCCCAAAACCCTGTGGGGGTGGCGGGTGCGGTGGCTGCGAGAAAACTTAGAATAGAACCAGCCATGAGGGTCAGTTCAGGCAAACGCTGGATCATTTCTTCGGCATGAACAAATTGGCGATGAGAACCGATCATCTGTTTGGCGCTCAAAGGAATTTGTTCGACCGGCCAACGGTCTTTGTAAATATTTCTGACGCTGATAGGTGTGAGAACGACAGGAGTTGCCAACAACCAGGGCGTATCAAAATCGGGATCATAAATGGCATAGACATCAAAGGTTTGGTTGTGTTTATCAGGCGCGCAGTCAGGTAAAACCAAGTTACGCCAAATCTCTGCTCGCAGGATGTGCCCCTTCTCTTCCCAACTTTGGGTCTCGTCAGGTGCAGTTGCGGTGAGTATTTTGTTTTTGTGCATACGCGTTAGCGGACGAATCAGTTCTCCATATACAGGCTTGCGCCCTTTCTTGCAATACTTGGGCGTCACATTGCGACGTGCAGTGAAGTTGTTTGCCAAACGCACTTCATACTGCTTCAGTCCTGCTTTTTGCAGGCTACGTATCTTCACACCTGCGTCTACCACGACAATTTCGTCTACACAAAGCGTTTTAGTGATGTTCTTGAGAATGTCACGCCATAGCCGCGCTTCACTTGGGTCTTTGGGACGCACGCGTTCAAATGCCTGTGGCAATGCGATCCGCTGTCCATTGATTTCGCCTACCTTGCCTACCACCCCAAAGATGACCGCTGGCAAAGCACGCCCTGCCGCAGGGTGATAATGCTTGCTTGGACAGTTTTTCAAGGTCGGATGCCAAAAAGCGGTTACATCTGCTACCACAGGTTTGTAGCCTTCATATTCATGTTGTTTCCACTCGGACAAGCCTTCCACATGCTTGCTCCATCGCGCTATCAGAGTTGTTGTTTGCCAGACGCCACTATGAACTGCTGTCCAGCCTCGGCGTACTCCATCATCTTCCAGTCCAATTGCTTTCAAGGCAGGAAACAATGCGCCTCGACTCGGTAGCAACTGCCCGCTCAATAACGCCCAGAATACATGCATCATCGCAAGATTTGTTCCAATGGGCAACCCTTCAAGTAGTTCTTCCAAAACGGTTATGGTATGATTCGTTTTGGTAATGGTGGTGTCGTGGGATTTTTTCACAAAACAAGATTACCACGTTTTACGCCATTACCGCTTTTTTTATCCATTCCAGTTAGCGGAAACTAAAGTAGAAAACAATATTTATATTGAAAAAACAGATTTCACTATAACCCACAAGTCAGTCGGTTTTGCACTAAACCTATCGTTAAACAAGATTGCTGTTGTTATAACAAACGCGAAAAATCCAATAACAACACCGATTTGCAGTAACGACGTTTTCTGAATCTCTTGTTTTGCCTTTACATCACAAATTTCACCAGGACAGTATTGAGTTTTTTCTTTATGAAACATTGGATAAAATTTACATCCTAAACAAATGCCAAACACAGATTCAAAGAATAAGAATATTAGGCAGGTTTGACAGATAATAAAATTAATGAGGCTATCTGAATTCATTACAACTATTAGAAGGAACATGATCGATGCTAAAACCAGACCGATTGTCCAGGCAAACTTTTTTTGGACAGCGCCCACATATTCGGGATTTTGATTGCCTACAATCAAACGCCCTATTATTAATGAAGGAGAATATTTAGGACTAATCAATACCCGTATTATGAAATCTGTAAGGAAGATCGTGTTAAAATACTTTAACAGGAGATAATTCTCTTTAAATATAACCAGCATCCAGGACCAGAACAAAACTAAAAATAGTATTCCTGCCGATGCTCTTATTTCTCGCTCGTTTAAAACAGGGATGTTATAACCTTTTACGGTTTCCCCAAATTGTTTTGCTTTATTCATTTTTTCTCTCCTTTTTATGTCATTGTTTTTTTACATTTCAATATTGGAGAGGTTGAGATGCAACCTCTCCAATATTCTTGTTTGCTGTTGAAACTTGAAGTCGAAAAGGCTGTTGGTATTACACTGCCCGGCTTGGGTTGTTGCGCAAAAGGATGATGCCCAGCCAGAAGAACCAGATGACTTGGCTCAAGGCAAAAACTCCGACCAGGTCGATCAACCCCGGGAGAATGGTGATGATGCCCACCGCGCCAACCAACAAGCCTAGGATATTCAGGCCCTTGGGAAGCCCGCCAGCCCGCAGCGCGGCCAGGCTGACCAGCAGCGTCAAAAGTCCGCCCAGGATTTCGCCATTACCGTTGCCCAGCCCGTTTGCTACGGATTCAATGCCCTGCCAGGTCAACGCAGCCTGGGCTGGGTCTTTGGCATAGAGCGCAACGACAGGGGCGATCCCGGCATTCGCGACCATGCCGCTGGCGATCAGCGAGCCAGCCCAGATGATCCCGATCACGGTTGCCACCTGCATGATCGCCGGTGCACCGGACTTCAACCGGTCGTACAACGCCAGCGACAGGACGATCAGAAAAACGCCAAAGAACACGTACATGAGCAGGTTGGTCGAAAAGGTGACCATTTGCATTTCGACGAGCAGGGCCACCTTTTGGGCCGGGTCGGTTATGCTGGGGTAGTCCAGAACGACGAGAAAGATGGTCATTCCGATCAGGTAGGCGGCTGCCATATACAGGGCGGCGAATCCGCCAAATTTCTGCAAGGTTTTCATGTTTTTTTCCTTTTTTGAACGATATGGATGAGTTTTACTATTTGACATCTGGCGCATCTGCCGGACTACCACCCTCTCCAATACTCCTACTTGCCGTTGAGCCTCGAAGTCGAAAAGGTTGTTGTTCTGTGGCGGGTTTTTACGCCGCCGAGACAGGGCTCCTGCGCAACATGACGATGCCGAGCCAAGCGAACCAGATGATGAGACCCAATCCATAGACGGCCATCAGGCCAGTCGAGGCCAGGACAACCGAGACGATGCCTGCTACACCGAGCACCACGCCAAGGTAGTTCAATACCCTCGGAAGCTCCCTTGCCCACAAGGCTGCCCAACTTAGCAGTAGAAACCATAGGCCGGTGACTATCGTTTCCCCGCCGCCTGCGCCCAAACCGGTTTCCACAGAGTCGAGTGTCAACCAGACCGTTGCAGCCTGAGCCGGGTTCTTGCCATAGAGTTCGACGACTGTGCTCAAGTTGTTGATCGAGAGTGCGCCGACCACAATGACCAGGACGGCCCAGATCAGTGTGAAGATGGTCACTACCTGTGCCAGTGCAGGTGAGCCAGCCTTCAATCGCTCATAGAGCGCCAGCGCCAGGAAGATCAGACACACGCCGAAGACCAACCAGATGATTTGGTTCCATACGCGCATGATAGCCTGGTTGTCCGCAAGAAGAGCCACGATCTGGCCTGGATCAGGGTCTTCGGAACCGAAACCTTTGGGTAGCAGCAAGGTTACAAACACCCCAAGGCCCAGGAGGTTTGTTGCTGCCCCGATCAGTGCGGCAATGCCGCCAACTTTCTGTAAGTTTTTCATTTTTTTCTCCTTGAGTAACACCATACCTTAGCCAATCCATTCCTGAGCAAAGGCATGGTGTTCGTTTGATTTTATTATCCGGGCTAACCTTCAGGGTTAGTCCACTTCCATGCAAACCAGATAATCGCCAGGCACGAGAGGATTTCAATCGTCTCAAAAAAATAGTAGACAATCGTGGGCGATCCCATCCCATGTACAAAAATAATTGTGATTAACCCGCCGATCATGTTAGCCCAACGATTGATGCCATGCTTCAGCAGCCGGGATAGTAAGATCATGGCTGTTGGAATCTCAAGAATGAAAGCTCCGATCAGCAATAACGTGGGGGTAACGACCGTACCGTCGACGGGAGTTCCTGCAACGATTTTTGCCATGAATCCTGGATACATCATGCCAATAATATCTGCAAAAGCCATATTGAACATGATAAAAATCCATAAAGTTGAGAACCTGGTTTTCATTTCTTCCTGGGTGGTCTTGCTGTTTGTATTCATTTTTCTCCTTTTTGAACAATATTGATTAGTTTCATTAATTTGGATTTGCATAAAATTAGATGTCGCCACCCGGTTACCGGGGGTAGAAATGGGCTGGAAATGTTATCAAAGGCAAACCTCCTTTCCAAGTAGCGAATATCCATTTGCTATTTGACGTCTGACTGATCCGCCTGGCCTGTCCCGCGAAGTCCCCGAAGGGGGAGCGTAGTCGAGGGACCGGGTTAGACAGGACTGACCGAGACCAATGGCAAACCTAAATCACGCACTTTTTTCAGCAAACCATGCAACGCGGCTTGGTCAATTATCGGACCGGTTAAAAGCGTGTCGCCGTTGTTTTCCAGTGTGATGGTCAGGCCCTCAAACCGGTTGGCCCAGCAGGCATCCAGGTGTCCCCTGACGCGGATTTCGTAAAGTTCAGGCTCGGGATGGGCTTTTATTGGTGTAGGTGTTTCACTCATTCTGTGCCTCTTGACCGGATGGATGGATTTCAAAAGCGATGGTTTCGTTCTTTGCTTCGACCCAAGGATACAAGGGAATGTGGTGAGACGTCATCACATCATGTGGTGATTGAGGTTGTGATTTATTATCTGGAACTTGTGAGGAAAATAAAAAGCCCTGACAGGTGATTTGGGACTCCTGTCAGGGCTGGGTTTGTTCATTTCTGTTTTTTAGAATAAATCGAGCTCTTCTGCGCGACGCACAGCCGCCCGGCGATTATTCACCCCAAGCTTATTGAAAATGTTTTTGGTGTGGGTGCGAAAGGTGTTCAGGGACACGATCAGTTCGCGGGCAATCTCTGGGCCACTCAATTCGGTTCCGAGAAGCCTAAGCACTTCCAGTTCACGCTCGCTCAATGGCTCGATCATTTTGGATTTTGGATTGGCTTCGCGTGGCTGTGGAAAAGCCGCCAGGAGTCGTTCCACATACCCGCGTAGCGGGTGAGCATCTTGGGGCGATAGTTTCTTAATTATCAATCGAAAATCAGCAATCAACAATCGCATCGCTTCGCCCTCATCCACAAAGATGCGAACATAGCCCTCCGGCCCAGCCAGTGCCAAAGCACGCTCCATTGACGCGAGAGCCTGGGAGACATTACCCTGTGCCTGGAGCGCGAGCGCTTGCACCACCAGGATTTCGATCACGCTGCCCATCCTTCGGCCTGATTCTGCCGCTTGCAGGAGGCGCTCCAGCAAAGAGATTGCCTGATGAATGGAACCAGCTAGCGGGTCGTTTTGATGCTGGGCGATGAGTACCCGGGCTAGCGTGATATGCTCGAATTCGTGAAAGAAATCCAAATCGTCGCGGGTAGTCAGGCTTTGTTCGCGCGCCCATGCCAGGGCTTCATCCAGCCGGCCCTGCTTAACCCTCAAACGGGCTTTCAAGGCGTTCGGGGGACGCAGGTTGGGAAGCGCACTCGGCATATACAAGCGTTCTGCCTGATTAATCTGTTCAAGAGCGCCAGCCAAGTTTTCCAGGATCTCCAGATACCGGGCATGAGTCAGACACGAGCGATAGCGCCAATCTGGCAAACCGGCCGACTCCCCCAGTTCCTCGCTTTTTTGTAGAAACTGTCGGGCGGTTTCCGTGTCGCCCTGTTCGAGAAGCAGCCCGCATAAACCCAGATATAGGTCAGGCGTTCCCGGCAAAGCCGGTTTGCCCGGCGTCTGCGTCTTTTCCAACAAGTTTTCAAAGATTTTTACCGCTTCGCGCAGACGTCCTTGAACCAGCCGGATATCCACCAGCGGGAATGCGCCGCTGAGCGCGATGTCCGGACTCCCAGCCTTTACGGCCATCTCCATCCCCTCGGAAATGGCCTTGGCAGCCCCTTCCAAATTCCCATTTTGTAAACAGGCCATCCCTACTATCGCGATCGCACCCGCGCGCCGGAAAAGATCGGCCTCGGGAAGAAGAGAGAGCGCCCGGCGGGCCTGCTGCTCCGCTTTTGGCGCATTGCCAAGGGCCATGGCGATATATGCCCGAGCCACGGCGATGTTGCCTGGCAAGGCCTGGAATTCTGCTTCGTCCACAAAAAGTACCGCCGCGCTTGGCGGGTTTTCTGCCAGACTCAACCAGCGACCGGCATTTTCGAATTCGCCCATATCCTGTAAAGCCCAGGCATAGCCGGCACACAGCACTGGCCGGGCGTGGATTATTTCGTCTGGCAGGGCTTTCATCCAACCCAGGAAAAGGGTATTTTGCCGATAGGTTCGGAAAGTTTCCGGCCAAGCTATCTCAGCCAACCTGGCAGCCTGTTCGAAATCCCTGGCGGCCAGTGCGTGGCGGATTGCCTCGGCTGGCAGGTTGTTTTGTTCATACCAGGCACTTGCCCGCTTGTGCAAGAGCGGGATTTGGCCGGGCTGTTCCTCCAGCGCGTGCGCGAGGAGAACCTCGGTGAAAAGGTGGTGATAGCGGTACCACTGGCGCTGGTCATCGAGCGGAACGATGAACAGGTTGCCCCGCTCAAGGGTTTCCAGTATCCCTCTGCCATCCTTCTGTCCAGTGACAGCATCGCATAGCGGCCCACTGAGCCGTTCGAGAATGGAGGTTTGCAGTAAAAAGCTGCGGATGAGTTCCGACTGTCGCTGCAGCACTTCTTCTACAAGGTAATCCAGCACAAAACGGTGGCTGCCGGTGAAGGATTGGATGAAGCGGGAAGTGTCTGGGTGTCCCTGCATGGAAAGTGACCCTTGCAAAGCTAGGGCGGCCAGTTGCAGGCCGGTTATCCAGCCTTCGGTGCGGGCTTCCAGCGCGGCGATATCTTCTGCGGAAAGTTGCAGGCTCATCGCCTGGTTAAGAAATTCGGCGGCTTCGGCAGGGGTAAAGCGCAGGTCGGCGGCGCGCAGTTCGGTCAATTGGCTGCGGGCGCGCAGGCGGGCCAAGGGTAGATCTGGATCCTCACGGGTGGTGATGACCAGGTGCATCTGTGGCGGCAGATGCTTGAGAAGAAAGGTGAGGGCTTCGTCAACCGGTTTGGAATCAATAATGTGATAGTCGTCAAGGACAAAGATGAAGTTGTCGGAGATGGTAGTGATTTCATTGATCAGGGCTGTCAGAATCGATTCGATTGGCGGTGGCTGAGGGGATTGGATCACACCCAACACTCCCTCTCCAAGTTTGGTTGCAACTCCTTCGACCTTGCTTTGGGCAATCGTCTGCAAAGCAGCGATGAGGTAAGTCAGAAAGCGTGTGGGGTCATTATCGCCTTCATCCAGTGACAGCCAGGCAACTCGATTTACGATTTTGCTTTCTTTTGCAGAATCCACTCGTAAATCGTCACTCGTAAATCGTAAATTGTTCACCCATTCGCTGACCAGCGTGGTTTTCCCAAAGCCGGCGGAGGCAGAGATGAGAGTCAGCTTGCACCCTGAAGAGAGGCCCTCGTTCAGCCGCTCGATCAGGCGGGGGCGCAGGACAACTTTAGGCCGAGGTGGGGGAATATAAAGTTTGGTGGCTAAAATTGTCGTAGACATAGATCAATTATAAAACACATACACCAAAATTCAAAAAGTGGCAAAGCCTAACTTGGGGTAACCCGAACCGCTCTGCATATCTACCCGATTTGGAGTGTTATCCAAATGGTTCGGTGTAACAGGCTATGTACGGATACATAAATTATAAACCTCCAACCCCCAAAAAGGGAATGAATTACCCCGTCCGCTTGCGGCGGGGTAGTTCATTAAATTCGCATTCCTTAGGCTGCTTAAATCTAGAATGGGCCTTTCGGCCCATTTTAGATTTAAGCGAAATCGCTGCTGCGCTTCCTATGGTTGTTGGAATGTGATGCTCAATCCGCCGTTGAATGTATCTCCATTGGCGGATGGACAGGATGGTACGGCGAGGTCCGTGGCTGGCATACCGCCGCTCCCAACGCGCAGGGTATATGATATGTACGGCTGCATTTGGAAATCTGCGTAGCTATTGCCAAGCTCCGGTTTGAAGCCGGCGAAAAAGTGGTCCTCGCCGCCACTTGCCACTCACCACTCGCCGATCGCCACTCACCACTCGCCGAATATGCAAACGGTACTTAGCGCGCGTCTTTGGACTGCATCCCTGCAATGTCGACTCTACTTTTGCGAAAAAGACAATTACCCCCCATAACCACTTATCACTTGCCCCAACAAGTAAACCAATAACCCCAAGAACATCCCAGGCAGCGCCGGAACCAGGCCTGCGCGCCTGGACGTCCACCATCGCCGCCATAGTTCTAAGCCAACAAAGGAAAAGATCAAGGCTGGCCAGGGGAACAAGACAGCCAATGCGCCCGCTGCCAACAGGTCGGCTCGACCGATAACGCCAGCGCGCACGCCATATCCGGTCAACAGTACCGGCCAGGCAGATGGGACGAATAACAGCGGCCAGACCAGGAAACCCGGCCAGGAG
>JBDRGC010000040.1:0-3472 GCA_043818215.1 Chloroflexota bacterium | reverse complement strand
GCCACACGGTACGGCTCAACCCAAGAAGTTGCCGAGGTCGTCGCGGCGACGCTGCGCGACAGCGGGCTTGAGGTAGATCTTGAGCCCATGCGGCAAGTGCGGACACTTGCAGGGTACCGCGCGGTTGTGCTGGGAGCGCCGCTCTACATCGGGCGCTGGCCCAAAGACGCGCA
This sequence comes from Chloroflexota bacterium, assembly GCA_043818215.1. GTDB lineage: Bacteria > Chloroflexota > Anaerolineae > Anaerolineales > UBA11858 > JBDRGC01. Next base: position 3,299 of record JBDRGC010000040.1, on the reverse strand, counting down.
GCGCTTTCTATCCCTGCACCAGCAAGCCCTCACACAGCAGCCGGTGGCAATTTTTACGCTGGGACCAACTCAATCGGATGAGAAGGAGTGGGAGGATGTGCGCGCCCAACTCGATCGAGAGCTGGCCAAGGTTCCCTGGCTCACTCCGGTCGCGACGGAACTGTTTGGCGGCAAGTACGACCCGGCCAAACTGGGCCTCTTGCACAAGTTGCTGGCTAGTTTGCCGGCCAGCCCCCTCCACCAGATGCCGGCCAGCGACGTGCGGGATTGGACGGCGATCCGCGCCTGGGCGCGTAACCTGGCTGCAAAGCTTCAGTCTGCTTTGCCGCAATAAGGAGCAGTGGAATTGAGAAACGCGACCAAAGTAACGGTTTCAACATTCGGCGCTCTTGCGGGACTGGCGGGCATCGAACATGGGTTCGGTGAAACACTCCAAGGCAACGTAGCTCCCGACGGGATGATGATCCTGTCCTGGTCTGATTCGGAACTGTTTCACATCCTGGCAGGGGAGCCGGCTATGACCATCATTCCCAACTTTTTGGCAACCGGAATCCTGACCATCCTCTTTTCCCTGGTCTTTCTCGTGTGGGCAACCATGTTTGTCCACAAGAAGAACGGTGGCCTGGTACTGATTCTATTGTCAATCGTCATGCTCCTGGTGGGTGGAGGCTTTGCCCCCCCAGTACTGGGAGTCATCGTGGGTGTCGCCGCGACCAGGATCAATGCGCCGTTGACTTGGTGGCGCACGCACTTCCTTGTTGGCTTGCGGCGTTCTCTTGGGAAGTTGTGGCCGTGGTCTTTTGCCGCCTGCATCATCGCCTGGCTGTATCTGTTTCCCGGCTCGATCCTCCTCGACTATTTCTTCGGCGCGGGTAATCCGGGCGTTATTGCCGTCTTGTCTCTCTCTGCTTTTGGATCCCTTTTGTTGACAATCGTTGCTGGATTTGCGCACGATAGTATCCAATGGGAGATAAGAAGAAAACCATGAAATATAAAAGCGTCATCGTAACCAAAAGAGGCTCCCCGGAAGTTCTCAAGATCATCGAGAATGACCTGCGCGCGCCCTCAGCCAGGGAGGCAAGGATTAAAACCCTGGCCGCGCCCGTGTGCCTGCCCGACGTTGAGGCCCGCTACGGTCGCACACCGTTTGCGCCCAAAATACCGTTTGTGCCGGGCTATGCCGTCATTGGCGTCGTGGATGCGATTGGCAAAGGTGTCACCAACGCTGTCGTGGGGGACCGAGTAGCGGCTTTGACGGCTTATGGGGGCTATGCCGAGTACATTTATTGGAAGAGTGACCGGCTGATTCCCATCCCCACCACGCTGGACCCGGCGGAAGCTGTCACACTGATCCTGAATTACATCGTTGCTTACCAGACACTCCACCGGTCAGCAAAGGTCAAGGCTGGGGATAAGGTACTCATTATTGGCGCGAGCGGCGGTATTGGAACAGCTTTCCTGCAACTTGGCAAACTGGCCAATCTCACCATGTACGGGATAGCGTCCAAAAGCAAACACAACGTCCTGACCGAACACGGGGCAACGCCGATTGATTACCAGGCGCAAGATTTCGTCGAGGTGATCCGTCAGGCGGAACCGGATGGCCTCGATGCTGTGTTTGATGGAATCGGCGGAGACTATATCAAGCGTGGATTTTCGCTGCTGCGGCGTGGCGGCACATTTGTGGGGTACGCCAATCCGTTGAGTCTTTCACGCACGTTTCGTCTTCTGGGGCAGGTTATCCTATTCAATTTGTTGCCGAATGGAAGATCCGCCACGTACTATAGCACGGGTAAATCTCGACTTGACAAGCGCCCATTTCTGAAGGACTGGGCGGCGTTGTTCAAGCTGCTGGAAGAAGGCAAGATCAAACCGGTGATAATGAAAAAATTTCCCATCCTGGAAGCGGCCCAGGCTAATGCGCTGTTGGAAAGCGGCCAGGTCATCGGTAACATCGTCTTGTTGGCGCCGGAATTGTTGTAGGTTTCTCGGTTGCGCAACAAACCATCAAAAGACAAAGAGTTGAAAATGAGTACGAACCAATTACGAGTTGTAAGCGCGGGGTTGTTTTTCCTCTTTATTTTTCTTTCCGGTATCTGGCTGGGCCATTCTGGAAAGCCGTATGGTGTGATCATCTTGACTATCCACAAATTAATCTCGCTGGCGGCGGTCGTTTTCCTCGTCAGAACCGTTTATCAGATAAACCAGGCGGCTAAACTAAGCGGGGTTGAATTCATCGCTGTCGTGGTCACCGGCTTGCTTTTTCTCGGCACCATTGTTGTTGGCGGTTTGTTGAGCACCGACAAGTCCATGCCGGCGTCCGTCTCGGCGATGCATCAGATAACACCGTTTCTGACCGTGCTCTCCACCGCCACAACCCTATACCTTCTGCAAAGCCGCAAGTGGTAGAATGGCAAGAGCATAGAATGGCCTAAACTCTCGTTGGGCCGCGACCTTCTAATCCCATGTTTCGTACAAAGTGGAAAAAAAGTTTTCCTATCTATCACATTATGGAGATATCAACAAATGGGTGAATCTAGTGTCGAAACCGCAGATACCAAATGGCAAAGTCTCTGCAAAATCGGCGGAACGGCTGCCTTGATAGCAGTACTGGTAGGGCTTGTCGAGATCATCATCACTTTCTTGCCAGGGGGGAATGTGTCACCTGAAACTATAGTCGACTGGTTCACGTTACTTCAAAACAATTGGTTTCTTGGCCTGCGCAATCTGGGCCTTTTGAATATTCTTCTCGATGCACTTGGGATACTCGTATTTTTCGCCCTCTATGGCGCCCACCGCCAAGTTAACAAGACGTATGCCGCCCTTGCCCTGATAATTTCCATCCTTGGTACAGCAGTATTCTATGCAACGAATCGGGCCTTCTCCATGCTTGACCTAAGCAATCAATACGCGGCTGCCACAACTGAAAGCCAAAGAATAGGATTGGCGGCAGCGGGACAGGCTATGCTTTCAGTAGGCGGAAGTCACACGCCCGGCACATTTCTCGCATTCTTTCTCTTGGAAGTTTCTGGCATTGGAATGTCGTTGGTGATGCTGCGAAGCAAGATCTTTAGCCAGACAAGCGCTTACGCGGGAATATTAGGATTTGGGCTCCTCCTGATCTTTGAAATTTGCTCATCCTTCATACCAGCCGTAGAGGATGTGGCAATGATAATTGCCATACTTGGCGGGTTTTCGAGTATGGCCTGGTACATTCTGATTGCCCGCAGGCTCTTCCAGCTAGGGCGGGGCGTATCGTAAGGAGAAACATCTATGTCAGACAGAATCCTTGTCACCTA
>JBDRGC010000039.1:0-4441 GCA_043818215.1 Chloroflexota bacterium | reverse complement strand
CACAATGAGAGGAATATAAGTGTCCGCGATCATGATCTCACACTATTCCTTTAGAACCCTAGCAGGCTGTCGGAGAAGTCAAACGGTCTGTTATAGGACACAGATTAACACAGATAAACACGGATTTTTAAGCCGTAATTATTAAAAAATCTGTGTCATCGTGCCCGTAGGGTAAAATCCTGAAAATCTGTGTCCCGTTATTCTTTCTCCGACAAGCTGCTAGGGGGCATGGAAGCTTGCTACGAATTTAACGAACCTTCTTTGCCACGAACACCCCTGCGGGGTACTATTTTACACTAATTTTACCCAAAGGGCACGATGTCACGCATTGTTTGAGGGGAAGGGGTGACTGTGTACAAATTTAATAGACTTGTTGCTCAATAAGAGTTTGATCTCTTGAAATTCTATTTGGGACACAGATGCACACAGATTTCACAGATTTTTCCTTGTTTATCTGCGTGAATCTGTGAAAATATATGTCCTATTCCATCTGTTGTTATTGGGCAACAACTCTAATAACCCCAACTGATAAAGATACTGAATAGGGGATGTATCGCAAATAACGTCAGGCAAGACGCGTTTCTCTCTGGAGTTGTTCTTCAGTCAAACGGAAAGTATCCACCCCATACTCAGCCAGGCGAGAAAGAAAAACAACTCGCGGCACACCCGCTAATCGCGCAGCCGCGCCGGAAGAAAATCGTCCTAATTCAAAAAGCTTTACCGCGGCGGCCATCCGCAATGTTTCGCCGATTTCATTGGGAGAACTCTTCAGCGCTAACAAGGTTTCTGGGGATACATCCCACACAATTTGACTCATATCCTATGATCCTATTTCTTACTGCTTACATTCAATCAATAACAAGATTCTAATAATCCCGCGAACAACAAATCATACTATAGATGTTAAGATAATTTTTTTGACTCCGCTAACCCAGATGTCATTGCGAACCGACGCTTTTCGGTGAAGCAATCTCCTTCTCGCCAAGGATGAGATTGCTCACCTGCACTGCACCAAACGCAGTGCGGTGCAAGTGTCAGCGGTAAAGCTGCTTCGTACACTTGTCCCTTTGGGAATGACAGGCTGAGTCAAAATCTTTTTCTGAAAGTCTATATTACATGGCCTGGCACTCCTACCACGACGCAGCAGGATTGCCCAACCATTCTATTCGATTGCTGAAAACCTGCTCCTTACATTAGGAAAAACTGGCTCTCTGGGATTTGCAGTAACTCCGTACACGGATTGCACGGAGTCTAACGGAGAAAACGATAAAAAATCCGTCTTTATCCGTGTAATCCGTGTCCAAAAAGTTTTAACCACGGCGATTCCCAAAGACTCGAAAAACAAAACCGCTTTTTCTCCTTCGCCAGTGCCCAGGCTGCCGGGGCGGTCTTCGGCTGTGATTACGCACTGCACAGCGTCCCTGTGGGACAGCGATACGCACCGTGGTACCGGTTGCGACCGCGGCGGTGGCGGTGTAGACCCAGCGGCCCGAATCAGCGGGATTCTCCACCGCTGCGCCAGATTCGATGGTGTTGCCGTCGCCATCCGACAGGGCAACCTGCACACCCAGCACGCCTGTCCTGCGACCAACGGGAGTATCGAAGGACCTGTCCTGAGTTTATCGAAGGATCGAAGTCATGCCGGCCATAATGATGATTTCATCCCCGATATCGCCGGTGTAGGCCGAAAGATCGACTTCGTCCACCGAGGGGGCGTGGAAAAAGTCGGCCGACGATTATCCGCCTTCTCAAACTGCCATCAACACCTGCTGGTATAGTTTCTCGCCAACCCAGAATCCACCTTCATGTCTAAGGCGATCTAATTCCTGCCACAAAGACGAGACTTTACCATCCAATCTCGCCCGAATCAACAATCCTATCACCCCAGTCTTAGGCAATTTATAGGTAACCATTCAGCCCCCCCCTGCCCCCCAATCCTGGGGGGAGCAACATGGGTCTCTCCAGGGTTAGATTGAGCAAATACGGGCTCCCCCCAAAGTTGGGGGGCAGGGGGGGCTGAACGGTTACATTGATAGAGTTGAGCTACTTTCCGGGCATCGGATTCGTCCAGAAATATCAAGTCAGCCTGCTCTTCCAAAGCAAGGGCAATCACCTCTGCCTCTCCGTCATGTAATTCTTGTTTCAAGAGACGGAGCACTGCCTTGTCCTCAGGTTCAATTACTTCTATCCAACCATCTTCAATCGCTTGTTCGATTTCCAATGCACCAGAACGCCCCTCCCCATCCTCAACGACCTCGCGCCAAACCGCCGTGGGAATTGTGATGCTCTTGTAATAATCCTTTAGCAATCCCAGCCTTCCAATGGCCGTCAAATGGATCAGAGTCGAGGAATCACTAATGGCCGTGGGCATACTGGATATCTTCTTCGAGATCTACCTCGTAATAATGTCGGGGAACCCTTCTTTGACCGAGCAGCATTTCGAACTCCCAACGTGTCGCCTGCGCAAGAACACAAGCTTTGCCCGAAGAAAGCACACCACGTTGATACAAAGCCAAAGCCAACTCTTGTCTGAATTCTTTCTCTATCTCATCTGGCGGTAACCTGACAGCCCCCAAGACATCATTAGGAATTTCCAATCTCAGCGTCTTTAGCATCACAACCGTCTCCTTAACCTGGTTTCCAGGCCTTAAGCTACTCTGTAATTTGGATCATCTCTAACTATCACTCAAGCATTCCCGTCTTCTCGTTCTCACGCTCCGGGTGGGAACGCCTCCCCCAACGCCCCGCGCTGACGCGGGTCAGATCAGGCGTACCTACGCAGTACCCCAAGGGTATGCTTCGCGAAGCATTGGCACGAGGGGAGTGAACGATTACTTTACACAGATAATACTATTACATGACCGGGCAACCCCGCCGCGAGGCAGCAAGATTGCCCAGCCATTCTGTTCGATTGCTGAAAACCTGCTCCTTACATTAGGAAAAACTGGCTCTCTGGGATTTGCAGTGACTCCGTACACGGATTTCACGGAGTCTCACGGAGAAAACGATAAAAAATCCGTGGTTAATTTCCTTCTTCTTATGTCCTACGTAGCTGCTATGTATAGGGTAAACATGGCAGGAGTGGGTAGGTCATAGCCTTCATGCGCTCTTCCGACCCAATTTACGTCCCACAGTTCCTTAGGAATTACGCTCTTAGGCAGAACCAAATCAATTTTTACCGCAGAGCACGCCGAGAACGCTGAGTTTTGCCCTGTTTTTAGAATTTCTCTGCGATCTTCGCGTTCTCCACGGTAAATTTGATCTCAACTGCGTAAGTCCTGTCCCTATTATATCGCAAAAAATATCCCCCCAGCGGTAGGGGTAATACAAGAGCCAAATCCAGGCTGGCTTTGGGCGATACCGGTAACGCATTCGGGCAGGGCTGGGAAACAGATACGCCCATACTAACTTTAATTTGGATGATCCTTTCAGCGCTGAAACCACCTGCCAGACACTCTCGGTACGCGTCACCCCACTTTCTGCTCTCTGCCGAACCAGAGTCGCGTCCCTGGAAGCGGTTTCAGCGAGGTGCTGCAATACAAACTCTGGAACAGGATAATCGAAACACTTCGCTACGCCAGATAGTACCGCGCTCAGGGAGGCTCCCCAATCAGTTTCTTGTGAACAGGTTATCAAAGCACCCCAATCGATCGTATTTTCAGCCTTGAGAAGCACGTACACATCGTAAAACCAGATCAGGCGGGCGTTTGCCAGTCCGTGCTGGAGAGCTTGATGGGCGCTGATGTACAGGATATGGGCGTGGGTATTGAGAACTTGATACGGCTTCTTTGGATCCGACTGTTCGGCCTGCGCCCATACCCATTCTGCTGGTGGAGAACGCCAGTCATCGGCACCGCCAATCAAGCGCCAATGCAGTTCCAGGTTGGCATGCTGCTCGTTCTGCAAATGGATATGATGACCCAGCCCCATCTCCCAGCTCAACCCGGGCCTTAATTCGACAATATCTTCCCAATATCCCAGATTTTGGGCCGACGCTACCGCCCGTTCCAAATCATCCTTTTCCACCAACAAATCCAAATCCCCCATTGGGCGCAGCGCCGGGTCGGGGTAGATCGTCTGGGCCAGGTCGGCGCCTTTGAGCAGGATGACGGGGATATTCGCTTCGGCGAAAGCCGCCAAAATGCGGTCAAGTTCCCGGAAGAGCAGGGTATTCTGCCCCAGGGTGCTGTAATACTGGCCCATCAGGGCCGCGGCTACACCCTTTGGGATTCCGGGCGGCCAGTTTTCGTTTTTAAAGTGCCAGTAGAGTAAGGGTCCCACCCCTTCGATCTGGGCCATGTGGGGGAGCAGGAGCCATTCTTGTGAGCCAAACTGCGACCATCGCGGAGCGCAGTGTAGCACACCTGTCCCTGGCTTTTTAGGGATCCCCTTGGGGGACGGAGCACTGCGATTGGAGAGGGTCTGGCAGATAGAGGCGTAG
>JBDRGC010000038.1:0-4573 GCA_043818215.1 Chloroflexota bacterium | reverse complement strand
TCCCCCCCGCCTACAACCCCCCCCCTACCCGCCTTATGCGGGGGTGTAAATTGGGGGGGGGTCTAACGCCGCTTGGGCCTTTTCCCGCCCCCCACCGCCTCTTTTTAAGAAGATGCTACATTGGTTTCGGGAATCTGGGGCACTACAAAAGCAATTTCAACGCGAGAGGCCCAGCCATGCAAACACCATCACCCAACACGCCCCGTTTCATTTTTGGCGACATTCATCAACGACAGGCTAATCCCTACAAGTAACCATAAAAAGCGCGGGTAAGCATCGTGGATGAACATCGCCGCGGCTAGATATCCAACCACCCCAACGCCAAACGAGATCGCCATATTGGCATCTTCCTTCATGCCTGCAACTTTAAAAGATTGGTAAGCCCGCCAGATCGAGTTTAATACCCCCCATATTATCAACCCAAAAGCAGCCAGGCCGAACAAACCCAATTCTGCAGCAACTTCGATATAGATGTTATGGGCAGAACGCTGCTCCAGGCGAGGATCAAGCCCCACACGGCGCGAGTATTCTTGGTAATACACTGGATAATTGTCATACCCAACGCCTAAAAGCGGGTGATCTTTGAACATCAGCCACCCGACCATCAACTCACTGGTTCGCCCGCGGAAAGATGCGTCCTCTGAATAGGAAGCACTGGTATCTGGAATTATGTCTGTTATGGTCAACATACGGGAGGCGTATTGGGTTGGAATAAAGGGGATCATCACCAAAACAAGGATCAGCGTCACCAACACCACAGAAACGGGAGGAGGGCGTAAGAGATACAAGACCCCCACAGCAACAATCAGGGCAAGGAAAGCCCCTCTGGAGAAGGTCAACGTAACAGTAAGCACGCAAACCACCAAAGCCCACAAGGCAATGCCTCTCAACAAACGTCTTTTTTCGCTCCAAAGCCTGTCGAGGGCTAGAGGCACCAAGACCAGCATAATCTGTGCGTAAAAGTTTGGGTCTCCAATTGGCCCGGCAACACGGTGACCACTACTCTCTCCAATCAGGTGCTGTATGGGGGCTTGGGCAAAACCTCCATAATTCATGTTGAAAGTACCTGTAGCGTATTGAACCACACTCAATGTGCCTAAGAAAATCCCTGCACCCAATAAGGTCCAAATCACATAGTATAAGAGTTGTTTTCGATGCAGCATTACCGTGATAATAACTACAATGATCGCATCTTTAACAAAATTCTCGATAGCGGCTTGCGAGTCTTCTGGGTTGGCAGCGTACAAGAGTGAGGTAAAGACAATCACGCCAAATCCGACCAGAAAGGCTACAGATCGTTGCCAGCCTTGTGGCCGTTCTCCATAAACCACCCAGCGGAAAATGATTAGCATTATTAACAAGGCAATAAAAGATTTGGTCGTTGAGGGCGCGCTGTGAAAAGTAATGGCAATATCCGAAAAACGAGTGTAGGTGATGAAGACCAGTACGAGCAACCCCCACTCTGCCCTCGCCACTGAGGCCAACAAGGCGAAAAGGCCCACCACAATGACAAACAGATTCATGGCGTTAGGGATACCAACCACAAGCGCGCCCGCGGCTGCTCCCATCATCAGCGCGAACAGACCAATTACAATGGAGATTATCAAACGAGACTGGGTATGGGGAACGGTATATTGCTGATTCATTTGTTGCCTGCCAGGGTCAGAACGGTTGTACTTTGAAGAAATGCAGGCCTGTATCCTTGTGGGAGGCTTGTTTCAACGCTTGTTCGGCCCGTTCGATCACCAAAGGGACCGGGTCGCCCGGACTGCGTTGAGCAACGCCAATCTTTGGCCGCATATTCAAGGTCTCACCATCTGGCGTGTACCGCACGGGCTTGGACAAAGATAGTTGAACACGGCCTAATGTGCTAACAGCGGATGTGCCAGTGGTCTCGCGCATGAAGACGGAATATGTTGTCTTATCCCAACGTCCGATGATATCGGTTCCCCAAAGTTCTTGGCGCATGGTCTGGGTAATTTGCCGAAGAATGCGCTGCACAACCGGCTGAGGCATTACATCGAGATAGCCATCCAACCCCTCCAGGTGAACCAGGCCCAGGGACATAACGGCATCTGGAGTTCGCGTTACGGCCTCGTCCAATCTCGCCTCGACATAAGCACGCGTGAATGCTTGAGAATCGTCATCTTGGGAGGTTCGCTGGAGAAAGGTTTCCAGAGGAACGCGCATCTGCTCACGGATAATCGCCAGAACCGCTCCCAGGATTACACCCAGACCCACCGCCAAAATGCTATCACGCACCGGTTGGGGGCGAATCGGTATGCTTGGAACATTGGCTGGATCAAGAAAGGTAAAGTCATAAACAGAGTATAAGCGCATAACATGCTCAATCGCCTGGCTGCCAATGCTGTTGACCAAAGCCGCTACAATCTCCGAATTGGGGCCTTCGACCGTCAATTCCAGGATATTGGCCTCCGGCAAGACTACAGCCGTGCGCGAATAATCATCCTCCAAATCAGCAGTGTTAAGGCCCAACGCAGCGACAGCATCCGAATAAATGCGGTCACTGTTCAACACTTCAGCATAAGTCGCCACAATAGAGCGTTTATCCAAAGCCTCCATGCTGTTTACGACATCGTCCTGATTGATCAACGACGCATTGGGACTCACCAAAAAGGTGGCGTTGGCCTGATACTGAGGCGTGACCAGTACGGCAGCTATCAATGCGATTGCCAGAGCAGCTAAAGCTGTCAAGGCAATGACCCACCAACTCCGCCAAAGCATTTGAAGATATATTCTCAGTTCCATAAGGCTTGTCTCCTTTTAATATCTAATTGCTGGGTTAGAAACGGAATGCAATAAATGTGTCCTTGTTTATTTTACGCTATTCAATTGCTCAAACAAAGATGCCAAATGTCCTACATTCTTCCGAATTTCGAAGTCGCGGTGTACCACTTGTCTTCCCATTGTCGCCATTTGTTTATAATTTTCGGGAGAATCGTAGAGACTTCGAATCGCGTTAGCTACTGCGGTTGCGTCCTTAGGCGGCACAAGCAACCCCGTTTGCCCAGGATGCACTAACTCTGGGATGCCAGAGAGATCGGTTGCTATAACCGGTAGTCTGGAGGCCATAGCCTCCATCAGCGCAACCGGGATGCCCTCCATTTTATCATAGTCTGTAACCACACTTGGCTGAACGTAACAATGCACAGTTGACAAAAGCTGAGTAACGCTCTCCTGAGGCTGAGGACCGAGTAACTCAACCTGTCCATGTAAATCATTATCAGCGATAAAACGCTCCAATTTCGAACGTTCGTTCCCTTCGCCGATGATTCGACAGTGGAAAGGGATTCCCCAATCCCTTAGGTGAACACATGCTTGCAGCAAGTAAATCTGCCCCTTATACGGCTGAAGGCTGCCGATATTGAGAATTTCGAACGGATCGCCGGGAACTGGTTTCTGCTCTGCCAGGCGATACTGGGACGTGTCGATCCCACAGTGGACGATATGAGTCTTTTCCCCGATCCGAGGATTGACTTGTTCTTCTAAATACCGCCGGTTGTATTCAGAGATGGCAACCACAAAAGCTGCATTATCGAGCTTTGTCTTCAACATGGCCTGGCAGACAAAAATATCGTGCGCGTGGACGGTCACGCTATAGCTTATCCCTGTAAATTGATGGATGATCCAGGCAACCAGGGCCGGATGCGTGGCGTAATGGGCGTGAATATGTTCAATCCCTTCGCTCTGCATTCGAGCCGCCATAAAAACAGCCTTGGGGAATAAAATCACTGCCCGTGCCAGGAAATCAAGGTCAACAAGATTTTCCCGTATCACACGCGCCCAGGTCACGAAATAAGATTTCGGCTTTCGCAACATAGTCCTCAGGTTGGCCTTTGCGATCTCCAAAGACAAAAATGGAGAATAACGAGCTTGCCGAATCCATTTTTCAGCCTCAGCGTGAATCACGGATTGCCGCTGTTGAATGAGTGGATACAAAACAATCTGCCATCCTTGTCTTTCCAACTCATTCATCTCGCGCAAGATAAAAGTCTCGGGCAAGTGAGGAAAACGCGATACCAAATACGCGATCTTTGCCCTCATTAAAAAGCCCCTTTGCGTTTGATAACGGCAGAGAATGTGCGGAAAAAAATTTGGACATCTAGCCAGAGGCAGCGGCGCTCGATATAGGCGATATCCATCCGCAGACGTTCATCGAATTCGGTTTCTCCACGCCCAACCAATTGCCACACACCCGTGATCCCTGGAATTACATCAAGGCGTTCAGTTTGCCACAGGGCATAAGTCTGCGCGCTGAACGATGTCGGGCGCGGGCCAACCATGCTCATCTCGCCTCGCAAAACATTGATGATTTGAGGTAATTCATCCAGGCTGGTCTTTCGTAATAAATTGCCTATGCGGGTCATGCGAGGGTCATTTGTGATTTTAAAATCAGGCCATCGAAGCTCATTAAGATGCGCAAGTTCCTGCTTTTGCGATTCGGCATCCATTACCATGGTGCGGAATTTATACATCTTGAACCTCTCTCCCCCTTTACCGGTACGCTCTTGCATGAAAAACACCGTACCTCGCGGCGATTCAATCTTGATAA
>JBDRGC010000037.1:0-4984 GCA_043818215.1 Chloroflexota bacterium | reverse complement strand
CTATAAAATCCTGGAAGGTATCCATCAAAACAATCTAACCTTGTTGCGCCCTTTTTTATTGCATCCTGTACAAGTTTTGTCCCGTGATCATTAAGAGAAAATACGCTTACTAATTCCCCTGTAGGGGAAATTGCAAAACCGGATTGTTTATCTTCTGCTAAAAAAGGTTTTAATTCCTTCTGTTTCATCTGTTCAGGCGTACATTGGGTAACATAATGTTTTTTATCCTCCGGCAATTTATTTCTAGCAGGAACAAAATCCTTACGATTTACTTCTGTATAAACTCTTGTTTCAATCCCGTCGAGCGGGATTTTTGTTTTTCTACGCTACCGCTGCGAAGCGGTAGTATTCCATAACCCATACCGCTGGGGGTGTTTCAATCCCGTCGAGCGGGATTTTTGTTTTTCTACCCTGCCATATAGAGGGGTAGAACCCATCTTGGGGCTATTTTACCCCTGGTACTGGCAGTTTGATGCCTGTACTGCCACCTAGGGAAGTATCAGGGCAATGGCGAGCACCTCAGAAGGTGCAAAAAGCCGGGGGTGCTCGCCATTTTAGGCTCTATGCTCATATTTATACCTGTTTTTGCGGCCTCTACCCCCCACAGGTGGGGGGTGTTTCTGAACAATGGCGAGCACCTCAGGAACAGGCCTACCCCAGGGGGGTGCTCGCCATCCCTTTTTTGCCCTAACCCACCACCAGGGCGGCGGGCGGTTCTCCCAACACATCTACCCCGCCAATCACATCCACTTTCTTCAAGCAACTGGCGCAGATCGGGTAGTAGCGTACATGGTCTTTCGTAGGACGCACAATCCGTTGAACCGCTTTTTTCAGGCGTTCAATTTCTTCTGCTGTCAAATTGCACTCAAACACACTATACTGCACCGGCGTCCCGTAGTCAAGAAGTTTATTATGCAGTTTCGTGCGGCGCTTATCGCTGCTAATATCGTAAACAACCAGAATGAAGTTCATTTTTGATTTTCGATTTTCGATTTTAGATTTTCGATTGGCAATCTAAAATCGGCAATTTAAAATCTAAAATCACCTAGCCTGAAACGGACGGTATTCCTCGTCCTTACCTTGGATGCAACGCGCCATTTTGCGGGCCTGCACTTCAAATATTTTGCGATACGAAATGGCTCTTCCAATCTGGCGGGATTTTTGTTTTTCTACCTTTGAAGCCGTCAGGAAAGCTTTCGCTTGAGCACGTGAAGTGTTTCAATCCCGTCGAGCGGGATTTTTGTTTTTCTACCACCGGTTGTTGAAGAAGCGACCGGTGAAACAGCCGCCGGGTTTCAATCCCGTCGAGCGGGATTTTTGTTTTTCTACGCATACTGCACCCTCCCATAACCCCTACTCCTTCGTGGGAGCGTTTCAATCCCGTCGAGCGGGATTTTTGTTTTTCTACAGCAGCCCAACCAGGAAGAGACGGATGCCGTCAAAGTCTGGGCAATGGGAAAGATGGTCTCTGACAAGCTGGATGTGTTCGTGGGCCGCGGCGCGCCTGGGGGTATGGGGACTCACACTCAGGTTTATCACAAACCGCTGCCTGTGCTTTGTGCGGGCAACGGCGAGTACGCCGTTCCCGAATCCCCCACCTGCGGAAAAAAGGGCATGACCTTCCGTTTCAAGTACATGCCGGTGTCTGCTGAAGATTACCTGCGAGCCGCGGAAGTCAGCGCCCAGACGTTGGAAAACAGCCAGACCTGGCAGATGTTAGCACCCAAGACCGGTGTCCGAACAATCACTCCGGCGATCACCCCCAAGCTGGGACATATCTCCATGCAGGTTTCTGGTGGATTGCGGGGCACCAATCTGATCGCCGACCCAAACGGCCAGCCGCTGCTTATCAAAGGCGGCATGGAAAAGTATAAAGTCCGTGTCGACCGGGATGGCGACGAGGATGAAATTGATTACAAACCCAACGATCCTGACAGTAGGAAGAAGCTCTTTCGTGTCAGGGTCGAACAACGGGCACGTCCGACGCTCTATACCCTGAACGCAGAAGGGGATATGGTGTTCCTCAACGATGCGAACAGCATCAGCGAGGTCTTGCGGCAAAATGTTGGCACGCTGGCGAAAACTTTGGAAGAGCGCAATGTCCCGCGCTATGATATGAAGCCGGAGAAGTGGGAATGGGATGTGATGACTCCGCTCTCCCGCGGGCGTTATCTGCCTGGTCGAGACGAAGATGGATTGACTGCGCCGCAAAAGCATGTCGCCATCGCCCTGGGCCGCCTGCTCCTGTCCGTGCGTTCTGGATTCGAAAACGGCGAAATGGGAGTAGGAGTGTGACCTGCTAAGCTGTTGGTATGAATGTCTGCCACGGACTGTAACCGTGGTGTGTCCGCAAGGACACAATAGCGCCTACCTCAAAGCGCTAGCGACGAATCGGGAAGGCAGTGGACAGCGAACTCTGTTCGCTGAGAGCAAGAAGCTGTCTGAAGCCCCGAAGGAAACGTAGGCATATTCGGAGAACCCTAATATCCGATGAGGCCGCTAGTCGCGCCTGGATATGGCTAGGATGACGAACCATTGTTGAGGCATCGTTACCATTAACCAGACTGGAAACGTTAGGGATGGTCTGGGATCTGAGGTCAATCTGCTTTCCCGCTGGTTGAAAGCATAACTTGTTTGTAGCTCACCTGCTGCTGCAAGCATGGCCTGCCGGTATAGAGGTACAACTGGCAGGATAAGGCCTCCGGTGTATAGATGGAGCCTAAGTCCAGGGAGAGACATACCAACGGAACAGGTGAACCCGTATGACTGGCCTCTGACGGGAGGCTGGGGCAGCTGCGCCTGATGTGGTCATACGGGGGCGGAGGACTCTGTAGTAGTCTGAGCACGGGAAAGCCGTGTACACATACATTTGCACTATGCAAATGTGGCGAAGGGAGTCCAGCGAGATGTGAGCATTCGGTAAGCCTGCACAATAGCTGATTGAAAGGAGGCAGTCTATGATGGATACAAACGTAGACGGTAAAGTGCAGAGAATCCAAGCAATGTTCTATGCAAAAGCCAGCAACGAACCGGAAACTCGGTTCAAGCGGCTGTACAAGTATCTGACCCGTCGAGAATGGGTAGAGGCAGCGGTTACAGAAGTGCTGCGCAATCGGGGCAGCCGAACCCCTGGCACAGATGGAAAGACCCGGAAGGACTATCAGGACGAGGGTGATCGACTTCGACTAATGAATACCATCCTGGAAGAACTCTCAAACCAGACCTATCGCCCTGAGCCAGTCCGCCGGACGTACATCCCAAAAGCCAACGGGAAGAAACGACCCTTGGGCATTGCCAACATCAAAGACCGTGTGGTTCAGATGATGGTCAAGATGCTCCTGGAGCCGATCTATGAGGCAATCTTCCTGCCGTGCTCCTATGGGTTTCGGCCCAATCGTTGCACGTGGGATGCCCTTGCAGAAGCGTACCATTTTCTGCAAATCCACTGCCAATACTACACAATCATCGAAGGAGATATCGTCAACTGCTTTGGCGAGATCAATCATGGCGTGCTCATGCGACAATTGAAACGCCATATCCTGGACAAACGGCTTCTGGCGCTGATCTGGAAGATGCTGAAAGCTGGGGTTATCGAAAACCTGCAATACTTCGAGACCACAACGGGAGCTCCTCAAGGCAGTATCGTGTCTCCACTCCTCGCCAATGTCTACATGCACAGACTCGATGAATGGATGCATAACCGCTTCCACGCCATGACACCCCTACAGCGACACTACTGGAGGAAGAAAGGCAAACTTGTTGCCGTCCGATACATCCGCTATGCTGACGATTTCATCGTCATGCTGCGGGACGGCGACGAAGCGGAAGTCCTCAAGCGAGAACTGGCAGAGTTCATTAGCCAGGAATTGATGATGGCCCTCAGTGATGAGAAAACGCATATTTCAGATGCCAGAGATGGCTTTGACTTCCTGGGCGTCAGAACGTTCGTGGGGCCAAAGCGGAGCGATCCGCGCAAGCTCCTGCCGTATCAAGTGCCAGCATCGAAATCGGTAAAGGCCTACCGGCAGAAAGTGAACGAACTGACCCACTCTTACCTGGATTATTTACCACCAGGGGAAAGGATTAGAAGTCTGAACTGGCTGATCCTGGGATGGGCAAATTATCATCGCTGGGGTAATGCTAAGGAAACCTTCTCTAGCCAGAGTTACTGGACTATCAAGAAGGTGCACACTATGCTGAGGCGGTACACGCCAGTTGGCAAGCAAACCACCTATCAGAAATACTTCCGACCTGTGTCGGAGTGTGACAATCTGCGCCGGTGGAAGCGATATACCAACTGGTTGACTCCCTCCGTGGAAATCCCCGGTGGCATCCGGTTGGGCATCTTGCCCATGAGCATCATCTCTACCGGAAAATACTGGAAGTACCGCGGCAGGAAAATCCCGCCCGCCTACAAACTTCTCGATGACCAAACGAAGTGGAGTGATCGGGACGCCGGTTTCTACACGGACATGGAAGCCATTCAAATGGCTAAAATCGGTCAGGCATCACGCTTTTATGATGGCAAGTACAGCATCACCTTCTTCCATAACCGGATCAAGGCGTTCCAGCGTGATCGCTATACTTGTACAGTCTGCGGATACAAAACCCAAAGGCGAAAAGGTGACGTGAACGATCTTGAAGTTCATCACGTTGACCCGGAAGGCAGCAACGACTTGGACAACTTACGTACCGTGTGTCTGAGCTGCCATCGTCGCCTGACGGCAGGCTGACTGAATGCAATCTGAAATGACATCTTGCCTAGAGCCGGATGAAGCGAAAGTTTCACGTCCGGTTCGGCAGTGGGGGGATGGGGAAACACGCCGGTCGCAAGATCGGAAGGTGCGCCCTGTCCCTACCATAACAAAACGTGTAAAAGCCTGGCCGTTGTCGAATATCTGCGCACAGCCATGCAGCGCCGCAAGAGTACCAGGTCCGCTTACCCGGCCCTGGTGGTCGGCCCCGGTGTCGTCACCGGCGATGA
>JBDRGC010000036.1:0-25416 GCA_043818215.1 Chloroflexota bacterium | reverse complement strand
ATGAGTAAAAGAAGAAGGCGAAAGCAAGAGAAGGATAAGGAAGGGCAAGCAGGTGCCCCGGTGGGATGGATGGCAAGAGGCGGATTGCACACTCCGAAACCAGGAGAAGCCCCGAGTGCGAAATCCGCAACTCTCCACTACCGGCTGAGAAGGTGAGTCACTATGGGGAAGAAGAAGCAGAGAGGCTGTTGCGGGACGAACACCGCACAGGTGTGAAGAAATTCCGGGTAGAAATACGCTGAAAAGGAAGAAAGGGAATGAGAAGGAGAAGAGGGAAGAAGAAACAAGCAGAAGGGGAAATAATCAACGTAGAGCAGGCAGCTGAAGGACTGGAAATAGCAGATATCCTGCGGGAGTTTTTGCCAGGCTATCTAAAGACGCACAATATCTCGGCCCACCAATGGCGAGTGCTGAACGCGATCGAAAACTGTCGCACGCACCAGATGGGATATCATCTGAGAGAGTGCGAGGTATGCGGGTACCAAGAGTGGATGTACAACTCGTGCCAGAATCGGCATTGCCCAAAGTGTCAATGGGTGCAACAATATGATTGGGTGCAGAAGAAATTAGCAGAGTTACCGAGAGCGAAATACCATCATTCGGTCTTCACGTTGCCAGACGGGATTAAGTGGTAAAGTAAATTTGGACACGAAAACGGGCAAAAACAAGGTGGAAGGAGACACAAATGAGAAAACGTTACACACCCAAAAAGAAAGTCCAAATCGTGATGGAAATGCTCAGAGAAGAGCGCTCGGTGAGTCAGATCGCTTCGGAGTACGGGATACACTCGAACCAGCTTTACAAATGGAGGTCCCAAGCGATTGAAGGGCTGCCTGGTCTGTTCGAGAATGATCTCAAGACAGAGAGGGCGTTGAAGGCAGCACACGAGCGAAAACTCAACGAGTTGTATATAGAAATCGGGCAGTTGACCACACAACTGACTTGGTTGAAAAAAAAATCTGGCCTCGAACTTCTTGAGAAGTGAGCGTCTGTCAATGATAGAAAGAGAGAATTCCGACATGTCGCTCGAAGCCCAGGCCGAGTTCCTCAATCTGAGCCGCTCCAGCCTATACTACCAGCCGATAGGCCCATCGGCCAAGGAGATCGCCTTCAAGCACCGCATTGACGAGATATACACAGCCCACCCCTTTTACGGATCAAGACGGATGACAGTGGCGTTGTGCAAAGAAGGGAAGCCCATTTCACGACCTACTGTCCAAAAGTACATGCGCGAAATGGGTATTGCTGGCATCGCCCCCGGCCCTAACTTGAGCAAACGCAACCATGAGCACAAAATCTATCCCTATCTGTTGCGCAACGTGGTCATCAGCCGTCCCAATCAGGTCTGGGGCATCGACATCACCTACATTCGGCTACAAAACGGCTGGATGTACCTGGTCGCCATCCTGGACTGGTTCTCTCGCTACGTGGTCAGTTGGGAACTGGACCAGACACTGGAAATCCCCTTTGTGTTGAGAGCAGTTGACCATGCGCTGGAACAGGCCACGCCGGAAATCTGGAACAGCGACCAGGGCAGCCAGTTCACCAGCCCTCAGTATGTTGACCGGTTGCTGGCCGCCGATGTCAAGGTCAGCATGGATGGCAAAGGGCGCGCCATCGACAACATCTTCACAGAACGGCTTTGGCGCACTGTCAAGTACGAAGAAGTCTACCTGAAAGACTACTTCAACCCGCACTACGCTCGTCAGAGCCTCGCCCAGTATCTGACCTTTTACAACCAGGAACGCTATCACCAAGCCCTGGATTACTATACTCCGGCTCAGATCTATTCCCAGGCCGTCACTCTCTCAGACCAGGCCGAATGAGTTTACCGCTTTATAGACCATTGACAGGGTAAAAGAGAACAGAGAATGGCGAACTCTGTTCGCTCATTCTCTGCCCTGTCAACGGTCACTTGTGTCGGCGCTCGGGTCGGTCTCCACCGTTGCCCTATCCTCCGCACAAGCAAGATGATTGTACCATGTAGTTTTTGGTTGTTGGGCAGTTTTTTAATGTTCAAGTCGACATAGCTAATATTAAAGAATTCGGAAAGTAGATTTCCACCTTAAACTAACCTATTTTAGTGTCCAAAGACTCTTGACCACTTAAGGACACTGTATCATTTGATGATAATGAACAAGAAAGTGCTCTACACGATCATCTTCAGATCAGCAGCAGAGACGTTGAAGACATTTGGGGCAGATCCGAAACATCTGGGAGCGAAGATAGGCATGATCGGAGTGCTGCACACGTGGGGGCAAACGCTGAACTATCATGTGCATGTGCATTTTCTGGTGACGGCGGGCGGGTTCTCGGATGATGGAGAAAGCTGGATCAGCTCCAAGTATGGGGACAAGTTCCTGTTTCCGGTGAAAGCGATGTCGAAGGTATTCCGGGGGAAGTTCATCGAAAATCTGCGAAAGGCGTACAAAGCAGACGAATTGGTATTGGAAGGTGAGCTAGAAAAGTTGGCCTCGCCGCCAGCATTCGAGCACTACCTCAGTGGAATAGCCAAACACACCTTTCGAGTGCATAGCCAACCAGCGACGAAGAAGCCAGAGAATGTGGTCAAATATTTAGGGGGATACATGAGACGGGTAGCGATCACCAATAGCAGGTTGGAAAGGATGGAAGAAAGAAAAGTAGTATTTCGATACAAAGACAATCGAGATGATGGCAAGCAGAAACGATGTCGAATAGATGGTGAAGAGTTCATCGGGCGGTTCTTGAGACATATATTACCAGAAGGATTTACACTTGCACCTGCGGCAAGTACAGGTGTGCGCGTACGCTATTATGGGATATGACGGTGCTTCGTTGGCATCGTGAACTGGTGCGGCGCAAGTGGACCTTCAAGCGGAAGGGAAAGCCAGGTCGACCTGGCATATCAGCTGAGGAGGAAGCGCTGATCGTGCGCCTGGCGAAAGAGAATGCCAGTTGGGGGTATGAGAGGATCCAGGGAGAGCTGTTCAAGTTAGGGCACACTGTATGCCCCTCAACCGTGCGCAATGTCTTGAAGCGGCACGGGATTACGCCAGCATCTGAGCGCTCCTCCAGTTCCTGGCGCAAGTTCCTGGGGCATTACAAGGATCAGATGCTGGCGTGCGATTTTTTTCACCGTGGAGACCATTGGTCTCAAAACAATCTACGTTCTGTTCTTCATCGAACTGGGGACCCGACGCGTCCATCTGGCAGGCTGTACGGCGAAACCCAACACAATCTGGGTTACCCAACAAGCTCGTCAACTGATCTGGGAACTGGAGGAAGAATCTCAAGACAAGGCCTATCTCATCCGCGACAACGACAAAAAGTTCCCCTCATCTTTCGATACGGTCTTTACTTCGAAAGGGATCGAAATTGTAAAAACCCCGTATCAAGTTCCTCAGGTGAATGCATTCGCGGAACGCTGGATACGCTCCGTTCGCGGAGAGTGTCTCGATCATATCTTGATCGTAAACGAGCGGCATCTGCGCCGCGTTCTCCAGGAGTATATCGCTTACTACAACCAGGCTCGCCCACATCAGGGCATCTGCCAGCGATTTCCCATTTCAGATCCAAAGCGGAGCACAGAGGGGCCAGTTCGCAGGCGCAACATCCTTGGAGGTATTATTCATGACTACTTCCGGCAGCCCTCAATCCTGGTTTCAAGCAGCGGATAGTATTTTTACAGGGTACAGCGTGTGAAGGCGACTGGTGAAGCGCTTTTGGCACCACTGACATTTCCAATATTGAGTGTGTTTGTCTACACCGCGTTTCCCGTCACCTACGACCGCGTGCAGCAGGTGATCGATGACGCCGAAGTAATCACACTTGGGATTGGGACAGGCGTGGACTTGGGTTTCGAGTTGTTTGGTACGACCGCGAGTACTTTTACGTTGGACATAGGGAATGACATCCGTTTTCGGTTTCAGGGCAGCCAATTTGACTCCTGACTGGCAATCTGGACAGTCCTTTGGTGGTCTGGGTTTTAATTTTCTGGGATGTCGGCGCTTAACTTGCTCCCGGAGTTTCTTGAGACATTCTTTGAATGTCTGCCACAGCGAGAATAGAACGGCGAGATAGAGCGCCAAGATCAGGATATGTTCGATACGAATGTGAGAATTGTTCATAGAGTGAAGGAGATAATCGGGTAAAATGGAAACGATCTCCAGATTCTAGACTTCTGAAGACCGTTGTCAAGATAGGAAGACCTTATCCGAATTATCCGTTATTCCCCTTGGTTGTACCCAGGTTCCACGTCGATTGGGCAGGCCACCCAAGTGTGCTATACTGTACTTCTGAACCATCTAAAATATTGTTGCCTTTGCGGAGGGATAGAGGATGAAACACAAACGTTTTTATTTTGTTTGGGTGCTGGTTTTTGCGGTTACGTTAACTTTTTTGTTCTATTCACGATTTGTGGTGCAAAATGTGCAGGCCCAAAAGCCTGCACTCATCGCAGAACGCACCGCACAGCATGAAATCCAGGCCGCCTGGGGGGCAGCCAGAGAAAACGGCTACTACAGTTATACTTCCAAAATCATACAAACGACCTGGCCCGCGCTCCGTCTGGAGAACACCGGTCTCAGCCCCAAAACCGAACACATCTATGTTGAAGGTGAGACCAACCTGGCCGATGAATTCATGTACCTCAAACTCTGGGCCGATGATGGCAGCGCCGCCCTGGGTCAGGCCCAGCATGAAATCAAAATCGAAGACGGCCAATCCTGGGTGCGCAGCGGGGGCGACTGGCTGCCCCAGGAGCAAAACGTTTCCGACTTGTTCGCCCCCGGCAGCGACCCGCTGGCTTATTTGATCGCCGCTGACAATGCCAGCGAGAACGGCGAGGAAATCCGCGTCTTGCCCTTCCTGGCAGATGGCAAACTGGTCTACACCCGCTACGGCTTCGACCTAGACGGCCCGGTGTTTGCGGCCTATATGCGGGAGAATCTGGAAGAAGCCCTCAGGCAGTCTGGCGAACTTCCGCCGGGGATTGGCCTCGACACGGCAGAGATTTACCGCCAGATGACGGGGACGGGTGAGCTGTTGGTAGATGTGAACGGATTACCCAAACGTCTGAGCCTCAATATTGCGTTTCCACCGCAGGAGTTAGAGCGCGTGGAAGTGGCGATCACGACCGATTTCAACTTCCCGATGATGATCGCTGGGGATAGCGTGGACGATGCCCCCCTTCTGGGGTTAGCCGCCACCCTCCGAGGGGGGCTTGCCTCCCTGAAATGGGGTGATCTTCTGGGGACGTTGTTCGCTGTGGTCGCGGTTTTCAGCTTCGTCGTCGTCCTGATTTTGTATAGTCAGAGTAAAAAATTGTACGCCACATTGGCAATCACCCTGATCGTCTCCATGTTGGTTACCCCCTTGTTGCAAAGCCAGCAGGTGATGGCGTTTTCTCAAAAGCAAAAAGACGCCCAGGCCCAGCGCACGGCAGAACAGCAGGATCACCAGGCCAAAGTGGAAGCTGAAGCCGCACTGGCAGGGGAACAGTTTGACCCGCGGGTAAATCCGCTGAGAAGCAGTAATCAGTCAACCGTGAACCGTGAACAGTTGCCAGTAAACACGGATCTGTTATTGGGGAATCAGGCTATGGCGGCGGCGGTGGATGACACGGATACGGACGGGGATCGGCTGTGGGATGTGGACGAGATCACATTGTCGCTTTACCCCAATAACCCCGATACCGACGGTGACGGCCTGTCTGACGGTGTGGAAATGCTGGAGTTGGGCACTTCGCCATACGCTGCCGACACCGATGAAGACGGCCTGTCCGACTGGGTTGAAGTCAGCGGATTCTATTTTGATGGGACAAAGTACTACACCAACCCCAACGACGCCGATACCAACGGTGATGGGCGCCTGGACACCCTGGAAGCCACAATCATCACTGAGACGCTGCACGCATATGACACCGACGCGGATGGTACACCCGACCTCTTCGATTTCGACGACGATGGCGATGACGTGCCCGACCGCGTTGATCTGGCCCCTACGGATGTGATTACCGGTTTGCACGCAAGCGAAAACCCCTATATTGACCAAACGGAATTTACATTTCAACTCGATGGCTTGACCCCGGGCAAACCTGCCTTTGTCGATTTTCAAATTCGCCCCTACGACCCCGCCCATATCGGCTACGCCTTTAACGTCCTCGATTGGCCCGCCTTCGATGGCGGGCCCTGGGACGTTGATGGCCAAATCACGCGCATCAACGAGACCACCTTCGGCGCCACCGGGAAAGACGCCAATGGCGACATGCGGTTGGTCCCCTATCTTGAAATCACCATCCCCTACGACGCGGCCCGCCAACGCTACGGCCTGCTGCCCCTGAAACCCGGCGTATCGAAGGCCACCAAAACCGAGACGGTGTCCGACTGGCTGGACACGGATGAGACTGATGAGTTAGGGATTGCAGTCCGCTGTGCGACTACCGCGTGCAACAACGTGATCGCCGAAGTGCCGTTAACCGTGGTGTATGACCGGGATGAGGACGGCCAGCCCATGAATCCGGTCGCGTTTGGGGGGCGCATGTTCTACCGAACCGACCTTGCCGGGTACAGCACCACACAAAAGATGCGGCTGGTCTGGCATATCATCGGCCTGGTGGATGTATGCGAGGAAGATTGCTGGGAAAGCACGCGGCGAGTCAAACGGGAAAACTGGCACGAAACAACGACCCTATTCCAGACCTACTACGATGATTTTTCCATTACCGGCTTGAACGTGGTCGAAGATCATGGTTTGCAGGCCGGAGTTTTGTTTGAAAACCCGCAATCGGTCATCAGCGCGCCGGATTATGACCCCGATACCCACTATGGCGTCAACACCTGGAATTTGTCGCTGGGGCTGGGGGGATTTTTCATCAGCCGCTTCCAGGATGCCTGCGGGCGCAATATGAACGACCTGGACGATATTTCCGCCGCACTGCTGAACACAAACCAGACCGTGCAAGATTGCTGGGAACTGGATGGCGATTTTGAGATGTTGCGATACGAATATGCGCACCAGGGAGGCGTTGCCCAACTTGCGTTGGAAGATGTAAATGATATTCTGGAAACCCATTTTCTCGATGGCAGTGGAGAACCCTACATCCCCAACCCGACCCTGGTTTACCTGCTGCGCGAGACTAACCGGATCGCCTCGTTGGGCAGCGATGAGGATGTTAAGCCCTTGCCGGGGGGCGCGTATCAAATCTCGATGTCGGGAAAACCAAATGTTACCGTCACGATGAATTGGGCCACCTACGAGCACAACGGAAATTCCGGCTGGCGCGCGGTTGATCTTCAAACCTATCTGCAAGAAATGGAAGAGAATCTGCGCGTGGTGTTAAGCGCGGAAGAGGCTTTCAGCGGCTATGTTGAGGAAACCATCGTTTTTGCGGTGTCCTACTACATCCGGATGTATATTGGGGTATCGGAATTTAGTGTAATACAGGGAACGCTGATAGAAGAACCGGAAAAACTAAAACTGAAATTCAAAGCGACCAAGTTTGGAAAAAATGTGACCGGCGTCATGAAGTTTTATCACGGCCTTCAAGCTGATGCGAAAGAGTTGGAAGAATTCCTCAAAGACCCATCTCTAGAAGCTGAAATTAGGCGCAGTAAAGCTTTTGATGCATCCTGGGATAAAGCGAAATTGACTTTTGACACGATTTTAACAGCCATCAGTATCGTTCAGGGTGCCATCGAGATTTACAAATTGACGATCCCCTTTATTAGGTACCTGGTTTGCAAAGGCTATGAACACCTGTGTCCACAAGGGTTTCTCAGGACCTTAGAGGTTACGGACTATGTGATTAAAGCTGTCAGCCTGGCATTGAAGGCTGTCTCTCAAGTCATAAAACTCATCACCAAGGTTGTCGATATCCTCTTTAAAATCGCGAAGCAAGGTTTAGATGCATTGATTCAGATATCCAAAACTGCCGGAAAAACAATCGCTTTTGGCATTTTGGGGCTGGTGATTTCCACTGGCTTATCCATAGGCTTACTCCTTGCGACGATATTTATCTCCGGGGACTACGACGCCTGGGTTAAGGGTGCGTCTTCTATTGGCGCATCAGTGGCTATCGGGATTGTGCTGTTGGTATTGACGTTGATCCCCTATATTAATATCATCATTATCATCATTGGGATCATCGACCTCCTGATTTCAACCGCGTGTTTTGTCATCGATACGGTCGCTTCTGAGCTAAGCAAAGACAACGCCAGTTACAATACATTGAACGATGTAAATACGGCCTTACAAAACACCATTTGTCCTGGCATCATGGGCTGGGCGACAGCCCTCATCACGCCCTACAGCAACCAGTCAATGGTTGATCTCAACCAGGAAGATCGTTTGGATATTAGCAATTTTGGTATGACGATCACCAACCCAGATGGCACCATTAGGGAGGGTGACTACGTAGCCGTTTATGCAGATGTAACCGTCGGTGTTTACAATACCGTTCCTACTGGGGCAGCCGCGCTTTATTCATTGCGTTATGAACCATGGGATGCATTTGGAAACACGACTTTCTGGTACAAACTCCAGGATGACAAGAGTGAATGGGATGCAACCTATGGGGCCATGATGGATCAGTGGCAGGCCTTAGGTCCTTTCGGTGGTATGTACTATCCTATCGTAACCGGGAGACGGTTAGAACAAACTTCTCATCTCTACTATTTCAGCGAATTTGGCGGGGCCGGTATTAACAAGCCGCTCGTTCCAAAATTTTATCTGTCTGAGAGCTGGGCTGTTCCGCTGCTTCACTGTGTGTTGACGGTTTGTTGGGATGAAGCCCAACTCGACATGGCCTTCTATCCCTTTGACTTGCCGCGTTACGACATTTTCCCCACCACGCTGGACGGCTTTTACGAACTGAAGCTTATTTCCCATAGTAGTTACCGGCTGGCCTGGGATTACAAATTCCCAACCCTGCAAGATGCGGATGGGGACGGGCTGCGAGCACGATACATTGGGGGCAACGACCCGGACGACAAGTATATCGACAGCGATAACGACTGGCTGGCCGACTTTTACGAAATCCAGTTCGGCTCCAACCCCAAATTAGCGGATTCCGACGGGGATAACCTTAGCGACTATCTGGAAGCCCTGTACGGAACCCACCCCCAGCGCCCCGACACCGACAGCGACGGCTTGACTGACTGGGAGGAGTTGCAGGGCTGGGAGTTTGTTTACGCCTTCGATACCAACGGCGATCCCCTGGTCACCCGCGCGCAATCGGATCCGCTGCACCGCGATACCGATGGCGACAGTCTTTCGGACAAAATGGAGAAAAAGTATGGTTTGAACCCGCGCGTCTATTCCGAATCCAACATTATCGGGATCACCCCGGAGATGAGCGACACAGACGGATACGTGCTGCCGGGCGCAACCGTGCAATATACCTCCACCATCGAAAACAATCTCAAAGGCCGCTATGCCCTCGGCCGCTACGAAGCCGATCCAGCCAGCCCCTTGCAGGGCGGGTACATCAATGAGGGCTATATTCTCCCACCGCTGGGGGCCATGACACGCTTCGACAGTGTGACCATCCCCACCAGTTGGGCGCAATCTGGCCCCCTCACCATCACCCACTGGACGGGCGCCCAAATCACCGACCTGCGAGGAGACCTGAACGGCCGCATCATGGTGCTCCATCTGGACGAGGTTGTAAAGGTTGGGGCGCGTAATGCCGTCTACCTGGATGCCTTGCTCAACGGGAACAATGGGCAGTGTTGGCCCAATTGCCCGACCAGCCAAAACGGGGGAATCTCGGGGCGGGCCGCCAATTTTTCGTCAGGAGACCAGATTCGCGTCCAAATGGCGGTGCCCCAAGATCAATACACGCTGTCCTTCTTGTTCCGAACCGACGAAAAAGATATGGGCATTTTCTCTGTCGATCCGGCCGGGGAGAGCGATCTGACGGTTCATATCGATCCCGACGGCGATATTTGCGCCAAATTGAAGACCGATACGATTTGCAGCCAGAATGAAAACTACGCCGATAACGACTGGCATCATGTCGTCCATACCTACCTATCGGATGGGAGCGGGACCCAACACTGGTTATTCGTCGATGGGGTCCTAAAGCAACAAAGTAACACAACGGTACTGACAGGCGCTGCACCGGCCTTTGTGGATATCGGTTATGCCCGCCACGACGTTGCTGCTGATGCATACTTCGAGGGCCTCCTCGATGAAGTAGAAATCTTCGATAACGTCTTATCTGCCGCCGAAGTTCAGGAGATGACCACAGCCTTTGCAGGCGGGGACGATGGCCCCATGGTGGACCTCCGGTTTGAAGACAACTACCCCTATTTAATCTCCCCGGATTATTCCTTACACGGCAATTTTGCCCAATGCGATGATGCTGGCACCTGCCCAAGCTCCCATGTAGGCATTGGTGGGTTTGGTGCGGATAGTGCCAGAGATTTCGACGGAAGTGATGATTTCATGGTGCTGCCCGATGTGGTTGGGGAGGAGTTTACCATCGCATTTTGGTTCAAATCGAATCAAGTTGCAGGAGATTCGGACAACTGGTGGGAGGGGGTGCCCCTTGTTTCCAGCGTCGAGGGGGTTGGAGAGTGGTACGGCGTTTCCCTGGGGGATGGACATGTGATGTTTGGCGTTGGGGGTACAACCATCACCCACACCGCGAACCTGGCCGATAACACATGGCATCATGTCGCCGCGACGCGTGACAGCAGTGGCAATCTCAATCTGATAATTCAAGACCCTAACCCTGGGCAGAAAGTAGGGCCAACAAAGAACTATTCTTCTGATATACATCTGGGTGAAAATGAGGGCTCCATCGCGTATGATGGACTTCTCGACAATCTCAAGATATACGACCGGGTACTCTCCCGTTCGGAAATCGACGATCTTGCGTTGGGAGTTCGCCGCATCGAGATGCGGTTTGATGAGCCGCCGGAGCGCACCATCTTCCTGGACAGCACCGGGAACGACTATACCGGTGAGTGCGACTACGCCAACGGCGGCTGCCCGGAAACCGGGTTCGCTGGCCCCTTCCGTGGGGCGGCTTATTTCGACGGGCAGAACGATTTCATCTCGCTGCAACATTCCGAAGCGGATTCAACTTTCCTCGGTGATTACACCCTCTCCCTGTGGGTCAGGCCCGAGGCGCCGGGGGGCACCATCCTCAGTAAAGGATCAGTGTCACAAACCATCCGGTTGAGCATCGACGCAGCGGGGAAAGTGCACCTCGACCGGGAAGCAGACACATTTGCGAACTCTGCTTACTTGACTTCTACGGGTACAGTGAACTGGGACGCATGGAATCACATAGCGGTGGTCTATGATCGGCAAAATATGACCCTTTACCTCAATGGTTCATCATTGGGTGGCGGGGCAATGCCATCCCAATCTGCGCATCGGGATGATACCGCCCCGGTTTTAATCGGCGCAGAATATGTTGCCAATGGCAACCCGACCAACTTCTTCCGGGGCTATCTGGACGAGGTGTGGGTCTATGAACGGTCACTGCAGCCGGAACAGGTGCAACGCTTGCGGGAAAAAGGGCCGGCGATCTGGATGCCACTGGACGAAGGGCCGGGTTCGGATAGTTTTGCGAACATCGCCGATGGGGCCAATCCGGGCACTTGTTCCCTGGCCCCGGTATCGGGCGATCCGTGCGGCTGCCCGAACGTAGGGGGTGTTGGGCGCCTCCGACAGGGAGTCAAGTTTGAAGACCAATACTTTTTTGGAAGCCGGGAATGTCTGGCTATTCCCCAAGATAACATTGGCAGTACCGGGTTGAGCTTCACCTTCGGCGCTTGGTTTATGCCCGGTGAGCAACGATTTATTCATCAAGTATTAATGTCTAAAAAGGACACGGTAAGCGTGTTGATCCCAGGAGCGTATTCATCAAACGTCCGCGTGAAAGTGCCGTACTCACAAAATGGGTATTACGAGTTGGACTCGCTGGGGGAATTGCTGCTCAATCAATGGAATCACGTGATGGTAACCCTTGGAGAAGAAGATGATGGGACATGGATTATTAGTATTTACCTCAATGGGGCTTTGGACAATACGATCAAGGCTACAAATCTGCCGTCTGATATCCAAAATAGCAATCCAGTGATTCTTGGGGCTGACTATATCGGCCAGGCCGATGAAGTGGCCGTTTACAATAGCCAACTGCGGGTCGAAGAGATCAAGGCGCTCTACGACTATCAATCTGCCCGGTACGACACCAAAGTAGAGCAGCGGATCATCGTCGATGCTGATAACCCCATCGTCTGGCTAGATCACCCCATTGACTACATCCGTCCCATCTCTACCGTACTATCCGCCGGGGCAACGGACCCAACGATGGCGGTGATAAACGTTGAATACCGGCTCGATGGCGGCAGTTGGCAGCCAGCCACGCGGGATGGCGAATCTTGGTTGTTCTACTTCATCCCCTCCGGTCAAAACCAACAAACCATTGAACTGCGTGCCACCGACAGCCTGGGGAACATTGGCACCGACAGCCGCACGCTTACGCTGGACAACACCCCTCCAGACATCACGCTGGATACCGCGAATTTGATTTACGATGCCTATGACTTTTGTATGCTTAACTTGGATGGGATCGTCACGGACGCGGGCAGCGGTGTGGAAGCCGTTTACGTGGAAGTGATTGAGCAGGGCGGGCTTTCCCTGGTGCCGGGCAATATGCACACCGCATGGGTGAATGGAAATCAATGGGGGCATTTCCTCGAACCGATGAAATGTCCTTACGGCGATACGTTCACCGTTTACCTGACGGCGATTGACCGGCTTGGCAACCGCATCGAAACCATCGGGGATAGCGCCCAAACCGCTGGCAACCACATTAATCAGGCCAGCCACACCCTGCAGGTCGATATCGCCCCGCCGGTCGCAGACCTGACCGATATGGGGATCCATACTGACATGCTCACCGGTGTTGGGGCCGCGCGCCCCGTCATCTCTGGCACAGTTACCGACATCCCCTACCCCATGGGTGCCCTCCTCCAGCTGCACTTTGAAGAGCCGGTCGGCGCGGAGCGTTTCCACGACGGCGCGGGCGGCTTCGCCATCGGCGCGTGCAGCGGGGGAAGCTGCCCTACCGCCGGGGAGCCTGGTAAATATGGGAGCGGTGTAACCTTCGATGGCGGCGATTTTATCGATCTGGGCCGCCAGCAAGTCATCGATGGCGCGGCAGATAACTTTGCCGCCATGGCCTGGATTTACCTGACCGATACAACCGGCGTAAAAACCATCCTTGGGGCCGATACAACCAACAGCCCGGATGGCTTCAGCTTCAGCGTGGTGGATGCCGGTTTGCGCGTCGAGACCTACGGCGTTCACGCCTACGAATCCACCCAAATCACGCTGCCCACGAACGAATGGGTGCATGTCGCCGCTGTGATGGATCATGCCGCAGATGGCAGTGCCTACGCCGTATTATTCTACGTCAACGGCCTTCCCGTAGATAACGCCATCCACGACGCGCCGCCTGTTTTGAATGAAGACGATCCGATCCGGATTGGGTCGGGCTTTGTCGGGACGATGGATGAAGTTGTGCTGTTGAATATCGCGCCCACCCCGGCCATGGTCAAAGACATCGCCCAACCCGTTAGCCTGGGCGTAGACACGCTGGAAGTGGGCCTGTTGCACATCAAAGACTGGGGCGACATGGACAAGGTGAGTTGGGAACCGGCGGCGCTCGCCGCGCCTGGTGAGATCTTCTCCACCTGGCAATATACTATTCCAGCTAATCTCGAAGGGGAGTACCAACTTTATCTCCGGTCGACCGACAAATTGCCGCGGGCCAACCTCCTCCCCACCGTTTGGCAGGGCCTAATCGACACCCAAGCCCCGCGCGCCGAACTGCGCTACACCCCGCCACGCTTCCCTGGCGATGGGCATCTTCTCCAATGTTGGGTGGAAGATTTTAACCTGACCGAGCAAGGCTACGATTGCCCCATCCCCGGATCCATGCCCGCATACTACGATGAAGGCTGGTATACCTCCGTGATCCCCACGGCGCGGCTTTATGGGTTGATCTCGCCTGTCACCCCGCTCCCTACGTTTACAACCACAGAAACTTTGACTGTGTTTGACCAATACGGTGCAAAAACCACGGTTTCAGCGACTATCAGCACCGAGAATTGGCCATTGGGCGTGAGTATTCTGACCCCCACCATCCAAACCGCGGTCGCACCGTTGCAGTCCGTGGATATCGCTGGGGCAACCTATGCCCAGGCTTCTCTGAAAACCTTGACGTTGACGGCTAACGGTGTACCGGTTTACACCGAAAACTGGGGGGGTGGCGCCGTCACCGACACAGTTTGGTCAACCGTCTTCACGCCCACTGCTGAAGGACGTTATCTCTTGTTGGCGGAAATCGAAGATTGGGCGGGCAGCGTGATCACCTCCTCCGCCCCTGTGGTCGGGATGTCCCCGCCGGAAACCATCGTCTACGCGGATGCAGCTGATCCGACCATTGCCATCACCACAACTAGCATCACTGCCGAAAACTTCGACATCCACGGCTTTGTTCGGGTCTCCGGTCTGGTCACCGAAACCAACCAAGTCCAGAGCCTGCAAGCCAAACTCGACACGCTCACCTACTCCGGCGTGTGGGAGACAATTTTGCTCTCAGATACGACCGGATTGGTTGGTGAACCGTGGAGCGCCCGCCTGTTCGCCAGCACATGGCAGCCACCGGCAGGCAGCACCTACACCCTCACTGCCCGCGTCACCGATGTAGCCGGTAAAACTGCCGAAACCAGCCGGACCATCTTTGCCGATGCCCAACCGCCGGAAATATTCCAACTGGCGCTCTCCTACGACGATGGAACCGGCACACTCCATCCCCTGGGGGCCTGGGATACCATCACCAGCCCCCTCAACCCCACGCTCGTCGTCACGTGGACAGCCTCCGATGATGGCTCCGGCCTCGCGCCCTATCATGTTGAATGGCTTGTCCACGTGGCCGACACGCTCCAGATCGCGGCGCAGGAAGATGTTCCCAGCCAGGTTGGCACCCCCAGGAGTGCAAGCTTCACCGCGGGAGAAGCGCAAAAATACAGCGTGCGTGTTACCGCCCGTGACACCTACGGCAACCAGATCACCCGCAGCTTCGGTCCTATCTTTGTCGATTACGAAGAAACGCCGGCTTATATCGGGCTGGACGGCGCAGGCCAACTGCCCGACCCGCTCTATCGAGATTGGACAGATACCAGCTGCAACCAGATTGGCGTTGATCCGCGCATCGCCGCTCATAGCTTGCCCGGTGCAACGTTGGGCAGCAGCCAGGAACTTTACACCACCTGGGATGCCGAAGGCCTGCACCTTGGTTGGCAGGGCGCGCATTGGGACAACGACGGCGATCTGTTTATCTACCTCGATACCGCGCCGGGCGGCAGCGTCCACGCCTACAACCCCTTCCCTGCGGCGGCGCCCGACATCTACCTGCCTGCTTACCCTGGCGGAAACGCCACCCAACGGATGGGCGCCGACTATCTGGTATGGGTCAAAACGATCACCGACACGGTTCTGCTGCAATGGGCTGGCGCAAGCTGGATCGAAAGCGCTGCCCCCTGGGATTTCGCCTTCGACAACAGAGGCTCCTACACCGACATCTACCTGCCCTTTGATACGCTCGGGAACCCCGCCACCCTGTCGTTGATTGCCCTCGCGACGGATGAGAACGCTCTCCGGGTCTGGGGTGCGCTCCCGATTGAGAATCCCCTCACCAGCGGAAAAGTGGTGAACGCCCTCCCAGATGCGGGCCGCCCCTTTCAACTGACTCACCGCTACATCTGGGATGATCTTGGCAGTGGAGTTTGCCCCAGCGACCGGCGGGTGGAAGGCTTTTCCCCGCTGGCCGTCACGCTAACTTCTACACCGGTGATGCTCACCTACAGCCTGTTGGGCAACGATCTGCCGAACAGCGCTGCCGATGAGCTAACCGCCCTGAGCGGTTGGGATGTCACCACAACCCCGGCCTGCCTTGAAAATCCCGCCGACCCCACCTGTGCCCGCGCAATCGAAACCGGGGCACGCCTGCCTTACGACCAACAGTACTCGCTGGCAAACTTACTGGGTGTCACCCCGCCGGTTTTAGGCCCCGGAGAGTCGATCAGTTACACCCTGCAACTGGTCAACAACGGTACAGAACCCATCACTGACGTAATTGCCCACATCGATACCTGGGGGTCGATCCGTCTAACGGGCGGCGCGTACCACAGTGATGCAGTGGGCGAATACGATACTTTGGAGATGCCCCCTGTAACCCTGGCTGCGGGTGAAACCGTCACTTTTACCTTCGCCAGCTATATTGATCTAGCCTTTGATCCCGCCAACCACACTGGTTGGGGCACATTGGATGTAGTTGTCCTGGATGGCACGGGAACGACATCCCAGGATGCCAACGGGCGCGACAACTACACTTTCCCCATCGAATGGCTGTACGTGGATCATGAAGTGGGAACCGGCCCCGCCTATCTGGAATTCAACACTGGTGCGAGGCTGCTTGGCCCCGGTTTGAATACCCTGAGCGGGATGGCCTTTGACGAAACCGACATTCCCGCCATCACACTGGATGTGGAATACCCCATAGGCAGCCATACCGCCATCGTTTGCCCCGATGACCGTCCCGTTGATCCCCAATGGTCTTGCACGCTCGACCTGGGCGGGGCCGCCGATGGAGCGCCCGTGGGGTTAAGCGGCCAGGCCACCAACGCCTACGGCCAAACCAGCCCCTGGTTCCAAAGCGTCCCTTGGGTGGTGGATGCAACACCGCCGACGATCACCCTCAGCAGCGCTACGATGGCCGCCTTGAGCGACGGCTATCTCAATGCCGCAGAGCTATCCTGGCGCGGCACCGCTGGGGATAATCGCTTGTTGGACGCGGTGGAAATCTGTGATTCCACCGTATCACCTGAAAGCTGCACCGCGGGGTCGCTCCATGCCACAACGGCCATCCCGGCCAACCCGATCCACAACTTCACCGACGAGAACGTCCAACCCATCGGCGCGTGCAACAATCCGACGGTCATCCCTTTTGCCATCACTAAGAGCATGACGGTTCTCGACCTGAACCTGGGTCTGAATCTTACTCACCCGGCTCGCGATGAACTCGAAATTGTGCTGGTTGCGCCTTCCGGCCTGACGGCCGCGTTGTACGCCACATCTGCCCACAGCGCCGACTTTGACCTGTGGCTGGATGATGCCACTGCACAGACCGTGGAGCGTGACATT
Organism: Chloroflexota bacterium; assembly: GCA_043818215.1. Taxonomy (GTDB): domain Bacteria; phylum Chloroflexota; class Anaerolineae; order Anaerolineales; family UBA11858; genus JBDRGC01. The sequence continues at coordinate 8,208 of JBDRGC010000036.1, read as the reverse complement.
CACGCCCACAAGGTTGCCGTCCCTTACTACGACAATGTCCGCCGCCCGGTAGAACTGCTTTACAACTTCCGCGGGCTGCCTGCGCTGGGAACCTGGGAACTGCAACTCTGCGACACCAACCCCGCCGAAAACCCCGGAATTTATCACCGCAGCCGTTTGCAAATCACCGAGGCCCAACTTCCCGCACAGGCCACCGGACATTGGAGCTACCAATTGTCGGGAAGCCAGGCTGATGGTGAAGTGATCACGCGCCTGCTTTACGCGGTGGACAGCGTAGGCAACCGGGCAACACCGGTGATGGTCACGGCCAACCTCGATACCATCGGCCCGGCGGTAACCGTTACCCTGACCTCGGCGGTCTCGAAAACCATCACCATTGCCGGGGCAGCCACGGACGGCACGGGGATCAAAGCGCTGCGGCTCAACATTTTCAGCCCCGCGGGAAATGTTGAAACCCATAACCTGACCCTGAACAACGGTCAATGGATATTCTCAGGGACGCCCACGGTAGACGGAGCGCCCGATGGGGTGTACAACCTGTTTGTGGAGGCAGAAGACAACGCCGGGAACTTGAGCCGAATTGGACCGTTTAATGTGGAAGTGCCAGGCTCTTCGCGGGTGTTATCCGTCTCGCCGCCAAATGGTGCGGGCAACGTGGCGGCAGATACCCCCATCGAAGTCTGGTTTAACGGCCCCATGCAGGCAGACAGTTTGGTGGTAGCGATCACCCCAACGGTAACGCTTTCTCCCACTTGGGGAGCGCTCCAAATGCACGTCAGCTACAATCATCCGCTATTGGCGATGGAAACTGTCTATACGGTAACTATTCAAGACGGATTGGGGCTGGCCGACGGTCTGCTGACCAACACGCCCTATACCTGGCACTTCACAACCGCTGCCAACACCCCGCCCTTCGCCGTGGATGATACGGCCCAGACGGATGAGCAAAATGCGGTCACGGTTCCGGTGCTTGATAATGACACCGACCTGGAAACGCCAGATCAAGTCACAATTATCGCGGCGGGCCAATCCATCAGCGGGACAGTGACCAATCTTGGGAATGCGATTTCCTTCGATCCCAATGATGAATTTGAATATCTGACCCTCGGCATGACTGTCACGGAAAGTTTCACCTACACGATTACCGATGGAATGGGCGCATTTGCAACGGCGCAGGTCACGGTTACGATCTCCGGAGTGAACGACCCTCCCACCGTGGATGCCGGACCCGATCAAGCCGGGCCTGAGGGGAGCGCGATCCCCTTCGATGGCAGTTTCTCTGCTTCCGGGGGGACGGCAGCCGTTCGCTGGGACTTTGGCGATGGAGCAAGCGCAACTGGAGTGTTATCCACCACCCATGTGTATCGCGACAATGGCGTTTTCACGGCGACGCTGACGGTGACGGACACCTACGGCAGTGCAGGCGCGGATATGCTGGCGGTGAGGGTGACGAACGTTGCGCCAGTGGTTGATGCGGGTACCGATCAACAAATCGTCGTGGGCCAGCCGGTCGATTTTGCAGGAGCGTTCACTGATCCGGGCGCGGATGATACCCACACGGTGATTTGGGACTTTGGGAACGGGGATATGGCTACAGGAACGCTCACTCCGTCGCATCGGTACGATAGCGCCGGAACCTACACTGCCACGCTGACGGTGACGGACGATGATGGCGGGACGGCTGCCGATACGCTGCTGGTGGAAGTGGAGCGGGCGCAAATATTCTTGCCCGTGATATTTAACAACTACTCAACCTTGCCCGATCTGGTCATCCAACGTGTGACGGTCTATGCCGATAACGTCGATGTCATACTGCTTAACCAGGGCAATTCCCGCATCCAACAGGCATTTTGGGTGGATTTATACATCAATCCAAACCCGATCCCCACCCGGGTCAACCAGATCTGGGACGACCTGGGCTGGTACGGCATCGCCTGGGGCGTCACGGACCCATCTGAATTGGTTCCGGGCGGCACAATGACCCTGACCCTGAACCACCCCAGTTACTTCCCGGAATACAGCCGCTTCACGCTGCCTTTTCGGACTTCATATTCGATCTACGTTCAGGTTGATTCTTACGGGGACCCAAACTATGGTGCCGTGAATGAAAATCATGAACAGAGCGGCAATCCATACAACAATATCGCTGGGCCAGTCAATCCGGTTTTCGGCAATGCAGCACCCGCCTGGAATTTCCTGGATATATTCACGAAACATTCGCTTTATCACTACTGGACAGTTCCACTACCTGAACGCGATAAGCCATAGAGATGAGAATTATGAAACAAAAACAAATATTACTCACTATCCTGGTTGCTGTGGTGTCGATTACTGGGTTGTCTGGCTTTGTTTTGCCACCTCGTCCAACGCCAACACAAGTGACAATCAATGAGAAGCGATTGTCACTACTTTCTGCGTAACTACAATTAGGAGAAATAAACATGAAACCTAAAATACTCTTGTTTATGATTTGCGTGTTGGCGTTTTTGAGCCTTGGTTTTGTCAGTCAAACATCGACACAGGTGCAAAGTTTACCACCTCGTCCAACACCGATATTACCTCCCAAGCAGACAGAGACTGAGAATGATGTTCCTGAATTGTCTCTGTTAATTTGGGCTAACCGTGATCACGCCGATGTTGGAGATGTTATTTGGTTTACCATAACCTTGAGTAACCCAGACAATGTTATCGGTCGAAGCGTCAAGGTTTTGGGCTTAATTCCAGAAATATTAGATGTTGAAAAAATGACAACCACACAAGGAATCATTAATTTCAACCCCGATACACATCGGGTGATCGTGTACAACATCAGTCCGTTGCACCCCAAAACATCTATCACAATTTCTATTCAAGCTCGTGTGAATGCTCAAGCTGCTGATGGAATGAAGTATTACACAGCAGCAAAAGTTGAACATGGTGGCCGACCTAATCCAACGGGACTCTTCTCCAATTGGATTAGATTAGATATTAGTAAAGAGTAAAGACCTGCCCGAAGTGTAAAAACTCCAATTCGGTACAACAAATGGAGGTTACGGACCGCTTTGTCAACCCCAAAACTTGGAAGTAAGCGCGCAGCAGGAACGGTATCGAGACATACTTTTCGATCCGCAGCAAATAGAGAGTTGAATCTCTTTGGGTCAACCATTCTTGATCCTCCAGCCCAATGCTCGAAAACAGTTAGATTTAGATTGAAAAGCTAGCGACGCGGCTTGCTGCGTGCCGCACGTTGTTGAAAATGGTATGCTTCATCATAAGTCTGGTCAGACTGCCAGAGTTTCCAGGCAACCGCTAACCAGCGGTTAGCCAGGCAACGGTAGGCATGCTGATTGGAATGGCAATGAGGCCGAATGCGCTCAAAATAAGCCAACGCAATCGGCGACCGGGTTTTGTGGACCAGGGCCATGGCCCATTGATGGCAAAGGTGGCGCCACTCTTTGTCACAGGAGCGGCGGAACGTGACTGTGCGGCGCTTACCGCTGCGCTTTGTGACCGGACAAGTACCAGCCAGAGCCTGCGCACTGCTGGCATGGGGAAAGCGCTGAGGATCATCACCGAACTTGGCCAGTTGGCCCGTACCGTGCAAAAACCTCATCCGACAGAAAACAGGGCTAAAAAGGTGGCAAACCGACCACTGTTGAGCCCAAGAATGGTTTTCGAAAACGGTGAATTATGGGGGTTCCATTTGAAAAAGAACGCTCAGATTAGCAATGAGACGCGCTAAAACACAAAAGATGTTTAGGAAGGGGGTAACGAGCAGGGGAACTCAAGTAGCAGGAAGAGCAAGGGGAGTGGGGGCACGATAGTAATCGTGGATGATGCCGCCGAGAACATTTCTACACTGTATGGTTCCAATTGAAGGTCTTGCTTGGGGGATGGGGGTCTGCTGATCGATGCCCTGATGGGGACGAGCAGTATTGTAGTAAGCCACGAACTCAATCACGACGCGCCGTAGATGAGCAGCATTGAATATGAGAATGAGATCCAGGCATTCCTCCCGGGCAGTGCGAACCCAGCGTTCAGAAAACGCGTTTGTCTACACCGTTAACTACACCTTTAGCGAACGGTGAAGTTGAAACTTTCCAGGTAACTCACCCATTTCATCCGTTGAGCGGAAAGGTTTTTGAGTTAGTTACGCAGCGTTGTAATTGGGGAGAAAACCGCGTGTACTACCATGACGAAGCGGGGATACTGTGTTCAATACCCCAGGCGTGGACTAGTCTAGCTCCTGTAGATCCTTTTGTGAAACTAGCGGGTGGGCGATCAGCCTTTCGAGTAACGGATTTGTTGGAACTAACACGGCTGGTGGCCTATCTAACCAAAGAGCATGATGAGGGGTGTGATGCATAAAGCCCAGCTGATATGTAAAGTGTATTATGCCGTCAATGTTAAGCGTATTATGCCGCCAAATGGTGCTGGGGGTGTTGACAAACACCCAACCCAACCCATAATGAGAATATTGATCCGGGCTGAAATATCCCAACCCAAGCCTGGATCCGGAGGCCATGATGCGTACCTTGACGCTGAGCGATCCCAAATGCGCCAGCCTGCATGCACACGCCACCCTGAATTCCCATCCCGAAAAAGTCACCGATGCGCTGTTTCAGGTACACCATTTCTTCGACCCACGCGATCTGCTGCAGGTCAAATACGAAATGCTAAGAAGAGTCAGGATCGATGGGTGGCCAGTTGGGGTAACGGCAACTGCCTTCGGGTTCTCACGGGTGTGGCTGTATCAACTCCACAAACGCTTCGAGATCGATGGGTTGGCTGGGTTGCTACCTCAACGCAAAGGACCTCGACGGGCGCACAAGCTATCCGACGATGTGCTGACCTTTGTCCTGGACACGTTGAAAGCCGAACCCGGACTGCGCACTGCGAGCCTGCCACAGCGCGTGGCCGAGGAATTTGGCATTTCAGTCCATCTTCGCAGCATCGAACGAGCACTGACGCAGCGCCAAAAAAAGAGTGGCCCACCAATACCGTATCAGATGCACTACATTCAGCTGCCGTTCGGAGTATGAGTGAGTGCAAGATGCAATATGAAATCCTGCGTCGCCAGGCGCTAGAGACTGGGGAGAACCCGAATTGCAATGGTCTAGAACAAGCCTTCATCGAAAGCCGAGGGCTGGCGGCTTTCTTCGCCATATACTTGATTTGCTGTTCTTTGTATTGCTTTTCGTACTCGTTGACGCTCAACGGTTCGTATTACACTTTGTGCTCACCTGCACTGCACCACACCTGCCCTGGCGGGCGGTGCCAGGGAACGCAGTCCCCATACGGGGATGATATGCGGTGCAAGTGTCAACATGCGATAGACCACCCGGGCGAGGGCGTGGGCGGTGGCCACGGTGGCCTGGGCGGGACCCAGCCGGGCGCGCAAACGCCGATACAGCGCGCCGAAGACGCAGTCTGACCGCTGCACCGAATGCGCCGCCACACCTGCACTGCACCACACCTGCCCTGGCGGGCGGTGCCAGGGAACGCAGTCACCATACGGGGATGATATGCGGTGCAAGTGTCCGAAAAGCCTGACCGGCTCGGTTCTTCGTCTTCAGAGTCTTGTTCTTCAGAATCTTCCCGCCTGAGATTTCATGCTTCGGAGCCAAGCCCAACCATGAACAAAAGTGTTTTTCGCTCGGAAACTTACCCATATCTGTACCGCATTCCATGATTACTGTCTGCGCCAACGAGACGCCAAAGCCATCTACCATGGAAAGGTCCACGCCACTGATGCGCTTCAGGTGGGCACGCAGTGCTTCCTGGTTCGGCGGCTCGTTACTTCGACAGGCTCAGTACAAGTCTTGCTGTGCGAGCTGCGTTTCTTCACGGAAAGCGGCTTCAATTCTGCAACTTCCCAGTCCGGGCGCAAGGCGTACATGCGCTCAATCTCTGCGTCGCAAATTTCGATCTGCCTGGTATAGAAGTCGTACAGTTCCAGGGATTGCTTGAGCGTGAAGAGATGTTCTACGCGCCCTGCCTATCAGAGCTTTGCCGATTTCTTCTGCGATTTTCTCACTTGCACCGCGCTGCGGATGCAGTGCAGGTGTGCAGTTCCGATCCCCGTCGTCCCCGCCTTATGTAAAATAAGGTACCTAGAAAGAGGAAAACCTGGAGATAGCCTCCAGGTTTTCGCGTTAAACAGGATTTTGCTCACCGATGAAAGATATCGGTGAGCATTTTTGTTTAATCCAAAGGATGGTGTCATGGCTAAAACTGCAAGAGATATCATTAACCAAATAGAAGCTCTACGATTTATCACTGTTCTGGAGACCGCAATCATCATGGACGTGGATAAAGAACAGATCTATGAATGGCTGCGATCCGGGAAGTTGAAAGGATATCAGTTTGGAAAAGGGCTCCATACTACCCGCATTCGCGTTGCTGACATGGATAAATTCTACGCTGAATATGTGCGTACCCGAGGTTGGCAGGACGAAGAAGATGAGACCCAACCTGAAAACGATAAAAGCGAATAGAAGCGTCTTTTCTAAGCGCAGCTCTACATGCCATTCTGTTACTCGCTGGTTAGTGGGTCACCTTGAAAGCGAAAGAATGGCAAATGATGGGATATTTGACCCGCGTGCAAACCAACGAGAATGGGCACCGTTTAGCCAGAAAGAGACAGAAACGCTGCACCAGACGGCTGGATTTGGTGGATTTCCCCTGTTATTGTACTTTGACAAATTGTTGTGACAATCCCATTACTCGTATTCGGAGATTGGATTCCAACCTGCGCAGGCAGGTTTTGCAATTGTCGCCGCGATTTCAATTGCCAGGTTATTGTTACAACAATTTGTAAATCTTCAAAAGCAGGATTTGGTTCGGATTTGGGATTTCGGGCAGTTTTCAGATGAGAACATCACAGCAATTTACAGAATGGCTCCTGGCACAAAATCGGACACCGGCAACAGTCCGCAATTATCGGTCTGACTTGCGTATGTTCGGTCATTGGTTCGAGCAAACCAAGGGGCATCCTTTTGTAACCCCGGAACAGCTTCAGACTGCGGTTGTGCAGGAATACAAACAATATATGGTCATGGAGGTAAATCGAAAGGCGAGCACCATCAACCGGCAGCTGGCAGCTTTGGGTACTTACAGTCGGTGGGCACAGGCCATGGGACTTCTGGATCACAACCCTGCTGAAGCCGTAAGAACAGTGGCTATACCAAAACAAACAACACGCTGGCTAAGTTCTCAAGAGCAAACAGCCTTACTAAAGGAAGTGTCAGGGCTAATCCAGTTAGCGCGAACACCCAAAGCCCAATTTCTGAGCACCCGGAATCAGGCCATCGTTCTGATGGTGTTGAATTCTGGTCTGCGGATTGGGGAAGTTTGTGAATTGAACACGAATAACCTGCATATTGCCACGAAAAATGGGCATATTCAGATTCAACTGGGAGAAGGTATAGATGAACGCACAATTCTACTGAACGCCCAGGCAACCGAGACACTTGATGCCTGGCTCAGTATTCGCCTGGAATGGCTAGATATGCCAGGGTCTCCCGAAAACCATGTGTTCGTCGGCCAACAAGGATTCCCCATCCAGACCCGTAATATTCAGAAAATGATAACGAAACTGGGAAACCGGATCGGCATGAAACTCACCTGGCGAGTTTTGCGGCACACTTTTGCTAAAAACCTGATCAAGGCGGGAGTGAGCCTGGAAGAAGTGGCTGCGATCTTGGGATACAAGAATGTGTCTGCTGCCCGCACCTATGTATCCCCTCCCTGACCCACAAGATATTGAATAACAGGAGTGATTATGGCAAATCGGATCATCACCATCGTAAACCAAAAAGGCGGCGTAGGCAAGACCACCACCGTCATCAACCTGACTCACGGCCTGACCCCCAAGGAGCAAATCGCCGTTTTGGGATACACCCCCAACTTGAGCGCCGCTGCTCAGTTGCCCATTATCCTTCCGCAGAGAAAAGCCCACCGCCAACTTGACCTCCCTCAAATGGCTTCGCAACCCACGTATATCCAACCTGCTGCGGAGAACGGATACCAAACCAAATGTCAAACATAAACGGATCATTCCAAGACACGGCACTACTCTCTGTATTGGTCAGCGAGGCCTTTGCAGGCGTTGACATCACCCGCCGCCACCCCGCACTGTATCGGATATTGCTCGCTGATCCCAACATGCAGGAAGCTTTCCTGGATGCTCTGGAAACTCTGGAACAAGAGCGCAACGGGACACTGGAA
>JBDRGC010000035.1:0-6353 GCA_043818215.1 Chloroflexota bacterium | reverse complement strand
CACCAAGATTTTGAGCAACTACCTCCCCGATAAAGGAGTTCTATCTTGTATTCTCATCTTGTAGCCGAATGTCTGGATTGTGGACATCAAAGCACGTATACCCCCAAGGTGTCCACCTGCTCCAATTGCGGAAGCGGGTGGCGCGAAGCTCGATACGATTACGAGTCCATTGGGCAGCGAATACTCCAACAGCTACCCGGGCGCCCATTCGATATCTGGCGATTTTACGAGTTACTGCCCATCCGCGTGCCTCACCCAGATGTCAGCCTGGGCGAGGGGGGGACTCCGCTTATTCACGCCATCAGCCTGGGGATGATGTTGGGCTGCCCCAATATCTATATCAAAGACGAGCGTCAAAATCCCACCGGCTCATTCAAAGACCGGCAAGCAGTCGTTGCAGTCGCATCTCTAATAGAAGCCGGCGTCACCGAAACAGTACTCGCTTCAACTGGCAATGTGGCTATTTCTTACTCGGCGTACACGGCACGTGCTGGCATCAAACTGTGGGCGTTTCTAACCAGCCTCGTGCCCGCCGAAAAAATGCGCGAAGTGGCCATCTATGGCACGCAGGTGATCAAAGTGACAGCATCATACGACCAAACCAAAAAGGTAGCTGCCGAATTCGCCGAACATCACAAGCCCGGTTCATTTCTGGATCGCGGCGTGCGCTCTATACCTGTGCTTGAGTCGATGAAGACGATTGCCTTCGAAATAAGCGAGCAGTTGACTTCTATTCTCGGACCTCCCGCCCCCAATGATGCCCACCCCAAATCTGTCCCCTGGCGCAGTCCCGATTGGTATATCCAATCCGTCAGCGGCGGCATGGGGCCGGTTGGCGTACTCAAAGGCTTCGAAGAACTCAGAGAGATGGGGCTGGTCAATCGTATCCCCGCAGTGGCTGCCATTCAATGCGCTGGATGCGCTCCCATGGTGCATGCCTGGAAAAACAACCTGGATGTGGCCGAACCCATTCTCTCGCCGCGCACACATATTGCCACCTTAGCCACTGGCGACCCGGGCCGTTCGTACACGGTGCTCCGCCAGCGTATGCTCAGAAACAGCGGAGGTACTTTCGAGAGTGCCACGGATGATGAAGCCTTCCGGGCTATCCACGTGCTGGCGAAGATGGAAGGAATGTCAATGGAGCCGGCCTCCGCAGTGGCCTTCGCCGGCTTGATCAAAATGGTGCGCTCTGGGCAGATCAAGCCCTCGGATGTGGTGGTGATAAATATGACCGGGCACACCATGCCGGTAGAGAAGATAATCCTCGGGGAAGGTTGGGCACGAGACATGATTCTCCCATCGGAAACCATCGAAGAAAAGCCCGAAGAGGGATTACTGGCCGCCATCAGCCGGATCACCCCAGACCGCTACTCCCGCGTTGCTATCGTGGACGACCATCCTGACGCCCGCCGTCTGATCCGCCGTATCTTGCAATCTCAAGGTGAATACACGATCTTCGAGGCTACCAACGGACGAGAAGCGGTGGAATTAGCAAAGGCGGAACTCCCCGATGTGATGATCTTGGATCTAATGATGCCTGAAATGGATGGCTTCGCGGTGATCGACGCCCTCAAAGCTGACGAGAGTACCGCGACCATCTCGGTTATCGTGGTCACGGCCAAAGAACTGACCAAAGACGAAAATATGCGTCTCGAAGGACGGATTCATTCTCTCATGCAAAAGGGAGAATTCCTCAACGATGAATTGGTGGATGAGGTAGATACGCTGCTGAAATAACGTGGAGGGTGGAGCGTGGAGGGTTAGATGTGAGACGTGAGACGTGAGAAAAGTGCCCTATGAATATACGTAATAAGGGGATTTTCGCTGCGCTGTCATCTGCACTCTTTCTGGGCATGACCCCCATCTTCGGGAAACTTGCGATCATGATGGGTGTGCCGCCCTTAGCGGTAGTGGCAATTCGCACTATTTTGGCAGCCCTGATATTACTGGTGTTCATTGCAATTTTCAAACGCCAATATCTCTTCATCTATCCAGCTGGGCTGCTGGGCTGCCTGTTAGCCGGGTGGATCAACGGGCTGGGGTCTTTGTTCTATTACAGCGCATTGGGGCGGATTGGCGCCGGGGTTGGGCAACTCATTTTTGCGCAGTATCCACTATTCGTGGCTTTGTGGCTTTTCTTAGACAAACAACCTCCCAGCCGCCTGACACTATTTCGCCTGGGCATTGCAATCGTTGCAGTTTACCTCCTGACCCAAACAGGGCAAGCCGAGATTGATATGATCGGCGTTTTGATGATGTTAGCTTCTGCGGCCTTGTACGCTTTGCACCTGCCCATCAATCAGCGCGTTTTGTATGATATGCCAGCGCCAACCGTCACGGTGTACACATTGCTGGCGATGAGCGCAGTCGTTGTGCCCGCTTTTTTCTTCTCCCCGATAGGCTCTCTGCCACACGAGGTTGGGGCGTGGGGGCCGTTGATGGGGCTGACGTTGGTGACTCTTCTCTCCCGGTTAACCCTATTCCTGGGAATCAAGCATATTGGCGGCATGCAGACAGCCATCCTCGGGTTGAGCGAGTTGCTTATAACCATGCTCATGGCCCAGGTGTGGCTGGGTGAGCGATTTAGCGTTCAGCAATGGATTGGGGCGATTCTATTATGCCTCAGTATCTTCCTTATCGGGCTGGAAAAGACACCCCCACAAAAACGCGGCCCGGGAGGATGGCTAAGCTGGTTGAGCCACCCCACTCTCCCCAGTGACCTGCCCTGGCAGATGCACGATTGATCTATTAGAGGGTGGAGGGCAGAGGGTAGAGGGCAGAGGGTAGAGGGCAGAGGGTGGAGGGTGGCGGGTGGCGGGTGACGCGTGATCCCGTAGAAGTGTCGGGGAATGCAGGTACAAGAGACCGCGCTCGTCCGCGTCCTACAGACAAGATATCGGGTAGTACACCGAGGAATTGGAATTATCAGCAAGGGAATTGGAATTGTCAGTAAGGGAATTTCGCAGTGGAGTAAAAGTCATCTGGGAATAACAAATGCACCGTGAGACGTGAAACGTGAAAACATGGGCTACACTTCACGCCTCACGCTCCACCCTCCAGGCTCCACCGCCACGCTCCACCCTCCACGCATCACGGCCTTCCACAAACGTCATGAATGGATACATCTCTGTATCTAATAAAACTATATCGGCATCATATCCCGGGGCGATACGTCCTTTGGCCTTCAATCCAACTGAGGCTGCCGCGGTCCGCGTGGCCGGGATCAATGCCCGATCCAGAGGCAAACCTACTTTCTGCACCAGGTTGCGCACCCCGGCATCCATCAAAACATGAGCACCGGCGATGGTGCCATCAAGCAAACGACAACCTCCTTCTTTTACTAATACTGTTTCGTGTTTCCATTCGTACTCGCCATCCGGCAAGCCAGCAAACGGCGCAGCGTCGGAAATGAGCAGTACACGATCTACCCCTTTGATACGCAGCAAAATATCCATTGCCGCAGGGTGAACATGAACACCATCGGCAATCAACTCGGCAAACATTTGATCGGAATGCATGACGGCGCCCAAAACCCCCGGCTCCCGATGATGAAACGGGCGCATGGCATTGAACACATGCGTAGCGTGATCCAGCCCTAGTTCGACAGCTTTGGCCGCCTGTTGGAAAGTGGCATTCGAGTGCCCGATAGCGGGGATGACGCCAGCCTCGATGAGTTTGGGAATAAGCCCGATTGCATCCCCCTCCTCTGGAGCGAAAGTGATCATGCGGATATGCCCACCAGCGGCTTCTTGAAAGGCCTGGTATTCATCCCAGGTTAAGGGATGCAGCCATTCCCGGGTCGCCATCCCAGGCCTGAGGGGAGAAAGATACGGCCCCTCGAGGTGAATCCCTAAACAGCGCGCCCCCCGCGGCGGGTCCGCAAGAACATCTGCCATCTCGCGTAGTGATGCGAGTATCTCATTACGAGGACAGGTCAACGTAGTCGCCATGAAAGACGTGACCCCATAAGCCGGCAGCAACATGATAACATCTGCCAGACTTGGCCCCATTGCATCGAACCCCAAAAGCCCGTGGATGTGGACATCCACAAAACCTGGGACAACCAACTTGCCGGAGGCATCAATGATCTCTGCGCCGGCAGGGATGGAGACATCTTTTGGGGTGCCAACAGCCTGAATCACACCACCGCAGATGAGTACCACCCCATCATCAAACATCAGATCGGGAGTGAATACTTTTCCGCCAGAGATTGCTTCGAATGTGGTCATATTTGCCACTTGCATACTTGCCACTTGCACACTTGCCACTTGCACACTCGCCACTTGCACACTCGCCACTCGCACACTCGCCACTCGCACACTCGGACACTTGCCATATCCCACTTGACCGGCGTATTAAGCATGGCTTATAATGAAACCACGCTGATAACAGGAGTATTTATTATGTCTGTCCGTGACCTTGTACTAAGCATGTTGAAAATCGAAACCCGGCTTCAGATATTCGAGCGGCGTTATGGGTTAAAATCCGCTAACTTTTACCAGTTAGCCGAGGAAGGGCGGTTATGTGACATCGACGGACGGGATGACTTTTTCGATTTCCTGGAATGGCGGGGATTGTATAAGCTGTGGCTAGATTGTCGAGATGAATACGAAGATGCGATTACAAAGGCGCCGGACCTGTTGGCAGTCATTCACTCTGTTCCCGTCCCTGTTTAGCCGTTATACTCTCCTCGATTGTAGATTACAGTTTTCTGGTCTATAGTATTCCTGATACCTACGAATTCGTCTTACACTCCACGTTGACACTGTGGGAAATCGACGACAAGCGGGCTATTCTCACAGGGGAAGTTTTCTTCACTGGCAATGTTCGCCTCCGGGTACTGGAAGCCATCAACTTGTGAAAGGGGAAAATCGAGGATGGGTTACGAAGTCTATCGGGGGACAGAGAAACTTTATTGGTACGACTCCTGGTCTCATCCTGATGATCCCGCGTTGGCTGCTACCAACCCACACCATAAACACGTTCATCCCAATATCAAACGCAACCGCGTTCCTGCACCCGAACTTTCGTTCACTATGCCCAACTTGCCGTTTCTCATCCGAGAGATAGAGCAAGGACTCGCAAACAATAGCCAACGCCCATTGGGGGAATAAAGCGCATCTTAACGCATCACTCGTTACACATCACATCTTCCGAATCATCGCCTTAATCAATCCATGGTCGCCGCCTTCCATAATGGCTTGTTTTTTTTACGTGCGACTTTTGCCCTAATGCATATTTATCACCTTTTGGGGCTAAAACCTTACATAGTCGTCGGAAATCGGCACGTCCAGAATGGTTTACCATTTGTCACTCGCACACTCGCCACTCGCCACTCGCACACTTGCACACTCGCACACTCGCCACATGCCACTTGACCGGCGTATTGGGCATGGTTATAATGACATTATGTCCTGATGGTTTGGAATGATTTTTGCAGGAGTATTGTGATGGTTAGATTACACGATTTAGTCAAAGATATTGGTCTCCTGGGAAAACAATTGCTTGATTTCGAGGACCAGTATGGTATCCTGTCACGGGAATTTTATCAGGCGTTCACCGACGGGGATTTATCTGAATTCGACGCCTACGATGAATACCGGATGGAGTTCATCGAGTGGGCGGCGCTGTGCAAAACACAACGCAAACTGGTAAAAAAGTACCGGCAGTTAAGCGCACGCCAACCCGCGGCGGCTCGTATTCGCCAGCAACTGGCAGCAGCATAATTCTCGTGGAATATAATCCGTTACGTACCCGGGCGGCTTATGAACACTTTCTGTACACGTTGCCCATCCGGTATCCGGGCATCAAGCGATCCACGCTGACCTATATCCCCTCCGGCGCCTACTTTGGGCGTGCTGAGGGGTTTTTGTTGTTTGGGTCATAAATCGTATTATGTGTTGTAGAACACCTGACATTTCTGCCTCATGGAGAGATTGAATACTACGGTTACGCAGTGTCCGCCAGCAACCTGGCGTTCGAGCAACTCATCACATTATCGGCGCAGAAGTATTGCACGGCGGCGTATCCTGGCAAGCAGAAATTGTACTGGTATGACTCGTTTTCACACCCAAACGACCCGACACTTGCAGCTACCAACCCACACCATAAGCACGTCCATCCCAATATCAAACGCAACCGCGTTCCTGCGCCCGAACTTTCGTTCACCAAGCCAAACTTACCGTTTCTCATCCGAGAGATAGAGCAAAGAGTCCACTGAAAAAAGGTTATTTCACCGCAGAGCACGCGGAGATCGCTGAGATTATTGAAAATCAGTTTAAGATTTCGGAACTTTGCTCAGATTCTGGCATGAATTCCTAAACTTGGTTTTAGGTTTTTCTCTGCGTTCT
>JBDRGC010000034.1:0-5477 GCA_043818215.1 Chloroflexota bacterium | reverse complement strand
GAACATCACAAAAATCAATGCTGATGATGTCTGGGCTGAGGGCTACAGCGGCCAGGGAGTGGTCATCGGCGGGCAGGATACTGGCTATGATTGGGATCACCCCGCCCTGAAAGACAAGTACCGCGGCTGGGATGGCGCCTCTGCAAACCATGATTACAACTGGCACGACACAGTGACCAGCGGCGGCGGCAGTTGCGGAGCCAACTCCCCTGAGCCGTGTGACGACTATGGACATGGAACGCATACCATGGGCACTATGGTTGGCGACGATGGCGGTAGCTATCAAATTGGAGTCGCCCCCGGAGCGAAGTGGATTGGCTGCCGCAATATGAACGTGGGAGATGGCACGCCTGAATCGTACACCGAGTGCTACCAGTGGTTCATGGCCCCCACCAAATTAGATGGCAGCGCGCCGCGGCCCGACCTGGCCCCAGATGTGATCAATAATTCCTGGTCATGTCCGGCAACCGAAGGCTGCAACGCGGAGTCGCTGCGGGCGGTGGTGCAAGCTGTCCATGCCGCCGGGATTGTCACAGCCCACTCGGCGGGGAATGACGGCTACAGCGGGTGCGGCAGCATCGATACACCCGCGGCAATCTACGCCGAATCCTTCACCGTTGGCTCGACGAACAGCAGCGACAATATCGCCAGTTCCAGCAGCCGCGGGCCGGTGACTGTTGATGGCAGCAATCTCTTCAAGCCGAATATTTCGGCCCCGGGGGTGAGCATTTATTCCAGTTACCCGGGCGGCGGATACACCACCATGAGCGGGACCAGCATGGCCGCGCCTCACGTGGCGGGACTGGTCGCCCTGTTGATATCTGCTCAACCCGCGCTGGCCGGGCAGGTGGACGATATCGAAACTCTCATCGAGCACACCGCCGTTCCCCGTTACACCACTGACGGATGCGGCGGCGATACTGGCAGCAGTCACCCTAATCACACCTACGGTTGGGGACGGATCGATGCCTGGGCGGCTTATCAGAACCTGCATCATTTAACGATTGGCAAAACAGCCTCTGCAACTGAGATCGCCCCCGGCGGTACACTCACATACACCCTGACAGTCACGCATACGCACACAGTAAGCGCAACTCACAATGTCGTTTTGACAGATACGATCCCGGCGGGGACGGATTTTGTCACTGCCACACTGCCGTACACCTTGACCGGCGATTTGCTGACATGGGATTTGGGAGATATGGAGGCGGGCGCGTCTGCTCAAGTTGAGTTGGTGACGCGGGTGCAGCTAACGGCTACGGGAACAATTAGCAATGTTCGGTACGGAGTTGTCAGCAGCGAGGTGACAACTCCGGTCGGTGGAACACCTGTCTCGACTTTTGTTCACGTTCCAGGCGTCGAATTAACTGCGGATAATTTTGGGGGTGTGACTGACCCGTGTGATCTCACCCAAGTTCTAACTTACGAGCACACCATTACTAACACCGGCAACTATACTGATACTTTCGAGTTGGCTTTGACCACTACTCAAGGTTGGGCCAGCACCGAATCCGGTATGGCAACTCTGGCCCTGGGCGAAGCTGCCCTCATCACAGTCGAGATCACGCCGCCGTGCGGTACTCCGCCTAGCAGTGTTGATATCACCACGCTAACCGTCACATCGCAGGCCAACCCCACCGTCACTGCCACTGTGACCGACACGACGCTGGTGTTGTACCGCTGGTTTTTGACAATTATTCTCAAGCCATGATGAGTCAGTTGAGCAAAAGTCGGCCTATTTAATCACCAGACTTGTTGCTGAATAAGCGAAATTAGAAATTGTACACGGATTTTGCGGATTCAACAGATTTGCGCGGATTTTTTTGTTTTTAATCCGCGTCAATCCGCGTCATCCGCGTTCTATTATTGTGCATTTGGTTATCGCCTGAGTA
Organism: Chloroflexota bacterium; assembly: GCA_043818215.1. Classification (GTDB taxonomy): domain Bacteria; phylum Chloroflexota; class Anaerolineae; order Anaerolineales; family UBA11858; genus JBDRGC01. The sequence goes on along the minus strand of JBDRGC010000034.1, from coordinate 3,585 downwards.
GTTTGACAATGTCTCATTATTGTCACTCCCCTGAAGGGGACTCCATGTGCGAGCGGAGTTTACGGAGCGTGGCAGTCTCCTTCATGCCAAGGATGAGATTGCTTCAGCGGTAATGACAATGTCACATTATTGTCACTCCCCTGAAGGGGACTCCATGTGCGAGCGGAGTTTACGGAGCGTGGCAGTCTCCTTCATGTCAAGGATGAGATTGCTTCAGCGGTAAGGGAGTCGCAAGAAAATAACTATCCCACAAATGTCATTCCCCAAAGGGGACGATGTGCGAAGCGTCGTTTTTCCGCTGAAGCAATCTGCTAGACCGTGTGGGAGATTGCTTCGGCGGTGAAACTGCCTCGCAATGACATGGCTAAATGGGATAATTTTAATTTTGCGACTCCCTAAAGCTGCTTCGCAATGACATCGAATTTGGAATGTGACATTGTCAAAGTAGTTACCAAACCAGAAAGGCACGCCCAAATATGTCACTGCCCACCCAAACACCCCGTTTCACCAAAGACGAAGCTCGCAATTTCGCCCGGAAGCTTTACGGAATTGATGGACAGGTAACGCCATTACCTGGCTATAGCAATCAGAATTTCCTGCTTCACGCTGACACCGGAGAGGGTTATGTCCTCAAAATCTCCAACGCCGCTGAAGAGAGCGCCTCTCTCGAAGCTCAAAATCAGGCCCTGGCACATCTCGCCGAACATGGCTTTTCGTGCCCACAGGTTGTCAGCACACCATCGGGGGATTCGATCACCAGCGTCCAATCACCAACGGGAGAGACTCATTTTGTGCGCCTGGTTTCCTACCTGCCCGGCACCCCCTACGGAAATGTGCGCCGCCAGAGCACCGAATTTTTCACAAACCTGGGAGGTTATCTCGGTCGATTAGACCGGGCACTTGCCAGCTTCGATCATGCGGCCACCCGGCGTGATTTTCAATGGGATCTGGCCAATGCCCTGCAAGTGGTGAATGAGTTCAAATCGCTCATCACGGACGCTGAATTGCGTGAGTTGATCGAAAAGTTTGCCCTCGATTTCGAGCGCGATACACAACCTTTACTGCCACAGTTACGCAAAAGCGTGATCCATAATGACGCCAACAATTACAACGTACTCGCCGGTGGCGGCGACGACATCTACACACAGAATCAGCAAATCGTTGGCATCATCGATTTTGGCGATATAGTCCATAGTTTCACTGTCGGTGAATTAGCCATCGCGATTGCTTATGCAATCCTCGATAGACCCGACCCGCTGGCTACAGCAGCCCTATTGGTACACAGCTATCACGCCGAGAATCCGCTCACAGAGCAGGAGATCGCCACCATATTTGGGCTGGTGACCATGCGGATGTGTGTGAGTGCCTGCATCAACGCGCATCAAGTCAGGCAGCGCCCCGAGGATAAATATCTCGTCATCAGTCAGGGACCTATCCGCAGCACCCTGCCCAGGCTGGCTGAAATCCACCCCCGCTTCGCCGCAGCGACTTTCCGTCAGGCCTGCGGCTGGCCCCCTGTTCCCCAGGCTGAATCGGTCACCGATTGGCTGCGGCGCAACGCTGAGTCGCTGACTCCTGTGTTGGATGTCGATCTGACCACCGGGCAGTGTGCCGTCTTCGACTTGAGCGTCGGCAGCCCGCACCTGGGGGCTGATCCGGCCTCAGGAACAGCAGCCACATTGCCCCTGAGTCTGATTCGCCAGCTTGAAGCCGCGCGGGTTCAGGTCGGCATTGGTCGATATGACGAAGCGCGCTTGATCTACACATCCCCGGCATTCGCCACCGGCGAGGCGTTGACAGACGAACATCGCAGTATCCACCTCGGCATGGATATTTTTGCCGAAGCCGACAGGCCGGTTTTCGCACCGCTGGCGGGAACAGTGTACGCTTTTAGCAACAATGCCGCTCCCCAAGATTACGGGCCGGTCATAATTTTGGAGCATCACACCGCTGATGGCACTCCCTTTTACACCCTCTACGGCCATCTCAGTGAAGAGTCCCTGGAGAGGCTAAAGGCAGGCCAACCCATCACCCCCGGTCAGCGGATTGGGAGCATCGGCACAGCGGAGGTCAACGGCGGCTGGGCACCCCACCTGCATTTGCAGATCATCACAGACCTGCTCGACATGGGCTGCGATTTTCCGGGCGTGTGCCGGGCCAGCCAGCGAGATGTGTGGAAATCCCTATCGCCCGACCCTAATTTGATTCTGCGTATTCCCGCTGGCCGCTTCCCGGCGCGCAAGCCGGGCAAAGCCGAAACACTGGCAACACGGCGCAAACATATCGGCAGAAGTCTGAGTATCAGCTACGCGGAACCGCTCGAAATCGTGCGTGGCTGGAGGCAGTATTTGTACGACGAGACCGGCAGACAATATATCGACGCCTATAACAACGTGCCCCACGTGGGACATTGCCACCCGCGCGTCGTGGAGGCCGGGCAGCGGCAAATGAGTGTGCTCAACACCAACACCCGCTACCTGCATGATGCCCTCAACCAATACGCCCAACGCATCATCGCCACCCTGCCGGAACCGCTGAGTGTGTGTTTCTTCGTCAATTCGGGCAGTGAGGCCAATGAGTTAGCCCTGCGCCTCACCAGGGCGTACACCAGCCAGCGCGACATGATCGTGCTGGAAAATGCCTACCACGGGCACACCACTTCACTGATCGATATCAGCCCCTACAAACACGCCGGCCCCGGCGGAGGCGGCGCGCCGTCCTGGGTGCATCCCATCCCCGTCCCCGACACCTATCGCGGCCTGTATAAAGCCGACGATCCCGAGGCAGCGGAGAAATATGCCCGCCACGCCTCAGAACTTGTCGATGCCCTGAATCGCAAAGGCCGCCGGCTGGCCGGTTTTATCTCCGAGATATGCCCCAGCGTAGCCGGTCAAATCTTTCTGCCCCCCGGCTATCTGGCCCGGGTCTACGAATACGTGCGCGCTGCGGGCGGCCTGTGCATCGCCGACGATGTTCAAACCGGCTATGGCCGCACCGGCACGCATTTCTACGCCTTCGAGTCCCAGGGCGTTGTGCCCGATATACTCGTGCTGGGTAAGCCCATCGGCAACGGGCATCCCATCGGCGTGGTCATCACCCGCCCGGAAATCGCGGCGGCCTTCGACAACGGCATGGAATTCTTCTGCACCTTCGGCGGCAACACGGTATCCTGCGCCATCGGGATGGCAGTGCTAGATGTGGTTATCGAGGAAAATTTACAGGCTCATGCCTTGCAGGTGGGGAATTATCTACTTGAGGGATTGCGCCCTCTCAGGGATCGCTACCCCCTTGTGGGAGATGTGCGCGGTTCAGGGTTGTTTCTCGGAGTGGAGCTGGTGCGCAGCCCGAAGACCCTCGATCCAGCCGCAGATGAAGCAGCTTTCATCGCCAACCGGATGCGCGAACAGGGCATCTTGCTGGGCACCGATGGCCCCTATCACAACGTGATCAAGATCCGCCCGCCGATGCCTTTTTCGATCAGTGATGCCGATTTGCTCCTGGCGGGGATGGAGCGGATTTTGTGGGAGGATTTTGGGGGGTGAGGCGGCGGCGCAAAACAAGACCTCCGAGGTTTGGGAAACCTCG
>JBDRGC010000033.1:0-29646 GCA_043818215.1 Chloroflexota bacterium | reverse complement strand
GGGTAGTCGGGTCGTTTGGTAGTTTGGTAGATTGGTAGCTTGGTAGATTGGTAGTTTGGTAGTTTGGTAGTTTGGTTGCTTGGTAGTTTTGTAGTTTGGTAGCTTGGTAGCTTGGTAGTTTGGTAGTTTGGTAAATTGGTAAATTGGTAGATTGGTAAATTGGTAGATTGGTAATTTGGTAATTTGGTAGTCGGGTGGTCTGTGGTCTGTGGTCGGGCAGTCACTACAGTAGCGACTGGACTATTTGACTACCTGACTATCCGACTAAATTACCGCCAGGTAGATTTGAAGGTGTCGAGAGCATCGCATAATTGCTTCTCGTTTTCGTCAGTGATGCGTTTTTTCTCCATAATATCTTTGCCAATCTCGGGGTGGGAAGTTCCCATATAGCGCATCAGTGCGAGTTCCCACTCGCGCATACGATCTAAAGAGACATCATCCGTATAGCCGTGTGTCCCGGCGTAAATGGCCATTACCTGATTTTCGAGGGGCGCTGGTTCATATTGGGGCTGCTTGAGAATCTCTTGCAGCCGCTGTCCCTGGCTCAAACGGTATTGAGTTGCTTTGTCTAAATCGGAACCAAACTGGGCAAAGGCGGCCAACTCACGAAAAGACGCCATGTCCAGACGCAAACGCCCGGCAACCTGTTTCATGGCTTTGGTTTGGGCATCGCCACCCACGCGGGAAACGGAGAGACCCACGTTCACTGCCGGGCGGATACCGGCGTAGAAGAGATTGTTCTCCAGATAGATCTGCCCATCAGTGATTGATATTACGTTGGTTGGAACATAAGCCGATACATCCCCCAGGAGTGTCTCGATGATGGGCAGAGCCGTCAACGAGCCGCCAGAACCTTCGACCTTGACGATTTTGTGATCGGCGGCGTTTCCTAACGTTCCGCGGGCGGTTTCCGCATCGTGTTTGGAGAGCGGACCATCGTAAATCTTGCCATCAACGCCATCGGCGGCCCCAGCCAGGGAATCAGAGAAGTCTGTGGGGACAATTACAAACTTATCAGCCAGACGAGCAGCCCGCTCCAAAAGGCGGGAGTGCAAATAGAACAAGTCGCCGGGATAAGCCTCACGTCCAGGGGGACGGCGCAGAAGCAAGGATACTTGACGGTAAGCCCAGGCATGTTTGGAGAGATCGTCATATACTATCAGGGCGTCGCGGCCCGTTTCCATGAATTCTTCGCCAATGGCACACCCAGCGTAAGGAGCGATGTATTGCAAGGCGGCAGGTTCTTCAGCAGAGGCCACAATTACAATCGTATGATCCATAGCGCCGAATTGCTCTAGCGTGGCAACGGTGCGGGCGATAGCAGCTTTCTTTTGCCCAATGGCAACGTAGATACAAATCAGGTCTTTGCCTTTTTGGTTGATGATAGTATCCAGGGCAATGGCTGTTTTGCCGGTCTGTCGATCACCGATTATCAACTCACGCTGACCGCGCCCCAGGGGGATCATAGAGTCAACTGCTTTGATGCCCGTTTGGACAGGCGTGTCTACGTCTTGGCGTTGAATCACACCAGGAGCAATGCGTTCGATGGGGCGAAAACGCTCGGTTTTGATCGGCCCCTTGCCATCGATGGGCTGCCCCAATGCATTGACCACGCGTCCAATCATGCTGTCGCCGACAGGCACCGAAGCAATCCGTCCAGTCGACCGGACGCTCGTGCCTTCGCGGATACCTGAGTATTCCCCCATGATGATGATACCCACGCTATCCTTTTCCAGGTTGAAAGCAATGCCAATGACACCATTCTCGAACTGCACCAGTTCTTGGGAACGAACATCAGAAAGGCCGCTTGCTTTAGCGATGCCGTCTCCGGCTTCTTGCACGGTACCAACATCGCGAATTTCCAATTCAGGTTGAAAGGATTCGATCTGTTTTCGAAGGTCTGCGGTGATTTGTGTTATCAGGTCGGACATTGTGCCTCCGGGCCAATTGATTGCGAATTGTAGATTATGGGTCTTGGGTATTTCTTCGATACGTGGGGGAAATGTGGATCTAAAACGCATCCAAAACTTTCAGGGAACAGTGACCCTGTTTGGGGTGCAAGCTGCCAAATGATACCTGAAAGCAATAACGTTGTCCAGTTATGATGCAGCCCTTTGGCAGGTGATTAGTAGAGTAGGGCGGTTTTCCCGCTTTGCGTCCCCGCAGGGGGATAACCGCCTTACCTTTTACACCGAAAAATACTGCAGCGCCAACCGAATGCGAATTTCTACATCTGCCGCAGTGTCGCGTGGGATAGCCTGCAAAGCGGCCTGTGCCTCGACCACGCTGTAGCCTAAAGTCACGAGGGCTTCCAATACCTGGGTGTCGGTATCGTCCATCGCGGCTACAGGTTCCAGCCCATCGACTGCCTTGACACGATCTTGCAAATGTAAGAGCATCTTTTGGGATGTCTTTCTGCCTACGCCGGGGATGCGGCTGAATACGTCGGCCTGTTCGGTGAAGACGGCTCGCCGGATGGCGTCTGGTGTCAAAGTAGAGAGACCGGCCAGAGCCAGCCGTGGCCCGACACCATTGACACCCAAAAGCAGTGTAAAGTATTCGCGCTCTTCGGCGGTGGCAAAGCCATAAAGGGTCAAAGAATCTTCGCGAACAGCCAAATATGTATGCAAAAAGACTTTCTCCCCGACACGCAGTTCATCTCTAAAGGGGGCGGGGACAAAAACTTGCAGCCCAATTCCCCCCACCTCGACGATCACGCTATCTGGAGGTAAATCGACAATACGTCCGCTCAAATTTGCTATCATGCCTTGTCTCTCATTCTACTCTGCATTGCTATTATCGATCAACTCCCTCATTCGGAAGCTGTGCAAATGGCAAATGGCAACCGCTAGGGCATCGGCTGCATCGTCGGGGCGGGGAATTTCGTCCAGGTTCAACAGCACGCGTACCATTTGCTGCACCTGATTCTTGTCGGCGCCGCCATAGCCCACCACAGCTTGTTTGATCTCCAATGGCGTGTATTCCGCAATCGGCACATCCGCCTCGGCTAAAGCCAACAACGCCACGCCGCGTCCCTGCCCCACACTGATAGCCGTGCGTACATTACGCTGGAAAAACAACTTCTCCACCGCACCGCTGTCGGGACGATGGAGAAGGGCAATTTCCTTGAGACAGCGGTAAATTTGAAGCAGCCTCTGGGGCATTGGCGATTTCGTGGGAGTCTGGATCACCCCAAAATCCACGAGAGTCAGATTCCCGGCCTCATCCTCACGGATCAGGCCGTATCCTGTGGTAGCGGTTCCGGGATCAACGCCGATTACCAACATGAATTATCAGGCAGCTGCCAATTGGGCCAATGTGTCATCGGTGATGCTCATATTGGAGTACACATTTTGAACATCATCCAAATCTTCCAGGGCGTCGATCACTTTCAAAACCTTGATAGTGTCGTCTGTGGCAAGTTCTATTTCCTGGTTGGGCATCATTCGCAAGCCGGCCTCGTCAGCCTGGATGCCCGCCAACCGGAGCTGATCGCTGACGGTTTTGAAGGCCTCGACCGGGCCAATGATCTCGATTATCTCATCATCGAAGACCACATCATCGGCGCCGGCTTCGACTGCCAATTCGAAAACTTCATCCTGATCCAGCCCTTCGGGGGAGAACGCAAAATAGGATCCACGCGTGAACTGCCAGGCCACAGAACCACTCTCACCCATACTGCCGCCGAAACGGTTGAGTACGTGCCGGACATCTGCCACGGCGCGGTTGCGATTATCAGTAACGCATTCTATCATCATCGCAATTCCGTGAGGCGCGTAACCTTCGTAGAATACTTCTTCGATTACGCTGCCGTCTTTGCTTTCTCCAGTGCCGCGTGTTACGGCGCGGGCTATATTTTCTTTGGGCATATTGCTAGATTTTGCCCGGTCAGTGGCCAGCCGCAAGCGGAAATTGGTATCGGGGTCACCGCCGCCTTCACGGGCCGCTATAGCAATTTCTCGCGCCAGCCGGGTGAAGATTTGGCCCCGTTTTGCGTCGGCGGCCCCTTTTTTGTGTTTGATGGTTGACCATTTTGAATGTCCTGACATGGTCTCTCTCCTTTAGATTATTAGGTATCAAGTATCAAGTCAATGTCATTAAGTTAAGCCATGGGCGAAAAGGTGTTGCTAATCAGGTTTTCCGGGAAACGGAAAAATTATACCATTGAACGGGTATACATTAGTTCACATCTTTACGCTTGATGAGTACTACAATCACCGCTACGTAGACAGTGATAATTAAAAATTGTGCAACCCAGGTAGTGAAGAGCCAAGACCAGTATATCGCCGGGTCGGCTTTGTTTACCCACGCCCAGCCAAATTTCGTCTTGATGCTGCTGATCAAACCCTCTGCGGCGCCGGTGGCAGCGTTGCGAGCGATATTCCATTCAGCCAGATCTTTTTGATAGGCAATCGCTTCTGCTTTGTAGACCTGCACTTCAGCCTCGTAGATCGACATTTGATTTTTATAATCAAGTTGGATACGTCCGACTTCTTCCTGATAGGCCTGTAATGAAGTCAGGTAAAGTGCCACAGCGACAGAATCGTGTTGGTCTTCTGGTTCATCGGGAGTCGGGGGTATCTCCGGTTCTGGGGGTTTCTCGCCCAGGGGCGGTGGTTCCTCTGGCGGGGCTTGATCGATTTCGGGCTTGTAATACTCCTGGATTCCGGGAAAATCACATGATTCGGGGTCGAAAACGGCGATGCCCATGCAGCGGCAACCATAGGTCTCTTTATCTTCGAGTGTCATCGACTCCTGCAGTTCTTTCGTCAATTCCCAGCAAGGGTCGGCGGCTACATCGGATCCGAGGCCGGTGATCCCGACGAAGCTTTCGAAAGCCCAGCGGGTGGACGCAGGAGCGCTGATATGGCTTGGCACAGGCGCCAGCGCTCCACTAAGGACGATCTGGGGCACGATAAGGAGGATCATTATCAGGGGGGCCGAGCTGGCACTAGAAGCCAGCGCTGAGGCGAGTAAGCCTCCGACCATGCCAGCCAGGGCTGCCAGAACCAGGGTAACGTAGAACAAGCCGAATTCGAGCGTGCTTCCGGGCATCTTGAACGCGGTGTAGTGGATTATTGCGTAGGCCCCTGCGTGGTAGAAAGACAGCAACACAGCGACCCACACCTTGGATGCCACGTAAGGAAGGATTTTCAAATTGACCAACCGCTCGCGTTTATAGATATCTGCCTCTTTGACGAATTCGCGCATTTGCGATAATCCGGCCACCAAAAGGCAGTAAATGGTCATCATAAACAAAGTGATGGAGGCGTTGGAAGCGTTGCCAAGATTGATATCGTATAAGTCTGTGCCCATCATCGGGGCGAGGACGAAATCTAAGCAAGCCACCAAAGGAGCCGCCAGCAGCATTAGAACCAGGCTCGACCGGTCACGGGTAAGGATTTTAATATTGCGGGCCGAGAGGATGAAGAATTGGCGCAAAGAGGACACTTTGGCTCCGCGAGATTTCGACCGGGCTGCTTTTTGTTTTGGGGCCACAGGGGCCGGCGCTTGTGACCCTGATTGCAGCGGTTTGACGATATATTCCTGGAACGCCGTGTGTGCCTGGTAGCGTTCGGCCCATTGTTCTGGTGTACCCCGGCCGGTATCATCCAAGATGGAATAAATCTGGTCGAATTCCATATCGCGGATGCGTCGCTCGCGTTCCGAGCGGAATTGGTCGAAGAACTTGAGAGCTTCGTCGGGCGGGCCAAACCAGGATAGATGGCCGCCGCGGGAGAGAAAGACGACTTTATCGGCCAGCATCACGTTTTTGGTCGCATGAGTCACCAGGATAATCGTCCGACCCTGGTCTGCCAGGCGTCTCATCAGGTGCATGAAGGATGTTTCGGTGCCGGGGTCCAGCCCAGACGTGGGTTCGTCCAGGAAGAATAGCCCCGGCTTGGTGAGCAGCTCGACGCCAATAGAAACGCGTTTTTGTTGGCCGCCGCTCAATCCACTGATCTGCACATCTTTGCGGTGTACCAGATCCAGGTCTTGCAGCACCTCCATGATGCGTTGGTGCCGTTCAGCTTTGGTGGTGTCGCGCGGCATCCGCAGCCGGGCCGCGTAATCCAACGCCTGGTAGGTGGTCAACTCCATGTGGATGATGTCTTTTTGTGGCACGTAGCCGATCTCGTTGCGGACGGCATCGAAATTCTTGTACACATCGATCCCGTTGACCGTTACTTTCCCGTGGGTGGCAGGGCGGTAACCGGCAATCGAGTCCACCAGGGTGGATTTGCCTCCCCCGCTTTGACCGACTATGACGACGAACTCACGCGGTTGGAAGGTAAGCGAGATATTTTTCAGGATGTTCAGATCTTTGCGAACCCACTTGTTCAAGCCTAAGGCGTCAACATGCAAGCCGCCGGTTTCATCGTATTGAGAGAGCTGGTCTTGCCCGGTTATGAAACGGTACGGGCCAATGCGAATTGTGTCTCCATCAGTCAGCCAGACATCCCCTTCGATACCCTCATCATTGACAAAGGTTCCGTTGGCGCTATTTAGATCGCTTATCCGGTAACGCCTCCCTATCCGTTCGACTTGGGCGTGGTAATGCGAAATAGTGGGAACATCAAGTTGGACATCATTACTGGGATCGCGCCCAAAAGTGAGTAAGTTCTTCTCTCCAAAGCTGATAGTGTGGAAATCAGCGGTGGCAGCTCTTTCGTTGGGTGCATGGTATTCCATGGTGACCATCATGCCAGGGAGGGTGCTGTCGATGCGCAATATATCGTCGTGTTGGAAGCGGTGTCGTTCTAAGGGGCGACCCTCGTAGAGCAGAGCATTAGTGACTTGGGGGAATACAACCATCTCGTATCTTTTATCACGCAATTCCAGCCGGCCATGATAGCGTGATACGATTTGCGAAGGTATGACAATATCGTTGTCTTCTGCCCTCCCAATGGTGATACTTGCTTTTTCTAGAGCGTAGATTCGAGCGGGGGAACCAGCCATTGTTATGATAAGCTGGGGCGGGATAGCCTGCATCGCCACATCTGAATCGAAGTCCGCATCCAGCATGGTTTGGGGCGAGCCTTGAGCGGCGGCGGCGGCGGAAACTGCGGCAGCCCTCGGAGTGGGCATCGGGGCACTTTCCAGTGGCGATTGGTAAACAACGCTTACAGATAGATTGGGAGTATCGCTGTCGATGCGAAGTTCTTCCCGATGGCGGAGTTGATAGCGATCGGTGATGGGCCGCCCTTCTATCCAAAATGGGTTGGTAGTGCCTGGAAGGAGAACGAGTTGGTAGCCTGCTCCCGCACGCTCTAGCCGGGCATGATGTCGTGACATAATTTGAGATGGGATCACAATATCGTTGTCTGCCCCGCGCCCGATGCTTATGTGGTCTTTTTGCAACGTATATGTCTCTGGAGCGGAACCAGCAACACTCACTACCAATCGTGGTCGAGCAACTTGCCCGGCGAGTTCTTCATCTCCTGCTAACATTGTTTTATCGCTCCTTGCCACATCGCCCACAAGTTGTGTAGGAGGTTCTTTTCTGGATAGGGCATTAAAAACGAGCGAAATTTCCTGGCTGAGGGAGATTTGATCGCCGGGTCTAAGTGCTACAGCCCCGAACACTTGGATATCGTTGAGAAAAGTACCATTGCTGCTGCCCAGGTCTTCCAAGATATACTGGTTCCCCTGACAGGCGATGCGCGCATGTTGACGCGACACAATCGATGCCTCAATGACAATACCCGCTGATGCATCTCGCCCGATTATGACCTCTTCTCCTGAAAGGGCAAATTCCTGACGCGGAATGGGGCCTCCCGTGACAATGATCTGGCAACCTGTTAGTGTATTCATAGGCTTATCATATTTTTACAAATTCCGTGAAATGTGAGATTACACCTCACAAGTTCAAATATGGGACAATTAATTTTCTGGCATTTCCAAGCCTATTATATACCAACAATCCCCAGTATGAGAGCTTTTTTATGGATTGCTGGTGTGAATGCCCCCCGGCCCCCAATTCTGGGGGTGACACTTCTGTTGTAACTGCTCAGGCTATAACCAAATGCACAAAAATAGAACGCTGGTGACATGGATTACACGGATTTACGCGTATTTTATTCTCAAAGAATCCGCGGTGATTCGCGGTATCCGTGTCACACCTGCACTCACCTGCACTCACCTGCACTTGCCGCAGGTGCAAGTGTGACGCGTATGTAACGAATCACCGCGGATTCTATAAAATAAAATCCGCGTCAATCCGTTTGATCCGCGTTATCCGCGTTCTATTGAAACAACTTTCAGCAGCAACCTGAACACTTACTTCTGCTGTTGTGTCTCTCTCTGTCCCAAGGCCAGAACGGGAGAGTTTTTCCCCCCAGTATTGGGGGGTTAGGGGGGCGCTCGGTCTTGACGGGATGCAGACCCAGGCTCAACTACCCTTACTGATGTTCATTATTTCACATAAAAACCTTTGCGTCTTTGTCCCTTTGCGCCTTTGCGTAAAAATTTTAACCTTTTCTCAGTGGACTCGTGATATACAACTCCAACGAAGTGATCGAACAGCAATTCCCGGTTTGACTAGCAATGCAGACGAGATTTCCATGCCGGGAATTGCTGGTGATTGAAGAGCACTTAGCCGCTAACGGCGGCTGCCCTTTTCTAGCTCACTTCTGCGTATTCGAACTGGCTGTTATAAAGCCCAGCATAGAAACCGTTGCGTTCCAACAGTTCTCCATGCACCCCTTGCTCGACAATGTCACCTTCGTTCATCACCAGGATCCAATCGGCGTTGCGGATGGTGGACAGGCGGTGGGCGATGATAAAGCTGGTGCGGTTCTGCATCAGGTTGTCCATTGCTTTCTGGATCAATACCTCGGTGCGAGTATCGACCGAACTGGTGGCTTCGTCCAAAATCAGCATACTAGGATCGGTTACGATGGCGCGGGCAATGGTGAGTAACTGCTTTTGTCCCTGCGATACATTGGTGGCTTCCTCGTTCAGCACCAAGTCATAACCTTCCGGCATGGTACGCACGAAGTGGTCTACGTGGGCGGCTTTGGCAGCGTCGATCACATCTTCGTTGCTGGCACCGGGGCGGCCATAACGGATATTCTCCATGATGGTGTCGTTGTAGAGCCAGGTATCTTGCAGCACCATGCCGAACATGCAGCGCAGGTCTCCGCGCCTGAAATCTTTGATATTATGACCGTCTACCAGAATTGCTCCGTTGTCTACATCATAGAAGCGCATCAGTAATTTGACCATGGTGGTTTTGCCAGCTCCCGTTGGGCCAACGATAGCGATCTTCTGACCCGGCTTCACATCGGCGGAGAAATTATTGATGATAGTCTTATCTGGGCTATAGCCGAACTGAACATTTTCGAAGGTGACATGGCCTTCGATTGCTTCTGGCTGGACAGGGTCTGCCACATCGGGAACTTCCTCTTCCTCGGCCAGGAACTCGAAGACACGCTCGGCCGCGGCCGCGGTCTGCTGGAGAATGTTGGAGATATTGGCAATCTGGGTGATCGGCTGCGTAAACGAACGCATATACTGGATGAAGGCCTGGATATCGCCAACGCTAATGGCATTTTTGATAGCCAGATAACCGCCCAAAATACAGATCGCCACATAGCCCAGGTTGCCGACAAAATTCATGACCGGGAACATCAAACCCGACAAAAACTGGGATTTCCAGGCTGAACTATAGAGGGTATCGTTCAGCCCGTCGAAACGTTCAACACTTTCAGCTTCCCCATTGAAGGCCTTCATTACCAGGTGCCCGCCGAACATTTCTTCGACATGCCCATTGATATGCCCCAGGTAATCTTGCTGCTGTTTGAAGTATTTTTGCGATTGTTTCACCACCAGGGCAATGATCACCATCGACAGCGGGATGATCAAGAGCGCCACCAGGGTCATTTGCCAGCTAATAGTCAACATCATGACCAACACACCGATCACAGTTACCACTGAAGTGATAATCTGTGAAAGGCTCTGATTAAGGGTCTGGCTGACCGTATCTACATCATTGGTAATACGCGAGAGCACCTCTCCCTGGTTGGTGCTGTCGAAGTATTTAAAGGGCATGCGGTTGATTTTGTCGGCGATATCCTTGCGGAATCGATAGGTAATATCCATGGATATTCCGGACATGATCCACCCCTGGATATAACCAAACAAAGAAGAACCGACGTACAATGCCAGGGTTATCAGGATGATCCGGCCAATGTAGTCGAAATCAATCCCTGAACCTGTCCCGGCAATTTGGGCCATGACGCCCTCGAAAAGCCGGGTGGTTGCCTGGCCCAATATTTTGGGGCCGGCGATGCTGAAGATGGTGGAGGCCACCGCAAATAGCATCACGATCAGGATGGCGACCTTGTAAGAGCCCAGGTACTCGATCAACTGGCGCATGGTGCCCTTGAAATCACGAGCTTTATCGCCCTTCATCATGGCCATGGGACCGCCATGTCCCATCGGGCCGCGGCCCCTCATGAGGCCGCCAGCAGGTTTGCGATTCGGCGATGTCGTCTTCGTATTCATGCTCATACCAGTTCCTCCTTGCTCAATTGCGACAACGCAATTTCCTGATAAGTTTCGCAGTTTTCCATTAGTTCGTGATGTTTGCCTTTGCCGACCACCCGGCCTTGATCGAGCACGATGATCTGGTCGGCGTTTTTAACCGTTGCCACGCGCTGGGTGACGATCAGCACCGTAGAGTCGCCCGTTTTCTGCTTGAGCGCCTTGCGCAAAGCTGAATCAGTCTTGAAATCCAGGGCTGAAAAACTGTCATCGAAGATGTAAATAGGGGGTTTTTTGACGATGGCACGCGCAATTGCCAGGCGCTGCTTCTGCCCTCCCGAGACATTCGAGCCACCCTGGGCGATCTCGGCGGCGAGGCCATCGGGCCTGGCAAAGATAAACTCGCTGGCCTGGGCGATGTCTGCCGCCTCTTTCAAAACTTCGCCGCTGGCGTTTTGATCAGCATACAGCAAGTTGCTCTCGATGGTGCCTGAGAATAACATGCCTTTTTGCGGCACGTAGCCGATCTTGTCGCGCAAATCGCTTTGTCGGGCCTCACGAATATCGACCCCATCCAAATAAATTCCACCTTGGGTGACATCATAGAAGCGCGGGATCAGGTTAACAACGGTGGATTTGCCGCAGCCGGTTGAGCCAATGAAGGCCATTGTCTCGCCGGGCTGGGCGGTGAAGCTGATATTGTGGAGCACATCATCGAGCGCGTCGGGATAACGGAAAGAGACATTACGGAACTCGATTTCGCCAACGAATGGTTCCTTGAATTGCCTGGGGTCTTCTGGATCGGTGATGGTGATCTCAGTTTCCAGCACGTCAGCGATACGCCCGCCGGATACGGCCGCCCTGGGCAAGAAGATGAACATCATCGACATCATCAGGAAGGCAAAAACGATCTGCATGGCGTATTGCATGAAGGCAATCATATCGCCGACCTGCATGGTTGATTCGGCGACCTGGTGGGCGCCCACCCAGATGATGCTCACGGACAGAACGTTCATCAGCAGCATCATGACCGGCATCATCGTGACCATCACCCGAGCGACGAACAGGCTGGTGTCGGTCAAGTCACGATTGGCTTTACCGAAGCGCTTTGCCTCGTCATCCTGCTTGTTGAAAGATCGGATGACCATCATGCCCGACAGGTTTTCGCGCATCACCAGATTGAGGCGGTCGATCAGGCTCTGGATAATTTTGAATTTTGGCAGCGAAACCGAAAAGACGATCAAGATCAAGCTGATGAGCGCGACCACGGCGACAGCAATGATCCACCACATATTGGCGCTCTTATCGATAGCCCGAATGATGCCGCCAACGCCGATGATCGGGGCGTAGAAAACCATGCGCATGATCATGAAGATCACCATCTGCACCTGGGTGACATCGTTAGTCGAGCGAGTGATCAGGGAAGCCGTGGAAAACTTATTAAACTCCGTACTTGAGAAACTTTCCACCTTTTTGAAGACTCCCTTGCGGATGTCGCGGGCCGCTCCGGCTGCCGTGCGTGATGCCAGGAAACCAACAGTGATCGTACAAGCGCCACCCAGAAGAGAGATGAGCAGCATTATGCTACCGGTGCGCAGGATATAGTCGGTTTGCAACTTGCCAGCATCCATGCCGAGGGCTTCGTACTCAGTTTTGACCACGCCGACCGCCATCTGGTTGATCATGCTGTCACCGAGGGCGGCAAATTTCTCGCTAATAACCGCGCTCACCTGCGAAAGCTGCGCGGCGGGCATCTGTGCCAGTAAGTCGAAGACATCCGTCCCAGCGGGAATCCTGGAGGGGTCAAAGCCAAAACCAGCGCCCATTGGCGGTGCTTTGGTTGGATCGGCGATCATTTGCTCGATGCCGGAGACAACCACTAAAGCCTTGCCCATAATGGGGTTCAGCACATCGATTTCGGCTTGATCCGCCCCCGTGAGCACGTAGATCGGCTCACCGGCAAGGGCAGGGTAATCTTCGAGATATTGCTCAACCTCGGGGGAGGTTGGGTCCACCAAAAGGTAATCATCCAGCAGGCGTGTTTTGTCTTCAGCACTCATGAAGATCAAGAGTTTGTCCATCTCGCTCTGGCGAATCGCTTTGGGCACAGCGTTCTCCACACCGCTTTGCTGAATGCCGTTGTTGACGATCTTCGAGAGATAATCCGGCAGCGCCAGGTCAGCATTGGCCTGGATAAACAACAGCGCGATGGATGAGAGAATCAAAAGGGTATAGGGTTTTAAATATTTGATCAGTCGTAGCATGTTGGGAATGCTCCTCTAAGGGAAAAATTAGTTTTCTGGGTTGCCTGGTTGATAGAGATAGTTTGCCTTGTCAATCAGAATTTGCAGCGCAGCCATGATCTGCTCCTTTTCACTGGCAGATAGGGAATCTGCCAGATCACCCAACCACCCCTGGCGGGCAAGGATGCCTTCTTCGAGAACCTGGCGACCTTGATCGGTCAAGACGATATGCTTAACTCGCCGGTCGTGGGGATCTTCCGAGCGCAGGATTAATTCCTGCTGCACCAGGCGTTCCAGCATTTGACTGACGGCAGCACTGGTCACGTCCAGATGATCAGCCAGGTCAGTGACACCGCTGTGCCCCATGCGATGGAGATGGAACAAAGTACCAAATTGTGACATGGAAAGTCCGCTCTCTCTGGCGTAGCGCAGGAAATTGCGCATCGAGCGGCGCATCGAAATCTCTATCCAGCGATGTAATGTAATAACAAATGGATCGGCATCTGGCATATCTCACCTCTCTATATAGTTAAGCGGGCTGAAATATATAGTACCCTTAGGAATTTGTCAAGGTTCAATTTGGAGGTCCACTCGCGAGCAGAAGCAAAAGCGATTCGAGGGAAGCAGCTCCCCAGCAACGCCAACATGCACCCCGCCGAACTGCGCTATCGCTGCCAGCTAGACAGCACAAGCCGTTCGCTAATGCGCACGGCCATGAGCCAGATGCAGCTCTCAGCAAGGGCCTATCACCGCTTGCTCAAGCCACCGTGCCGCCGGTTACGGCGATGCTGCCAAAGTATGCCTGCTGGCTACCAGACCGAAGTCGGTGAGTGCGGCGCGATGCTCAACCAGGGGCAGCGGCAGTTGATCTCCATAGCCCGCGCCATACTAGCCGATCCGCGCATCCTGATCCTCGATGAAACCACCGCCAGCGTTGTTATCCGCACCGAAGCGCTCATTCAGCAGGCCCTCGACCATCTGCTCGAGGGGCGCACTAGCTTTGTGATTGCCCACCGCTTGTCTACCGTGCGTAATGCTGATATGATTCTCGCAATGGACGAAGGCCGGAGTGTCGAACGCAGCACCCACAAGGAACTGCTAGACAATGATGCCCTATACGCCGACCTGTACCGGCGGAAGTTCTATGCTCCGCTAGGGACTAGGGGCTGGGGAGCAGGAAGCAGGAAGCAGGAAGCATGAAGCAGGAAGCAGGAAGCAGGAAACCTAGTCCCATGTCCCCAGTCCCTAATCCCTAATCATCATGAACATTTCTCTTGCCCTCGGAGGCGGCGGCGCTAAAGGTAACGCTCATATTGGTGTGTTGCGAGTTTTGGAGCGTGCAGGCTTCGAGATTCGAGCCATCGCGGGAACCAGCGCGGGCGGCATAGTCGCCGCAGCTTATGCGGCTGGCTATAGCCCTGATGAGATCGAAACCCACATGAGTGGGATCACCCAGAGCAAACTTTATGGCCGCCAGCCCGGAGATGGCCCGGCTTTGTTGGGGGTGACGGGCGTGGCCCGGTCGCTCACCGAATTGTTGGGTGAGCGCACCTTCAATGATCTGCGCATCCCCTGTGCGGTCACGGCAGTGGATATGGAATCCGGCCAGGAAGTGATCCTACAGCAGGGGCGCGTTGTGGATGCTCTTTTGGCGACCATCGCAATCCCTGGTATTTTCCCGTCGAAACAATTGGAAAATCACTTGCTGGCCGATGGCGGTGTGCTGGACCCGGTACCCGTTTCCGTTGCCCGTTCGTTGGCGCCAGATTTGCCCGTTGTGGCAGTCGTGCTTTCGCCGCCTCAGCAGCAATGGGCTGATCTCCCAACTCCCGATATTTTCTCTCCTTATCCCGTGTTGGAGCGTATCACCCGTTTGCGGGTGGCTCAGGCCTTTGAGATTTTCATCCGCTCGGTAGACATTGGCAACCGCATGCTCACCGAATTGCGCTTACAGATAGACAAACCCGAAGTCATCATCCGGCCAGATGTAGGTCATATCGGCCTTTTAGAAAAAGCAGACGTGGCCGCAATTGCCAAACGAGGCGAGCAAGCTGCCGAAGCTGCTTTGCCCGAATTACATCGCGCGGTGAGCTGGCGGAGCAAACTGGCCCGGCGTTTGCCTAAGCTGATATACTGAGCGTACTTCAAAATGGCGAAAATATGGTACACGGATTTTACGGATCGAACAGATTGAATGGACAACCGGCTGGTACGGCGCTAAACAAGAAGAAAAATCCGTGTTTTCCGTGGAATCCGTGTACAGGCAATTTCACTCTTTTCTCGGTCGATCAGTATATAATCAAAACACAATGTTAATCGAAAACGCTACGGTTTTGGTTGTTGATGACAGCCAAACAAATCTAAAAATCCTTACAGATTATTTGAGCAAGACTGGCTACGAAGTGCTGGTCGCTCGAAGCGGTGAAGATGCTTTGCAGCTTGCTGAACTTGCACAGCCCGATGCCATCCTTTTGGACATGATGATGCCGGGCATCGACGGTTTCGAAACTTGCCGCCGGTTAAGAAAGAATGAAAATACGCGTGAAATCCCGGTGATTTTCATGACAAGTCTGGCAGATGCAAAGAGTAAAGTTGAGGGGTTCGAAGCAGGGGGTTCAGACTACGTGACCAAGCCTTTTTTTATAGAAGAAGTTTTGATGCGTTTGAGATTACATATCGAACGTAAACGCATGGAGCAGGATCTAAAGGAAGAGATTATAAAGATCAAACAGGTAGAAGAAGAATTACGTATTTTGGCAACTAAAGATTCCCTGACCGGCTTGAATAATCGCCGTCATTTCTTTGATATTTCCGTCCGTGAATTCGACCGCCATCAACGCTATGGGAGCGAAATTTCTATTGCCATGCTAGATTTAGACCATTTCAAACGCGTCAATGATACTTATGGCCATAAAGCTGGTGACCAAGTTTTACGTTTTATTGCCCAGTTATGTTTGCATAGCTTGCGGGGTGTAGATGTGGTTGGGCGGTACGGCGGCGAAGAATTTGTGATCCTGATGCCCGAAACGGGAAAGCACAGGGCAACACAGGTCGCCGAGCGTCTGCGTAAAGAGATCGAGAATAGCCGAATAGCTATTGATAATGATATTATCACCATTACAGCCAGCCTGGGAATTGCCAGCGACCACCACAATAATAGTTCGAGTCTCGAGGAATTGCTCAATTGTGCCGACGAAGCCCTTTACGAGGCCAAAGAGGCCGGCCGCAACCGGGTCGTGATTTGGCAGCATGTCGCAGAAGATGATGAAACGTGACTTACGCCGTTATGCCCGCCAGACCAATATCCACTTGCTGGCAGGTTTTATACTGATCCTTTTTCTGGTGGGGGATGGACTGATCTATTATATTTACGGCCAGGGAGCCGCCATGATGGGCTTGCTGTGTCTGGTTGCCGGCACTGCTCCTCTGATTTTGATTGGCCTGATCCTGTGGGGAATGGAGTGGCTGGTCAAACGAGCCAATAGTAAATAACCTGAACCAGGTGGCTTTGCGCAATGTCTTCAAGCAACGAAGGCCGCTCAACCTCGCGTTACCCAATCTACAAATACTTACTTGCCGAAAAAATCCTGGGGACTCTTAAGTTCTCACTTTAACCTATTTGCATTCATTACAATCAAACCATGCCAGAATTCCACAGCTATCAAGTCAAGATACCTCATCCATGATTTCCAGCAGCCGGGTCACGTGGTTTTCCAATGTAAACTGCTCGACGACGGCAGCATAAGCCCGGTTGACGATTTTGTGGATGTGGGGCTGATTTATGGGGTCTAGCGCCCATTGAATGGCCTTCACATAACCTTCGGAAGTACCATCCACCAGGATGCCGGTTTCTTCATGGCGGACATATTCACACACCCCTAGCGCGTCGGTCACAATACTAAGTTTTTTCGACCACATCGATTCAAGATATGTCAGCATCCCGGTGCTGCGCTTCAACCCATTTTTTAATGGGAGTACGACCACAGCCGCGGTATTGATCAGCCGCTGGTACTCTTCTAAGGGAACCGGCCCAACTCGAACGTTGGGAGGGTAGTTTCCATTCAGGGGGAGACGCGTAGTGCAGAGGACAAATTCATTCTCCGGCATTCGTCTTGCCGCCTCTAAGAGCGGCGTGTAATCCCGAAAGGAATTGCCCCCTGCAAAGATATGCCGGCCGCGCTTCCTTTCCGGGGGCGTGCCCTCCTCACGGGTGTGGAAGGTGTAATAGAGACAAACTCGAATCCGATCAGGGTGTACTCCCCACGTTCGAGCGAAGGAATCCCGGTCGTCTTCCGAATAGACTACATACAATGTCACGGCACGGTCAACGAGCTTCATCGCCAATCGTTCGAAAAAGTTGCAAAGCCCGAGGTTGGGCTGGTACATCTCACCATAGAACACAACAGCGGGGCGGAAATGTCTGGGCCAAAACCCGATCAAAATCGTCGCGATCAACTCGGGTTTATAGTATCCTCGCGAGCTAAAAAGCAAAATAGCGTTCTCTTTCCAAGCAGCCTTTAGTACCCGCAGGAGCAATGTCCATTCGTCCCAAAATCGAAACCTGCCCCTGGGTAGTTTTTCGAGTAAGCGAGGCACTGGAATGTCGACTGCGCGGGCCGCGAAGCGCGGATCACGAAACCCGCCGTAAACTGTGGTAGCAAATTCGCCTGACCGGGGAGAATTTTGACCTGCCATGATGTTTGTTTACTCACATACCTCGACCCGTGGGTGCGGCAAGATGAATTTCGACTTCATATTTCCCATAGCGCGCACTTTTCGGATGATTTCATCTTTGTAATTCCAAATCGTCAACAAATAATAATCCGGGGGATTCCGCAACCCATCCTCTTCACTAATCACTTTGATATTGACCAGGGGGATGTACTTGCCATGCTTGGCGACGGTAGAATCCAGCACTACAGGCACTTTATCGCTTGTGATGCCGTAATGATTCAAAAGAGTAGTAGATTTCGCCGAGGCCCCATAAGCGTGGATTGTCTTTCCCTGGGATTTTAGCCTCTCGATGAGGATAGATAGTTCTCTTTTATTTTTCTCGATCTGGGTGGTGAAATCACGGTAAAACGATTCCCGGTGCATGTCATTTTCGCGTCCCCGATACTGTGCCACCCTGGGAGAGACCGCATCTTCTGCGCCTTTAGCCTTGACGATATACAATATCGTACCCCCGTGAATGGAGGTGTGGATAACATCGATAAGTTTCAATCCCCGGCGGGATGCAATTTCTGAAATGCTGCGCAGTGTGTGGTAATACATGTGCTCGTGATAAATCTGGTCGAATTCGTAATGGGTGACTGTATCCAGAAAATACGCGTTCTCGATCATCAAAACACTATTGGCGTGCATAAGAGTCTGCATCCCATCAAGCATCAACCAGGGCTTCTCGTTATGGGCAAAACAATGCCGGGCAATAAACAAATCTTTTTGACCTTGCTGCTTTAGAATCTCTTTAGCAGAAGTCTGGTTAAAAAATGCGTTCACTGTAGGAATTCCCCGCTTGTTTGCCGTCTTGGCAATATTGATCGCCGGGTCGACTCCAATAATCGACTGGACGTGCGGGCGAATATGCTCAAGGAATCGACCCACGTTACTTCCAATTTCGAGCACGCGTGATGTTTCGGATAGATGCCCATGGTTTTTCAAAAACTGGATCGTCCACTCGTAGTGACCAGAAAGCGCGACGCTCTTTGGGGTAACGTAAAGGTAGTTGGAATACAGTTCGAAATCATTGGCGCAATAACCCAACTGGGCTGTAGCGCATTTCGAGCAAACATTCAATACCAGTGGATAGGTTTCAACTGCCTCCGCAGCATTCGTCACGAGTGCATTGGCAAAGGGATTCTTTCCGAGGTCGATCAAGGTGAACACATCTGCACCACAAATCCGGCAGGTTTGTGCTCTTCCGTCTGATCGAGTTCTAGCAGTCATAAGCTGCCTCGCTTGCCCATTTTCTCGTTCTCAACCAATTCGGACTGGATAGTTTCCCATATCTCCGCGGCCAGGCTGGGGGGAATCTCCACATCCTCGAAACGGATCATCTGTCCAGGTTCGATGTTTCGCGTGATCGTCGCATTCGCCATCAGCCCAATCGGGAGATGTTCGGGGTACTCAACGATCCGTACAGCCATCCCACCCACATCGAAGCTGCCGATGCCTCTTTCTATTTGCTCACCAGGGGAAAGTTGCCGTTTAGCAACAGCTGCTACACTGATGCGCGGATGTCGCGAATTATCGAGCAGGGGTAAGCCCCCATCCAGCATTCGCCTGATGGTTTTAGGAATTTCAAGATAGGTGAGAATCGTATTGTGCTTTAGTAAGTAATATGGCCCATCCCCCATCTTTAAATATCGGAGGGCTTTTTTGTCGCGGGGATGATGTTCACCAACAATGAAGATTCTGACATCAGATTTAGGGAGAAGGAGATAATCGCTAACAGGTGTTCCCAATCGTTTGGCTTCTTCAGCCAGCAGGTGCGTTCCCTCTTCGATGTTATCCGGTTGAAGTCCGAGCAAGCCAGATTGGACGATCTCAGCCCCAAATCCGTTGGCGACCAAGGCTTGCTCAAACTGAATTTTCGTCCCATCCGTTGCCGCCGTGACAGTTTGGAGGCTGATCCCCTGCTTTTTAGACCAGTAATTCATATCTTCGAAAGTGGGATTGGGATTGTAAAAACCTTTTACATTGCCATAAACCAGAGGTTGGAACCCCATCGCCAGAGCGTTGTCCCGCAACGCTGCCAGGTTTCCCGGCTGATCCCCCTCCGCTTCTGTGAGAATGCCCCGGTCGACGAAATATGAGCCAGTTGTGACGTGAAATTCGCTATTCATAGTAACCACTGGAAGCGATGCCTCCAATGCTTTGGCAATTACATCGGTGGCGTGGAGGACATCCCCGCTACATTCGACAATCAAGTCGGCATGATCGATCAGCTCATGGACAGAATTAGTGAGCCGGCCTTGCAGGGGAAAACCCCTGCAAGATTGCAAGGGCCTGCGGGTCAAGACCCGGGAGACGCTCCAATCCTCATATTCCCCGATTGTCTGAGAAAGCCCACTTGCAATGAATCCGGTTCCAATAATCCCGATTTTAATTTTTTGTGCGTTGGTCAAAGACATATTGGAAAACCCCTGGTATCATTCAAATAAAAAAATCCTGTGTCTTTTCAAAAAAGAGGGGCGGTGGGCTGTGAAAGGCGCCGCAGACGCATTTTGCAGCCCACCGTCTTTCCCCATTTGCTATAGTGCCCTGTGGGTATTGAGATGATAAAAAAATCTCACAGTGAACTACCTGGATACATTTTAGCATATCTACTCACATGCTGATAATGGGCATAAAGTAATACATAGCCTTTTGCAATAATGACGCGCAGGAACCGGGTTCCTTTGCGAAGCACCCCTCAGGAATGCCTCGCAAAGCAACAATTCCCGTACCGGAAATTGCTGTCTCGATATTGAAAACGGCCGGTAGGTGATACAATTCATCAACGAGTAGGTAGTGGTTAGATGGTAAAAGTGATTACAATCACAAAATGCTCTAGCCGTCGTCCTCGGCGGCGGGGACGGCGCTGGGAGCATCTTTGATATAGCACATCACTTACTTTTTTACAACTACCAACGGGTATATTGCAGTTCATTGAGTGTAAGACCGAGGAGACCTTATGAAGAGAACTATCTTGAGAATTGTGGATTCGCTCCTGAGACCACTGCGTGTAAAAATAGTCAGAAGCGCCCAAGATGATTTCGAGATGTCAGCGGCCATTCAACGGATTCGTGATCATAATATTGCCATCGAAAGCGTTATCGATATTGGGGCCTCGGATGGCACGTGGAGTGTGGGCGCAATGAAGTTTTTTCCTGACGCATCCTTCGTAGCCATCGAACCGCTTCGAGAAAGAGAGCTTGCTTTAGAGTATCTCAAGCGCAAGAACATGAACTTCGACTACGTTCTTTGTGTGGCCGGGGATTCGAATACCAACGAAGTTATGCTTAATGTATCAGACGATTTAGATGGCAGCACGGTAGATGGAACTGGCGGTAATCTCCGACTTGTACCCGCAAAAACGATTGACGTCATTGTATCCGAGAAGCAAATGGAAGGGCCTTTCCTATTGAAATTCGATACTCATGGCTATGAGCTTCCGATTCTCGTTGGTGCCCGGGAAACGCTCGAGAACACAAATGTCATCATAATGGAAGTCTATAATTTCAAGATAACAGACCACGCTATCAGGTTTCATGAAATGTGTTCTCACATGGAAAAATTGGGCTTCCGTTGCTACGACATAGCCGGCCCATTACTGCGGGCTTACGATAAGTCCTTTTGGCAAATGGATATTTTCTTTTGCCGGGATGATTCTGATATATTCTCTTACTCCCGATACAGGTGAATTACGCCGAACAAGATATCGGCGTGTGTGATGTGGGAGGCGTGGTGCGTGAAAACGTGAAACGTGAAAATATGGGTTACGCTCCGCGCACATCGTCCCGATGCGTGGTTCTACGGGATCACGCACCTGTGAATCGTGGTTTGCGCTTTTCCAAGAATGCCCGCACCCCTTCCCGGTGTTCGTCCCCATGTTGGGCAATTGCTTGAAGATGGGCTTCGTAGTCCAGTACTTGCTCCAGGTGCGGCAATACCGCTTTATTGAAAGCCCGTTTTGTCAATCCCATCGTGCCAACCGGCCCCTGGGTCAATTCAGAAGCCCACTGAAAAGCAAGCGCGTCCAGGTCGTCGGCAGGCACCACCCGGTTGACCAACCCCCATGTCAGAGCTTGTTCGGCGTCGAAAGGTGTGTTCATAAAGGCCAACTCGCTGGCTTGTCCCAATCCTATCACGGCGGGCAATAAGAGAGACACTGCCGAGTCGGGCACTAAACCAACTTTCAGAAACCCGACTGTAAATAGAGTGTTTTGTGCCGCTATGCGCATATCGCGGGCCAGGGCGATTCCCAGCGCAGCACCAGCGACGGCCCCTTTGAGGGCTGCCAGCACAGGCTTTTCCAGGTGACGGATTTGCAGAATGATTGGATTGTACGTTCTTTGCATATGCTCGCGGTACGAGATGCTCTCAGTTGACTGCACCTCGCTCAAATCTTGCCCGGCGCTGAAGACCGCTCCTGCCCCCGTCAACAGCACACAACGGATCTGGGGATCGCGGGCCGCATTTTTAAGGGCAGCCTGCAATGCCTTTGCCATCCCGTAATCGAAAGCATTAGCCCGCTGAGGGCGATTCAATGTGATGGTGTAAACCCCTTCTTCGAATGTACTAAATACCGGGGGTGAAGTAGACATGACATCTCCTTAAAATCATACTCCCAAGTTGTGCATAACTTGGGAGTAAGTTCATCTGGTATCTTCTCTATACCCGCAGGGCACTATAGCACCCTCCCTCCCTCTTTTTGAGAAGATATCTCATTCGAATCAAAACGAAAGATCATTAGAACATAACGTCCAAGTCCAAATCATCTTCGTCGTCAGTATCGCTGTTGTAGCCCATTTCCAACTCAACGGCCTCATCCGTGAGACGCAGCCATAGCAGCAAAACATCTCCCTCGTCCATTTCGACGTGGCGGGCTGCGACAATAGGGGCTTCGGTATGTAGGCCATCACGAGTGCGATATTCCAGACTGATGGTTTGCTTGTTACGCCAGGCATGATGACAGCGTTCGATAAGCGCTGGCCCGTTGAGCGTTCGGAGGCGGGTAACAACCATTTCAGCCTGTGTTGACCCCTCTGCCAGACCATGCACCCAAAGTTCGGGAATCATTTCGAAAGTGGGAGGGGGACCCTCGATAATTGTAATTTTGTCTTCTTCCATATTACCTCTAAAATGGGTTAATCTTGCGGCGGAATCATACCACAAAATACAGGCCTTGTTGTATACTCGTGGGCGCCAACGCGCAAACGTGCGCACGCATCGACATTGCCTCCGCCTGTTTCCTGTGGTAAAATCCAAACCGCTCGGGAGGGGTTCCCCTGTTGTTAACATAAAGGAGGGATGGCCGAGTGGACTAAGGCGGCTGTCTTGAAAACAGCTGTGGGTTCACGCCCACCGGGGGTTCGAATCCCTCTCCCTCCGCCTTATAGAATTACCGGATAGAGTTCGAGCGGTTCGCGAGAAACCGAAGGTGCGACGCACTTTCGGTTAAAATCGAATGGGGAGGTGCCAGAGTGGCTGATTGGGACCGCCTGCTAAGCGGTTGTAGGGGCTATACCTCTACCGTGGGTTCGAATCCCACCCTCCCCGCCTCGTCAGGAGTCAGTAAATCAGGAATCAGGAAACCAGGAATCAGGAAACCAGGAATCAGGAAACCAGGAATCAGTAAATCAGGAAACCAGGAATCAGGGTTCCTGATCTCCTGATCTACTGATCTCCTGATCTACTGACTTACTGATCTACTGACTTACTGATCTACTGATCTACTGATCTACTGGTATACTGGTATACTGATCACTGAAATGCCCTCGTAGCTCAGTGGATAGAGCACTTGGTTGCGGACTAAGGGGTCGCGTGTTCGAGTCACGCCGAGGGCGCCAATAGGGAGCGGATTACCCCCGCTCCCTTTTTTGTATATAATTGACTGCACTGAAAAAACTCTTTTACCGCGGAGAACGCGAAGAACGCAGAGAAAAACTTAACACCAGGTTTAAGAATTCGTACTAATTATTTAAAAATCTCAGCGATCTCTGCGTACTCTGCGGTGAGATAGCCTTTTTTCGGTGGACTCATAATTGACTCATCAACTTTCACATCGCTATGAACATTAGCAAATCGACAAAAAGACAAATTCTACTCACCAATGACGATGGCATCCTCTCCCCAGGATTGTGGGCCGCGGCAAGCGCATTGGAATCTCTGGGCTTCGTGACTGTTGCCGCTCCCCGGGAGCAATACTCCGGGGCAGGACGCAGCCTGCCGACCACATCAGACGGGATCATCCAACCCCAACAAGTGCGCGTCAATGGGCAGGAGTGGACCGTGTACGCCGTGGGAGGTTCTCCAGCTCAGGCGGTGTTACACGGCGCTTTAGAAATTCTCCCCCGCAAACCTGATTTACTCGTCTCCGGCATCAATTATGGAGAGAACCTGGGGGTAGGAATCACCGTCTCCGGGACGGTGGGCGCAGCTCTGGAAGCCGCCGCCTTGGGCATTCCGGCTCTGGCAATCTCGCTGGAAACCGATATCGAGGATCATTATTCTCATTCCGACGAAGTGGATTTTTCGGCAGCCGCATATTTTGCGGCTTTTTTTGGCGCTTTGCTACTGAAACGCCAATTTCCCCCAGATGTGGACGTGCTCAAAGTAGATCTCCCCGCCAACGCCACCCCTGAGACTCCCTGGGAAATAACGCGCATCTCTAAAGTTCGGCTTTACGAATCCATCACTCCCAACCGCAGATCATGGGACGAACCCGGTCGGATAGGATACTGCATATCGCCGAATTGGAACCAGGCCGCCCCCGGGTCCGATGTCTACGCGGTGCGCATCAAACGGATGATCTCGGTAACGCCTTTGAGTCTGGATTTGACTTCGCGAGTGAGCCTGGGGGATTTGGAGAAACTGATGCGTGAGGCGTGATGCGAGTGGCGAGTGGCGAGTGGCGAATGGCAAATGGCGTGATAATAAATCACGCACTACCCTCCACGCTCCACCCTCCACCCTCCACCCTCCACGCATCACCCTCCATGCATCACGCTTCACGTTTCACGTTCCGCTGCAACACTTCCAACATCTGCGAATGGATACGGGGGTTGGCCGCCAAAACAGATGGCGTTGGGGAAAGATGATTTGGGCCGCCGCGAACGTCGGTAACCGTGCCGCCGGCCTCCTGGACGATGAGTATGCCGGCCGCGATATCCCACGGTTGGATGCTCAACTCCCAATAGCCATCGAAGCGCCCCGCGGCCACGTAAGCCAAGTCCAATGCCGCGGCCCCCAGACGGCGTACACCTTGCGAGCGGAGGGCAAAATTGGCGTAATGATCGAGGTTGTTCTCCGGGTTAATGCGAATATCATAAGGAAAGCCAGTGACCAATAGGCTGTTGTTCAAATCGGCCGTATCGGAAACGGATAAGGGATTCCCGTTCAACCAGGCTCCACTGCCACGCTCAGCGCAGAAATACTCATCTAGCATGGGGTCGTAAACTGCGCCCAGTACAATTTCTCCATTCTCAGTATATGCAATCGAAACCGCAAAGATGGGCACACCGTGGGCGTAATTCACGGTCCCATCCAGTGGGTCTACGTACCACACCTGGCTATCTTCCCCTCTCAGCACGCCGCTCTCTTCGGCTACCACGCTATGGGTCGGGAATCGCTTCCGAATGGCGTCCAGCAGAAAAGCCTCGGAGCGGTGGTCCACGTCAGTGACCAAATCGATAATTCCCTTATGGTCGATTTGAATACATTGACCGTATCCCGCGCACAAGATTTCACCCGCTTGCCGGGTAAGGGTTTCAAGATCGGATAATTTTGGTTTCATATTGCATCTCACATAAAACCTCCCGCAGGATTGCCTCGCAAAACCCGCGGGAGGTTGTGGTTCACTTTGGATACGAAGTTAGAATTATTTGTTTTTGTACTGATCGAGAATGCTGTACAACTGATCTATCTCACTCTGAATCTCGCCACGGTGAGATCGAGCTTCACCCAACAACGCCTCGAAGGCTGGCTTTTGCTCGTCGGGCAGAGTCTTCAGCAAACGCTCTGTGCGTGTGATTTGGGTGTTCTTGTGCCTCAGCTTAGTATCCAGCCGCTCGCGGTAACCCTGGCAGAACTCCTTTTCGGTCAGAGGCGGTGGGATTGTGGGAGGTCCTTGCGTCAGGACTTCTGCTATAGTCAACAGAAATTCTTCCGTGTCCACCGGCTTCTCCAGGAATCGCACAGCCCCTATACTAAGCGCAAAATCCTTGTCTTCTGGCGTGACATAGGTCGCTGAGAGAAAGATCACCGGAATCTGGCTGGTCTTCGGGTTGGTGCGCAAGCTCTGCACCAGGGCGAAGCCATCCATCTTAGGCATCAGGATATCTGTAATCACCAAAGCCGGACGCTGTTCAGCGATTTTCTCCAGGGCTTCTGCCCCGTTGACCGCGGTCACAACCGGGTATCCCTTGAAACGCAGGGTGACCGCCAGTAACTCTAAAATATTGGGAACATCTTCAACAACAAGGAGCGGACCGTAAGGGATATTCATGTAAACATCTCCAGAAATAATGGGTGCATCGTCTCAATACACATCGAGGAAAAAGTCGCACTTGATTTGGCGGCGGATGGCGGATGGCGGATGGCGGGTGGCGGGTGGCGGGTGGCGGATGGCGGATGGCGGACGGCGATCGGTAGTCGGCGATCAGCGGTCGGTAGTCAGCTGTCAAGCCGGAATTGCTTGGGCCACTTTTGCCGTATCTTCATACCGGGAATTGTTGACATTGTATCTGCTTTTCAGAAGAGCGACAATCCACAAACTTGTAAGGCGGTTGCGCTATGGCAAATCAGGCCTCGGTTTTCAACTCTGCCTGTAACCGGTCGAAAAAGGCCTCCAAAAAGCGGTGACGTTCCTCCGCTATGGCACGCCCGGCGGCAGTATACATCCGGTCTTGGAGCTTACTCAATTTGAACAGGTGCTCGTGGTACGGCGTGTGGGGTTCGCCGGATTCTTTTTGGCCTGTCTGGCGGAAAAGCTCCGAAGGGTTGGCAAATAAGTTTTGTTCGGCCAGCACTGCGTAGGCAATGGCGCGTACGGCCCCAATTGCGCCGATGGCGTCGAGTTTGTCGGCGTCGAAGAGTACCTGCGCTTCGATGGTTTGGGGCTGCTCGGGGTCGCCACGGAAACGGTGTGCTCGAATACAATGCTGCACCGCCGCGACGCGCTCTTCGGGCCAGTTTTCGGCTGCCAGGGTTTGGTGAGCGAAGGTTGCGGCCGCGTGTTGGTGCGTTAGCCTCTGACCGCTGACCGCTGACGACTGACCGCCATCTACATCGTGAAGCAGGGCCGCGGCGCGCACGATTTCCAGGTCAGCGCCTTCGGCGAGAGCCAGACGTGCGGCCATTGTGTGTACGCGCAGGATGTGATCGAACCCGTGGACGGGGTCGTTTTCGGGATACCAGTTTCGGGCGTCGTCGATAGTGGGCATGGGGGGCGAGTGGGCGAGTGGCGAGTGGCGAGTGGTGAATGGAAGATGGCAAGTAGCGAGTGGCGTGGGGTGAGTGGCTGATGGCGGTCGGCAGTCGGCGGTCGGCGGTCGGTGTTAACCCTTCACGTGGTAAACGCGGCCCTTTTTGACCACGGTGCGTACAAGATTTGTGCCAAAGCGGTAACCGAGATGGCGGTAGTCGGGCACGTCGAGAATTAGCAAATCGGCTTGCTTGCCGGGTTCGAGGGAACCGAGGCTTCCTTCCAGTCCGATGGCCGCGGCAGCGTTGAGGGTGGCGGCGACGATGGCCTGCGCTGGAGTGAGTTTCATGTAGCGGCAGGCCAGAGCAATGGCGAACTGCATATTCTCGCACCAGGCCGTGCCAGGGTTGATATCGGTGGCGATGGCAAGCAGGCCGCCGGCGTTGAGAATGGCCTGCGCAGGGGTGTAGTGCCCCTCGGCGAGACCGAATGGGGTGCAGGGAAGCGAGACGGCGACTGTGTTGGAGTTACCGAGGGCGGCAATGTCCTCCGGGGAGGTGACCACGAGATGGTCGGCGGAAGCGGCCTCTAGTTCGGCAGCCAGGGAGGCTCCGCCCAGGTTGTCGAATTCGTCAGCGTGGATCTTGAGGGGAAAGCCCAATTCGCGGGCTGTCTCGAGGATGTGGCGAGACTGTGCCAGGGAGAAGGCGCCGGTTTCGCAGAAGACGTCGACGAATGGCAAATTGGGGATTGGTAGGTTGGTAGTTGGTAAATTGGTAAAGTGGGTCAGCCACCATTCCTTTACGGCAGGGAGCATTTCGGTGCAGATCAGATCGGTGTAGGCCTCGGGATCGTCTTTATATTCCGCGGGGATGGCATGCGCGCCGAGGAAGGTGGGAATCAAGTCAAGGGGGCCTTCGGCGTCGAGGGTCAGGATAGCCGCCAGCATTTTGAGTTCGGTGTCGGTTTCGAGGCCGTAACCGGTCTTGGCTTCGGCGGTGGTAGTTCCGTGAACGAACATGCTTTGCAGGCGGGGGCGGGCTTCAGCGAGGAGCTGTTCCAGCGAGGCCGCACGGGTATCGCGCACCGTCGAAAGGATGCCGCCGCCAGCAGCCATAATTTCAAGATAGGTCTTCCCCTGCAAGCGCATTTCGAATTCGGCGGCCCGGTCGCCAGCCCATATCAGGTGAGTGTGGGGGTCGACGAAACCAGGCATGAGTACGCGCCCGCCAGCATCTAGAGCTTCTTCGCTGGCATAGATTCGGCGCATCTCAGCGCTGGGGCCGATGGCAACGATAGTGTCCTCTTCGATAAACGCGGCGCCATCTTCGATGATGCCGAGATTCCCCAGGTCACGGCCGCGCTGGGGCGGGCCGGAGATGGTAAGGAGTTGGGAGGCGGAGTGGATTAACATGGGGGATTGGAGATTGGAGATTGGAGATTGGAGAATGGAGATTGGAGATTGGGGGTTGGGGGTTGGGGGTTGGGGGTTGGGGGTTGGTGATTGGGGTCGGTGGTTGATCAAGATGACCGCGCGGCTATGCGCTCCACCGGATTATGCCACGGCTGAGATAGTTTGGCAAATCGCAAAGACCAGTGCGGTACCCATAACCCATTTGCCATTCTTTAAGATTACATGTATAATGAATTGCAAGTTTCGGGCAGGAATAGCCTGCGGGCAGGGGAATAAATAAGGCAATGGGCATTGGATGAGCTAAAGAATGATCAACGCTAGAATTTTATGCATCGAAGGAAAGCACGCAGGAAGCCCACAATTCGTCTCGGCTTTGCGAAAAAAGGGCTACCAGGTCGAGGCGGTTTCTACCGGCAAGGCCGCGATAGTATTTCTGGATACCGTTGTGCCTGATGTCGTGGTGGTCAACGCCGCATCACTGCGCACTAGCGGGGTTCGTATCTGCCAATCTCTGCGTGAATATATGGACGGGATGCCTATTATTCTGATCAGCGAGGCCGGCAAAGCCCCTCATAAAAAAGTTCTGGCCAATGTGATACTCTCTATGCCATTCACCATACGCAAACTTAACAACCGCATCAAGCCCCTGCTACCCATCCAAAGCGATAAATTTCTGCAAGCCGGGGATATTCGTCTGGATGTAGAGCGTCTGCAAGTACGCTGCCAGGGGAAAGAAACCCGCCTGACTCCCCGCGTGGCCCGTCTGTTGGAATCGCTGATGCGGCGGCCCGGCGAAGTCGTGGAGCGCAAGCAACTGTTCAGCGAAGTGTGGGAAACCGACTTCACGGAAGACACCCGCACACTGGATGTTCACATCAGTTGGCTGCGGCGGGCCATAGAAAAAGACCCCCGCAAGCCCAAATATCTGAAGACGCTACGGGGGGTTGGGTATCGGTTAGACGTGTAAGATTTGAAACGTGAAGCATGACAAGTGAGGCGTGAGGGCGGGTTGTTATCCGCTCTTTTTGTTTGGAGAACAGCTTGGATTTATTCCCCGCTGATCTCGATAATGCTTCGACAAGTTCAGCACAGCGACTCAGCACGGCGGTTCAACCGCCACTCAACCCAAACGAGCGATTAGAAAATGAATCATATTTATTTTGGCGACAATTTATCAATACTTAGGGATTTACCAAGTGAGTCCGTTGACCTTATCTATATTGACCCACCATTCAACACTGGAAAAACTCAAAAGCGCACTCAAATCAAAACTTCACGATCAGCCAATGGCGATAGAACTGGTTTCAATAACAAAAGATATCAAACTATACAATTGGGCACAAAAGAGTATTTAGATATTTTTGATGACTATT
>JBDRGC010000032.1:0-12787 GCA_043818215.1 Chloroflexota bacterium | reverse complement strand
TATACTAAATAGGGGAGTAAGGTGGGCTTCTACCCTCTGCCCTCTACCCTCTACCCTCTACCCTCTACCTCATGAACCACATCTCTCGCATCACCCAGGCTTATCCTCAAACCCCGTGGCGAAAACAGCTTCAGGGGATTGGGACGTTTCTGGCTGTGTTGGTGGTATGCGCTTTAGTAACGGGTATTTATCTGAATGTGACCTCCAGGGCAGCTACAATTGGACGTCAGATACAAATAGACCGCAACACAGTTGTGAACCTGGAAAGGGACATCGCCGACAAGCAATCGCAATTGGCATCTCTAACCTCCGCAGTAGAGATGGAACAACGTGCCTCCGAGATGGGCTTCCACCTGGCCGCATCTGATGAAATTCTATATATTCTCGTTGCTGGTTACGAGGAACGCCCACGAGCGGTTTTAGCCTCCTCTCCGCAATCATTTGTGACAGTTGCGCCCACGCTCTCGCCAGCTTTCACTCAATCTTTATTAGATTGGATCAGACAGGAAGTAGCCTTACCTGCTGCATCTATCGGGAGTACGAAACCATGAAATCTGAACAATCTTTGCGATACACCAGCCTGGGTGCTTTTTTTGCGCTTGTGATTTTCCTGATTATTGGTCAGATAGTCAGGATTCAAATTGGCCCCCAGGCCGATATGTTCCGTGAGCAAGAGGAGATGTATTCTGGCGAGTGGCATATCCTGACCCCCGCGCGCGGCCAGATCTATGACCGCTGGGGCCATCTATTGGCCGGCAACGAAATCGTTTACGAAGTCGGAGTCGAGTTGCAAGATGTCGACAATCCCGAATCCATTGCTTTGGCCGTAAGTGTTGTGCTGGGGCTTGATTACAGTGAAGTATATGCAGCGGTCAGTCAGCCTGCCTCTGAAACGGCTGTTTACAGCGTGTTGGATAATAACGCCTCTGCTGGCGAGATAGAAAAATTGATAGAGCTGATGGCTCAACTCAAGGAAGATACTGCTAACAACGGCACCAGTTCAGATGGAACCCCTCACAGTTTGCGAGGTCTGATTTTCAATCCGTATTTGCAGCGCAGCTACCCTGAGAAGAACCTGGCATCCAATGTTCTGGGGTTCGTCAATATGGAATTCGAAGGCTTCTTCGGGGTTGAGGGCCGCTACGATGACCTCTTATCGGGAGTAGCAGAACCCGTTTGGTTCCCGTCAGATCCCAACCGGGCCATTGAATTGCCAGATGTCCCCGCTGGCATCAGCCTGATCCTGACCCTGGATCGTGAAATCCAGGCCAGCGTCGAAGATATCCTCGATGCGGCCATCGAACAAAATGGCGCCTACGCGGGAACTATCATTGTGATGCACCCCCAAACAGGCGAGATATTGGCAATGGCCTCTACCCCTCGCATGGACTTGAATGAGTACTGGCGCGTTAGCGAGGTTTTTCAAGAAGACCAGCTCTTCAATATGGCTATCCACAGTTACGAGCCGGGTTCAGTCTTCAAAGTGTTCACCATGGCTGCCGCATTAGACAGTGGCGTTGTGGACCCGGATACGGTTTTCATCGACACGGGTTCGATCAATATTGGCGGCATCACCATCTACAACTGGGATCGGGGTGCCTGGGGGCCGCAGACCATGTTGGGGTGCATGCAGCATTCCTTGAATGTCTGTCTGGCATGGGTTTCCTCTCAAGTGGGCGCCTCCCATTTCTATAGCTATATGCAGGATTTTGGGTTCGGCCATCTTACAGGTATCGAATTAGATGGAGAAGTCCCCGGCCATCTCAAACTCCCCGGAGACTCCGATTGGTACGAAGCTGACTTAGGCACCAATGCGTTCGGGCAGGGCATCTCGGTTACACCGATACAAATGTTGATGGCCATCTCCGCGGTTGCTAATGACGGTCAGATGGTAGTGCCGCATATTCTCAGCGCCGTGGTTGATAACGACCGCCAATATAATGCACCTCCCCAAATTGCCAGTGTGCCCATTTCCGCAGAGACGGCGCATACACTCACAGAGATGCTGGCCGTATCTTTGGAGGAGGAAGCCTCCTCAGCCCAAGTGCCCGGCTACCGTGTGGCGGGGAAGACTGGAACCGCAGAAATCCCCACCCCTTCCGGGTACACCAGCAGCGCCACCAATGCCTCCTTTGTGGGATGGGGGCCGGTGGACGACCCCCAATTCCTGGTGTATATCTGGCTAGAAAAACCGACCAGTTCCCCCTGGGGT
Source organism: Chloroflexota bacterium (assembly GCA_043818215.1). Lineage (GTDB taxonomy): Bacteria > Chloroflexota > Anaerolineae > Anaerolineales > UBA11858 > JBDRGC01. Next base: position 10,575 of record JBDRGC010000032.1, on the reverse strand, counting down.
TCAGTGGTGGCCGCCCCCGTCTTCAAACAAGTAGTCGAGCGGCTTGTAGTGCTGATGAACCTGCCCCCCGATACCGTACGCCAAAGCATGGCAATGCCATGACCTGCCCATGTGAGACGCACTTATGAAAGAAACTTTTTAATGTCATTGCGAAGCAGCTTTATCGCTGACACTTGCACCGCACTGCGTTTGGTGCAGTGCAGGTGAGCAATCTCCCACTCGTCAAGGAGGAGATTGCTTCAGCGATAGAACTGCTTCGCAATGACACCTGACACCTGACACCTGACACCTGACACCTGACACCTAGGATGCTTTCCAGATGCTGACCCTGGCAGACATTACCGAAGCCCTGACTGGAATTCGCCCCCCGTGGGCCGATCAAGTCGTTACCGATGCACTCATCGACTCGCGGTACACCATCCCGGGATCGCTATTCGTGGCTCTGCCCGGTGAGCGGGTGGATGGACACGATTTTGTGGAGGACGCCTTTGCCCGTGGGGCCAGCTTTGCCTTCGTGCAGCGTGACCCCTCCGGCGGCAACCCCGTGCTGGATTTGAGGGTGGTTGCCCGCCCCGAAGATATTGCACCCCCGGAAGCTCCCCTTGCCATCCGCGTCGACGATACCCTTCAGGCCTTACAGCAAGTTGCGCGTTTCTGGCGTCGCAAACTGAACCTGCGGGTGATTGGCATCACCGGGAGCGTGGGCAAGTCCACCACTAAAGAATTGGCCGCTTCTGTTTTGGAGCAAAGATACAGCACCCTCAAAAATTCCGGCAATTTTAACAACGAAATAGGCCTGCCTCTTACCATCCTGCGCCTGAGCGAAGGCCACCAGCGAGCCGTGTTAGAAATGGGGCTTTACGTCCCCGGCGAAATCGCTTTCCTGTGCGACCTCGCCAAACCCCAAGTGGGAGTTGTCACCAACGTGGGAACCGTCCACGCTGAACGGGCGGGATCGCAGGAAGCCATTGCGCGCGGCAAAGCCGAACTGGTGCAGGCCCTGCCTCCGGCCCCCGAGGGTGTCGCCATCCTCAATTACGACGATCCCTGGGTGCGCGATATGGCCGGGCAAACACAAGCGCGTGTGTTTTACTATGGACTGGAACCACACGCCGACCTGTGGGCCGACCAGGTTGAAGGCCTGGGCTTGGAAGGTATCCGTTTCCGCTTGCACTATCGTAGCGAGATCTTGCACCTGCGGGTTCCGCTGATTGGCCGTCACTCTGTGCATACCGCCCTCCGAGCCGCTGCTGTCGGTTTGGTCGAGGGACTGACCTGGCAAGAAATCGTCAATGGGCTGCGCTCTGGGCATACTCAGCTTCGTTTGGTGGCCGTGCGTGCCGAAAGCGGAGCGCTGCTTTTGGACGACACCTACAATGCCTCTCCGCAGTCAATGTTGGCGGCCCTCAATTTGTTGGATGAAATGGATGGGCGCAAAATCGCGGTCTTGGGCGACATGCTGGAATTGGGCCGTTATGAGCGCTTAGGGCATGAAAAAGTAGGCATCCGGGCCGCCGAAGTGGCAGATGAGATCGTGACCATTGGCGAGCGTGGCCGTATGATCGCCACCGCAGCTCGTCAGGCCTGGTTCCCGCGGCAAGCCATTACCGAATTGGATGACAGCGACCAGGCGATTGAATTTCTACGCGATCATCTGCAAGAAAATGATGTGGTTTTGGTCAAGGGATCGCGCGGCATGTGCATGGATCGCATTGTCGCCGTTTTGGAGACCCGTCAATGACGCAAACCTCGATGACTCTGGCTTTGGCCGGTTTTAGCTTTTTGTTGACCGTGATTTGGGGCCATCCTTTGCTGCGCGTTCTCTTGCGTTTCAAGATCGGCGAAATTATTCGGGTGGAAGGCCCTGAACGCCATTTCTCGAAACTGGGAACCCCAACCATGGGCGGTGTGCTGGTTATTTTGCCCGTTGCTTTGCTGACCATTTTATTGAATGCGACTTCGGTGATAGGGGATACCCGCATCATGGGCCGCTCGGTGCTGCTTCCCCTCGGAGTATTGGTTTCTTTTGCAATCCTGGGCGCAGTGGATGATTGGGAGGGCTTGCGCGGCCGCGGCGAAGGAATGCGGGCACGGACCAAGTTCGCCCTTCAAGTGGCGATTGCCTTCGTGACTGCTTTTGGCCTGTATCATATTCTGGATGCTCCCCAACTCTACCTTCCGGGCTTCGTTATTGAGTTCAAGATTGGGCTTTGGTATATCCCGATTGCGACATTTATCATTGTGGCCACTTCCAACGCCATCAATTTTACCGACGGACTCGATGGCCTGGCCGGGTTGATTTCAGCCACCGCCTTCGCTGCTTATGGCGGCATCTCTCTCATTCAGGGACAGATCTTTCTGGCGCATTTCTGTTTTACATTGGTTGGGGCGCTTTTTGGCTTTTTATGGTTCAACGTCTACCCCGCCCAGCTATTTATGGGCGATACCGGCTCTCTGGCTTTAGGCGCCGCCCTGGCAGTTGTAGCCCTGATGACAGGTCAATGGGCAGTTTTGCCTGTGATTGCTATTATTCCGGTTAGTGAAATAGTGAGCGTGATCATTCAGGTGTCCTATTTCAAACTGACCGGCGGCAAGCGATTTTTCAAAATGACGCCCCTGCACCACCACTTCGAATTGTCCGGTTGGAGCGAAACTCAGATCGTACAGCGTTTTTGGCTGATCAGCCTGCTGGCCGCCATGATCGGCGTGGCCTTCGCCATGACGTAGTATACGTCTCCAAAATGTCATTGCGAAGCAGCGCTACCGCTGAAGCAATCTCCTCCCTATCCGGCGATGTCATTGCGAAGCAGCTTCATCGCTGAAGCAATCTCCCACTTGTCAAGGATGAGATTGCTTCGCAAAAACCGCTCGCAATGACAGTAAGCATGATGGTCGAATAATCAAGATGAAAAATTGGACTTCGCAACGCGTTCTTGTTATCGGCGCCGCCCGTCAGGGGACGGCCCTGGCGCGCTGCCTGGCCTCACGCGGGGCGCAGGTGGTGCTCAGTGACCGCCGTGCAGCCGAACAATTGCAGCCCGAGCGCGCTACGTTGGCCGATCTGCCCATCGAATGGGCCTTGGGCGGGCATCCGCTCAGCTTGCTGAACGGCATCGACTTGCTATGCATTTCGGGCGGCGTCCCGCTCACAATCCCGCTGGTGGTCGAGGCACAGGCCCGCGGCATCCCGCTCTCGAACGACTCGCAGATTTTCTTGGAAGCCGCCCCCTGCAAAGTGATCGGCATCACCGGCTCAGCTGGCAAAACCACCACCACGATATTGGTTGGGCGGATGTGCGAGGCAGGAGTTGGGAGGTTAGGGGTTAGGGAGTTAGAAGTTAGGGATAGTCCTAACTCGCAACCTTTAACCCCTAACTCGCCACCCGCCACCCGCCACTCGCCACTCGCCACTCGCCATTCGCCACCCGCCATTCGCCATTGGATAGGCGGCAATATCGGCAACCCTCTGATCGCAAGCATAGACGAGATGTCCGCTGGTGATATAGCCGTGATGGAATTATCCAGCTTTCAATTGGAAATCATGACACGCTCGCCCCAGGTAGCCGCAGTGCTCAACGTGACACCCAACCATTTAGACCGCCATCTCACCATGGAAGCATACACGGCTGCCAAAGCTCGCATACTGGATTATCAGGCTGAGAGTGACGTGGCCGTGCTGGGACGCAGTGACCCCGGAGCGTGGGAATTGGCGGGATCTGTTCGGGGCGGCCTGGTATCCTTCGGGCTTGGCTGCCCTCCCGCGGGCCAGTCTGGTACTTTTCTGCGGGATGGGATGATCGCTTTTTGGGATGGCCAATCCGCCGAGGATTTGTTCCCCCGCGAAATCGTCCGCCTGCGGGGAGAGCACAATCTGCTCAATGTTTTAGCAGCCTGCGCAATTGCCCATGCTGCCGATTTGTCGGTGGAGGCCATGCGGGCCGGCGTGGAAGGCTTCGAAGGCGTGGAGCACCGCCTGGAGTTCGTGCGCTCGTGGGGCGGGGCCGATTGGTATAACGACTCGATTGCCACAGCCCCCGAACGGGCCATGGCGGCCATCTGCTCGTTCGATGAATCGCTGGTTCTGTTGGCCGGCGGCCGCGATAAAGACCTGCCCTGGGACGATTTCACTGACCTGGTGCGCCAGCGAGTAGATCATCTGATTTTATTTGGTGAGGCTAGTGATATAGTGGGGCGGGCATTGGGGAAAATTCCCAATGGAAGCCGTCACTTTTCCGTGAGCCGCTGCGATGGCTTGGAGGATGCAGTGCTGGCCGCCGCGCAGATAGTGGAGCCGGGCGATGTGGTTTTGCTCTCGCCGGGCGGTACAAGTTTCGATGAATTCCGCGATTTTGCTGAACGCGGGGAGTGGTTTCGAGTATGGGTCAACAATCTGCCATGAGTTCGACATCCCGTCGATCACCTGAAAAAGCGAGCAGCGCGCCGCGCTCCATTCGCTTGAATATCGATGTCCCCTTGCTGCTGGTGACCATCACACTGGTGGTTCTGGGCATTTTGATGCTGTACTCGGCCAGTTGGGATATTTCTTTTCTGAGTACTGAAACACATTCCCCTACTTATATGCTCACCCGTCAGTTGATGTGGCTGGGCCTGGGACTTGTCGGTATGGCGGCATTGGCCTGGCTGAACTATCACTCCTGGCAGCATCTAGCAACCTGGAGCATGTTGGCCGCAATCGCGGCCTTGATTATCGTGTTGTTGTTTGGCGACGAAACACGTTCCTGGCGCGGTGGCTCGTACCAGCCATCAGAACTGGCCAAGTTTGCTATTGTGATTTATCTGGCGGTGTGGCTGTACGCCAAGAAAGACCAACTCAGCGATGTGAATTTTGGCTTGTTTCCATTGGCGGCCATTTTGGGTATCGTGGGGCGGCCTGATCTTCAGCCAGCCCGATTTGAGCGCTGCAGCTACTATCATCATTTTAGGCGGTATTATGTTCTACCTGGCCGGCGGCGACTTACGTCAGATCACCATTCTGTTGATAGTGGCTATCCTGGTCGGTCTGCTCGTGGTGGTGGTCAACCCTACGGGCAGCGAACGGGTGGATAGTTTCCTGGCGGGGTTGAAGGACCCCCTGGAATCATCCGACCACGTACAGCGTTCTTTGGCGGCCTTTGCTCGAGGCGGCTGGTGTGGTGTTGGTATCGGACGCGGCACAACCAAGTTGACCAGCCTGCCTGTGCCTCACACGGACAGCATCTTTGCCGTGGTGGGGGAGGAACTTGGCGTGGTTGGTGCTTCGGTTATAGCATGTCTGTACGGTTTCTTGTTGTGGCGCGGTTTGGTGATTGCCCGGCGTGCTCCCGATGCGCTGGGGTCATTGTTGGCAGCCGGACTCACTATCTGGATCACGATGGAAGCTGTTATGAATATGCTGGCCTTGATTGGGTTGATGCCTTTCGCTGGCAACACCCTGCCCTTCTTTAGTGTGGGTGGCTCCAGCCTGGTATTTTCTTTGGCAGCTGTTGGCATTGTTTTGAATATTTCGCGTTTATCGGAGCAAGAACAAGAAACACAGCGGAGGACCTTCAGTGCGCTTATTGATCTGCGCGGGCGGGACCGGCGGAGGCGTGTATCCCGCGCTCGCCGTTCTCGCACAAGTAAACGCTGAGCATCCCGGCGTTCAGACCTTGTGGGTGGGCGGCGCGGGCGGCATAGAGGCTGACTTGGTGACCGCGGCCGGTGTGCCATTCGAAGCCATCCCCGCGGCGGGAGTGCATGGTGTTGGTTTACGTGCTTTGCCGGGCAATGTCTCGCAAGTAATACGTGGAATTGTAGCCGCCCGCAGGGTGTTGCGCCAGTTTGACCCCGACGTGATGCTGTGTACCGGCGGGTACGTGGCTGTCCCGATGGCGCTGGCCGGGCTGCGGGTCCCCACCGTGCTTTACGTCCCCGATATCGAACCGGGGCTGGCCCTCAAAACCCTGGCCCGTTTCGCCGACCGCATCGCTGTCACCGCCGAAGACTCACGGGCGTACTTTACTAATCACTCGAAGGTAGTCGTCACTGGCTATCCAACCCGTCCAGACCTGGATGCCTGGGAAAAGGATGCGGCCTATCGCATTTTTAGGCTCGCGCCCGACTTGCCCACGCTGCTGGTGACCGGAGGCAGCCTGGGAGCGCTGTCCATCAACGAGGCTCTGGTTGGTGTGCTGCCGGAACTGCTGGCCGAAATGCAGGTTATTCATCTAACGGGTACATTTACATGGCCGCAATTCGAGAATACCCCCGAACAGCTTGCACCTGAGTTGGCCGCCCGCTACAGGGTGTATCCCTATCTTCACGCTGAAATGGGAGCCGCGTTCACACTCGCCGATTTAGTTCTCTCGCGGGCTGGCGCTTCCAGCCTGGGAGAACTGCCGCATTTTGGCCTCCCCGCGATTTTGGTGCCATATCCATACGCCTGGCGCTACCAAAAGGTCAACGCCGAGTATCTAGCCCGCCGCGGCGCAGCCCTGGTGGTAGAAGACGCCGAATTGCCACAGCAAATTTTGCCCCTGGTGCTTGATTTGATGTGCGATACCGAACGGCGCGAGAAGATGAAAGTCGCGATGCAGTCACTGGCGCGGCCTGAGGCGGCCAAATCGATAGCCGGAATTTTGCATAGTTTGGCCTCAGGTAAAGGAATGAACCATGATTAGTCTCACCGTTATGTTCTACTTGCGCACTCTCATGCGCGATTACGAACAGGTTTGGATGTGAACCATGATTAGTCTCACCGTTATGTTCTATCTCTTCATTTTTATATTTGCCATTATTGGAGGCATGCGCGGTTGGGCCAAAGAGTTATTGGTTAGTTTCAGTGTGGTACTGGCTCTGTTTATAATCTTTATGTTGATGGAATTCGCCCCCAAATATGTTAAGCCTTTTAATGCACTTGATGCGCAGTATGGATACGTATATCTATCTGAAGAAGAAGAAGTAGAAGAAGTAACACCGCCAGATAAATTGGTGGCGTTTGATTCGTTACGCGATGACGATGAGAGGTCTGATTTCGCGACCCAATTTTGGATTCGTGTATTTGTGGTTTGTGTATTGGTCTTTTTTGGGTACCAAACTCCATCTATTTCGCGTATTGCGGCCACGGCCAGAAAAGACAAAATCCAAGATTTTCTGTTGGGCTTGGTTTTGGGCGCTCTCAATGGCTATTTGATTGTCGGTACTCTATGGTCTTATATGCACTCAGCCCATTATCCTTTCGCACCTTTTATCGTTGCTCCCTCTGACGCTGACCCTCTTTTGGAGTCTGCCGCGAGGTTGGTGAAGATTTTGCCTCCTATTTGGCTGGGTGTATCTCCCTGGGTTTATGCCGCAGTTGTATTAGCATTCATCTTCGTTTTGGTGGTGTTCATCTGATGAAACACATTCACTTCATCGGCATTGGCGGCACCGGCGTTTCGGCTATTGCGCGTGTCCTGCTGGAGAGTGGGTACACGATCAGCGGGTCGGATCGCCAATTTTCACCCCTGGCTCAGGCCCTTCAGTCCGCCGGGGCGCGGGTCTTTGTGGGCCACCGCCCCGAAAACATCTCCGGCGCCGATCTCATCGTCCGCTCCTCCGCGGTTCCCGATGATAACGTCGAGGTGCAGGCTGCCCTCGCGGCGGGGATTCCGGTGCTCAAACGGGCTGACTTCCTGGGACAATTGATGGAAGGCCGTCAGGGAATCGCCATCGCCGGAACGCACGGCAAGACCACCACCACCGCTATGATTGCCTGGATGCTCACCGAGCTCCGGCAAGACCCTACCTTCATCGTCGGCGGCGTGATCACCAATTTAGGAACCAACGCCCGCGCTGGGAGAGGCCCATTTTTTGTGATCGAGGCCGATGAATACGACCGCATGTTTTTGGGACTGAAACCCCACATTGCTATTGTGACCAATGTGGAACACGACCACCCCGACATTTATCCCGCCCCCGAGGATTTCCACCAGGCTTTCCGCGATTTTGTAGGCTGCCTGCCCCCCGGTGGTTTGCTGCTGGCCTGTGGAGACGACCCCGGCGCCATGAGCCTGCTCCCCGTGGCCGAAGCCAACGGCAGCCGTAGCTTAACTTATGGCATAAGCGCTACTCTGTGCGACTACACTGTTCGAAATCTTACCCCGTCCATGGCCGGGGGTTTTGCCTTCGACGCCTACCACGGCGAGACGCGTTTGGCTCACGTTGCTCTGCAAGTTCCCGGCAAGCATAATGCTCAAAACGCTTTAGCAGCCCTTGCTCTTGCAGATCAATTGGATTTGCCCCTGACTGATGCCGCTCTAGCTCTGTCGGAATTTTGTGGCACAGGACGGCGCTTCGAAGTGGTGGGTGAGGCCCGCGGTGTGACACTCATCGACGATTACGCTCACCATCCCACTGAAATCCGGGCCACGTTAGCCGCCGCCCGCTCCCGCTACCCGGATCGGGATTTGTGGGCCGTGTGGCAGCCGCACACCTATTCCCGCACGCAAACCCTCTTCGATGAGTTTGCCGCCGCCTTCGATGATGCCCAGCATGTGTTAGTGACCGAGGTATACCGGGCGCGTGAACCGTTCGATCCCAATTTCTCAGCTATACAGGTTGTGGATGCTATGGGTCACCCGGATGCCCATTTTGTGCCCGATTTGGCCGCCGCCGCCAAATTCTTGTTGGCCCGTTTGCAACCCGGCGATGTGATGTTGGTGCTTTCTGCCGGCGACGCAGATCAGATCAGCGCTCGAGTGTTGGCAGCCCACCGAATGAATTCGGGGGCTGGTACAGAAAACATGTTGAAACATGTTGATGCCCCTTTTTTTCTGGAATAACGTGAAGCAGCCCACCGAATGAATTCGGGGGCTGGTACAGAAAACATGTTGAAATATGTTGTGGCTCCTTTATTTTTGGAATAACGTGAAGTAGAGGAAACAGATATGTCTGAACCAAAACGAAAATACGAAGCCGAAGCTGTCCTCATCCCCGCTCTAAAATTGCAGCCAGTTTCACCTCTGAGCGAAAAACCTACCTCGAACCCTCCTCTGCGCATACGACGAAAGGATTTCATTTTCAACCCCGACATAATTTGGCGACTCACCCAACGCATCAAAGAACTATAGGCCCGCCGACTGCCGACCGCCAACCACCGATTGCTGACTCGCTGACTCGCCGACTCGCTGACTCGCCGACTCGCCGACTCGCTGACCGCCGACCCGCCGACCGCCGACCGCCGACCCGTCGACCCGCTGACCCGCCTCCTGCCTCCTACCCACTGCCTCCTGCCTCTTGCCTCCTACCTCCTACCCCCTGCCTCCTGCCTCCTGCCTCTTGCCTCCTGCCTCTTGCCTCCTGCCTCTTGCCTCCTACCTCCTAGCCCCTGCCGCCTACCCCCTGCCTCCTGCCTCCTGCCTCTTGCCTCCTGCCTCCTGCCTCTTGCCTCATGCCTCCTGCCTCCTGCCTCTTGCCTCTTGACCCCCTGTGCTCCGTTTTTTGCTCCCGCCTGCAAACGGATGTCTCTCTGGCGCGTTACACCACGGCGCGGTTGGGCGGCCCGGCTGATGCCCTGCTGGTGGCGGAATCCGTAGACGAATTGGCTGATACTGCTTCGCAACTATGGAATTTGGATATTCCCTTCGTTATTTTAGGCGGCGGCTCGAATGTATTGATCAGCGATGCCGGGATTCGAGAGGTGGTGATTCTAAATCGGGCGAAGGAAGTCCATATTGACGGGCAGGCCTCCCCTCCCACGGTCTGGGCCGGGGCCGGAGCCAATTTCGGGTCGATGGCTCGTCAGGCGGCATCTTTGGGGCTGGGCGGCATGGAATGGGCCGCCGGCATCCCTGGAACAGTGGGCGGGGCGGTCTTCAGCAATGCGGGAGCGCACGGCGGTGACGTGGCCGTCAGCCTACTGATGGTAGAAATCTTGCCTCGAGATGGGCGCAGAGAACAATGGCCTGTGGAGAAAATGGGCTATACATACCGTTCCAGCATTCTCAAACGAAAGCCGGGCGACGTGGTCGTGGGGAAGATGCTCCCCCAGGATTGGGGGCCGGGGGGCGTTCCCAGCATTCTCAAACGAAAGCCGGGCGACGTGGTCATCTTATCCGCAAAATTTCGGCTGGAACACAGCAATCTTCAAGCTGTGCAAGAGAAACTGGACGAGTTCTCTGCCCGCCGGCATAGCACTCAGCCACCCGGTGCCAGCATGGGATCGATATTCAAGAACCCGCCCGGTGATTACGCTGGCCGCTTGATCGAAGCTGCTGGACTGAAAGGAACCCGTATCGGCGGAGCGGAGATCAGCCCGAAACACGCCAACTTTTTCGTCAACCACGGAGGCTGTACGGCTGCGGAAATTTTTGCCCTTATTCAATTGGCGCGCGATACGGTCTTCGAGAAATTTGGCGTGAAATTAGAATGTGAGGTCGAGTTGATTGGAGAGTGGTGATTGGAGATTAGGGATTGGAGATTAGGGATTGGAGATTAGGGATTAGAAGAAGGCTCGTCGCGTACTTCGAGTTTCGGTGGAGCATGTCGCAGTGCCGGCAGTGCTAGCACCATGATTCCTGCGGCGCAGTTGGTGTATCCCGCAATGCATCTCCGAAT
>JBDRGC010000031.1:0-11671 GCA_043818215.1 Chloroflexota bacterium | reverse complement strand
GGGTAAACACGGTATACAAGGTATACAAAAAACAGGTAGACAGATATTATGCCTCGTGGCCTGTACCTGTCTACCTGTCTACCTGTCTACCTGTTTACTCTGTCTACTCTGTATGCTTTGTACGTGATACGTTAGTGTTGCAAAATCTGAGATAGGAACAATTTGGTGCGGTCTTCCTGGGGATTGCTGAAGATGTCATTAGGGGAGCCAGATTCTACGATTAGTCCCTCATCGAAGAAATACATCCGATCTGCTACCGCACGGGCAAAACCCATCTCGTGGGTGACTACCAGCATTGTCATGCCGCTTTGGGCCAGGTTGATCATCACGTCCAGCACTTCTTTGATCATTTCGGGGTCGAGAGCGGAGGTCGGCTCGTCGAAGAGCATGATCTTGGGCTGCATGGCCAGGGCACGGGCAATCGCCACGCGTTGCTGTTGGCCGCCGGAGAGCTGCCCCGGGAATTTCAGAGACTGTTCGGGTATGCCGACCCTCTCCAAAAGCTGCATGGCAACTTTCTCGGCCTTCTCTTTGGACCACTTGCGCACCCAGATCGGCGCCAGGGTGATATTCTGCATCACAGAGAGGTGGGGAAAGAGATTGAATTGCTGGAAGACCATGCCGGTCTCCATGCGAACTTTTTCGATATTACGCACATCATGTGAAAGCTCGATGCCATCGACAATAATCTGGCCTTGTTGGTGCTCCTCCAGTCGGTTGAGGGTGCGGATGAATGTGGATTTGCCGGACCCTGAGGGGCCGAAGATCACGACCACCTCACGTGGATGTACTTCCATGTCTATGCCGCGCAAAGCGTGGAAATCATCGAACCATTTATGTACGCCTTTGCAAGAAATGATTGGCTTGTTGTTAGTCGTTTCAGTCATGGTTCATTCTCCTACAAGCGTGTGCTAACGCCCATGGCAGTTTCCAACCGCCGGCTGGCGAGAGACATTAGATAGCTGAAAATCCAATAAACGACCGCGATGAACATATAAACCTCGACTTGCAATTGCATGAATTCGGGGTTAGAGTTGATGACCGAACGGCCTATGCCCAATAAATCGTTGATCCCCACGATAAGAACCAGGGTGGTGTCCTTGAATAAACTGATGAACTGACCAACGATGGCGGGCAGCACTGCCCGAATGGCCTGGGGCAAAACGATGAAGACCATCGTCTGGAATCCGTTCATGCCGATTGCTTTTGCGGCTTCGATCTGGCCAGTGGGGATGGCTGCCAATCCGCCGCGCACATTTTCGGCAGTGTAAGCGGCGCTGAAAAAGGTGACAGCCATGAGGGCGCGTACCAGGCGGTCGATACGGGATTCGGCTGGCAAGAATAGCGCCAGGATGATCGAGAACATGAACAGAATCGTAATTAGGGGTACACCGCGAATTGTCTCGATGAAGATGGTCGAGAAGGCGCTGACTACTGGCAGGTCGGAGCGCCGTCCCAGTGCCAACATTAACCCAATAGGGAAGGAAAGCAAAATACCGCCAGCAGCAAGCAAAAAAGTTACCAGTAGCCCACCCCATAGAGTGGTGGCGACGCTGGGGAGAAAATTGCTGTTTGCGAAGCCGGTGAGGAGAATGATAGCCAGGACTGGGACAATCGCCCAACCGATGACGACATAACCAGCTTTCACAGCCTGAATGTGTCCGATCAAGTACCCAAGTAAGATCAAGAGCACGTTCGCCCCCAAATAGAGGCGCATGCTCAGGTCTAGCTCGGGATGCTGCACGGGCAAGATTGCTAAAGCGGAAAAAGCTACAATCACAACAATAGAAATGGAACGCAGTAAACCGCCCCATTTGCCCCAACTGACACCCAACATAAAGATGATGGCAGACAGGCCTACACCCACACGCCAGATTTCATCACGAGGATACTGGCCTACTGTATACAGCAGCGGGAATTGGGTGACAGCACGCCAATCGGCATCGATAAATGCCCAATGAACTGCCCCGATCAGGGTGAAGAAGACGATTGGAAGTAGGACAACAGTCAACAGAGCGTTTGTCCAACTGTTGAAGAGATTGTCTCGTAGCCATTTGAGAGGTCCGGGCGGTTGAGGCGGGCGGATTGCTTCTTGTGCAATTTGTGTGGTAGCCATGATTACCTCGTCACGAATTGGATGCGGCGGTTATAGATATTGAGGACAAAGGATGTCAGGAGACTCATGGTGAGGTACGTTATCATAACCAGGGCGAATACGGGCACGGCCCGGCCAGCCTGATTGATGGCGATTTTGCCGACACTAAAGAGTTCTTGGAAGCCGACAGCCAAAGCCAAACTGGAGTTTTTTGTTAGATTAAGGTATTGGCTGATCATCGGTGGAATGATGACTCTCAAGGCCTGCGGTATGATGACCAGGCTGAGAACCTGGATGGTGGAGAGGCCAACGGCGCGGGCAGCTTCGATCTGGCCGCGATCGACAGCCTGAATGCCGGCGCGCACGACCTCGGCGATGAATGCCGCTGTGTACATGGTCAAACCGACGAATAGCGCGGTAAACTCTGGTGTGAAACGCAACCCACCCTGGTAATTGAAACCATCCAAAACCGGGACATCCAGCCACAATGGGGTTCCACCAGAAAGGAACCAACCGATTAGCGGGAAGAATATCAATAGTCCTACGCTGATTGGAAAATAGTAAGTTTCTTTGCCCGTTATTTCCCGGCGGCGGCGTAGAACAATATAAACAATACTGGCTGCTAAAATACCGATTCCTAGTAAAATTACAAATGGCATACCCGTCTCAGTCAGGCGCGGCCAGGTGAGGTAGAAACCGCGTTTACTAATGTAAATCGGGCCTGGCCAAACGATGCTATCTGCCACTTGTGGGAGTTGAGCAAATACTGTAAAGTACCAGATGAAGAGCAAAACCAACAGGGGAATATTGCGGTGAAATTCGATATAAGCTAAAGCTATCCGGCTTAACAACCAGTTAGAAGAGAGTCTGGCTAAAGCTATCAGGGTACCGAGAAGCGTGGCGCCAATTACCCCAAAAACGGATACCAGCAAGGTGTTCACCAGCCCGACGAGGAAGGCGCGTCCAAAGGTCATGCTGGGTTCATACTCAATGGGCGGATTGCTGATGGGGAATCCCGCGGCTTCTTTCAGAAAATCAAATGTCAACGTCATGCTGCGGGCCTCGGCGGCTTTTAGAAAGTTGAGGACTGCCCAGACAACGGCTGCGATGATTAGAGCGGCAGAAACGATTTGAGCTATGGCCTTGAGGACGCGTTCATCCCGGTAGAAAGGAATTTCGGATTTGTATAGAACAGAAGGCTGATTGGTTGCCATCACGTTTTTCCTTCTTACGAAAGGATGCGGCCGTCAAATCGACAGCCGCATCCTTCTTTGTATATCGTAAATGGATAATTATTTGACCGGCGGTGCGTACATCAAACCACCATTGCTCCACAGATCATTAGGACCACGCGGCAAAGTGAAGGCAATGCCATCGGGACCCATATAGCGGTTGTATATCTCGCCGTAGTTGCCGACGGCTGCTATGGCATTGGCCAAAGCCTCGGCATCAAGACCGAGATCAGAGTAGCCCCAGTCACCCTCTTGCCCCAGCAGGCGCAAGACGTTGATGTTTTCGCTGCTCTTCATCTCTTCGACGTTAGCCTGGGTAACACCCAGTTCTTCGGCGTTGATCAGGGCATACATAACCTCTTTGACGATGTCGAACCAGGCATCATCGCCGTGCGGTACGGCCGGGGTGAGTGGTTCTTTGGAGATGGTGATGTCGAGGATGATGTGATCGTCGGGGTTAGCGAAGCCACTGCGCACAGAAGCCAATTGGGATTTATCGCTGGTGGTGATGTCACAGCGACCTTCTTCATAAGCGCTGTAAACTGCGGCGGTTTCTTCGAAGATCACGGCCTCATAGGTCATATTGTTCTGGCGGAAGAAGTCGGCCAGGTTCTGCTCGGTGGTGGTGCCACTGGTCACACAGACGGTGGCGCCATCGAACTCATCAGTAGAGGTGATGCCGCTGTCTTTGCGGATCATGAAGCCTTGTCCATCATAGAACATGACAGTTGTGAAGTTGCCCCATTGGGCATCACGGCTGGTGGTCCAGGTGAGGTTGCGAGACAGCATGTCCACCTCGGCGGTCTGTAGGACAGGGCCACGGTCGGCAGCGGTGAGGGGAACAACCTCGATAGCTTCGGGATCACCTAAAACCGCAGCAGCCACCGCGCGGCAAAGATCGATGTCGAAGCCGATGTTGCGGCCATTCTCGTCCAGGTAGCCAAACCCAGTCAAATCAGTTCGGCCACCGCAGATCAGTTTACCGCGCTCGATGACGCGGTTGAGAATTTCGCCTCTACCAGCGGTAGCTGCTACAACAGGCACTTCGACGGTGACGATTACGGTCTCAATTACAACGGGGGCCTCGCTGCCGCTGCTGCAAGCTGCGGTCAGTAAAGCTAAACTTACTAATACGGCAAAAACAGGGAACAATTTACGAAACATGTTTCTCTCCTTCTTTGAAATACAAATTTGGGTTACTTGAGAAGAATAGTAAGACTTTTGGGGAATACCAAATCAACTGGTGTTGGAGCAACATCACCTCCTTTTGAAGTTTTGATTAAGTTGCTGGATTTGACGAGGAAATGGTGTGGGAAAATTTATTGAACGTATCGTCAACTATCTGTTCATTATAGATGAAGGGAGGCGATTGAGCAAGTCGTTTTCGTAAATCGTGGGGCTTTTTTTGCATTTTTTACAAATATGGGCAGTTTGTTTTACTAATTCGGAAAGTTTTGCTTTGTGCGTGGTCTTGTTGGAAAACGTTCGTTTATATCTTTGGCAGCACAATGGTTTGCTGACCTTGATATTTGCCTTTTTTATCTGCATAAGAGATTTCGCACTCCTCGTCAGCCTCGAAGAATAGAACCTGGGCAATGCCCTCGTTGGAATAGATTTTCGCAGGTAGCGGCGTGGTGTTGGAAATCTCCAGGGTGACGTAGCCTTCCCAGCAGTTTCCAGACCATACAGCCTTTCCATTCCGCCGCACAAAGATAATGTGATTGGGAACGGTCACATCATATATGTAGCCTTTATAGGAAAGTGTTTTATGAGTAGTGGGCCGAATTTTGGGTGTCAACTGCTTCTTGGCTAATCGTACTTTGTGAATATCGTAATTACTCTTTATTGTGTGTCCTCTCAACTCTCTGTCTTTGGACTTACCGACATTTCGAACAATGGCACTGTAACCTGCCTTGAATGCAATCTCTTGTACATCGTCAGCAAGGCGTTTCGATGCAGTTGTATACATTTGCGTCTCGATATTGCCATCAGAACGTATTAGCCCCCATATCAATCGCTCTAACCTATGAGGGGGAAGTTCTTTTACCCATTTGGGAATATACTTCTCGCTGGCATGTCCCAGTGGGTTAACCAAGTTAAAAAGCGGCTTACTAAAGAAATAAAAACCAGTGTCTTTTCGGGAGTATTTTATTCCCAGTCTGTTTAACATCTCAGTACAGAATTTAATTGAACTGGGTTTAAATGCTGCCAGCTGGATCAGGTATCCCCCCTTGCTGATATAAGATGAGCCATCCCCAATGTAATACCCCAAGAATTCCAGGAATGCACTAGTAGGAAAATCGTCTCCGCCAATTGTTACTTTATTGCCGACATCTTTACCCTCCCATATCACTTTTCTGCTCATTTCAAAATTCCATCGGCCATTGACTTCTTTGGCTTCAACAGTATACCAATCAGTTTTGTAGTAGTAAGAACCTTGTGGTTGATATTTGGTAGTCCGGCGTCTTACGAGAACTTTGTGGTCTGGCGTTACCAACAGATCAATGCTCTTGCCATCGAAGTGAATCATATCACCTTCATATTTATAAACTTGTTTTCTAGCAATGTGTTGCCACTCCGCAATACCATCCTTTTTCATAGTAAGCACTAAATCTCCAATGTCCACATCCTGGAACAACTGCCATCCATCAGCTGTTAATATTTCGGTATCATCAGAATAGCATGGCTCGAAGGGAGTGACGTTCACTATGAGTCCGCAATTGTGAACAAAAACTCCTGCCTCTAACGCGAAATTGCCCGCTTCGGGCACAGTGAGGCAATATACATCATGAGTGCCAGACACATCGCCCACAGCCGCAACTTTGTGATTCGTCATTTGGCATCTTAAATTCCACTCTGGGCGCAAATTACCTGCTTCGACCCATTGACCATCGCGTAACATAAACAGGTGATCCGGAGTGCAGAAGATAGATTCGCCTGAATCCAAAACTACCTCGACCAGGCTGTCTTGCCCAATATAGCGGGGCGAATCGAGCAAAGTCACAATCATGCGGCCATTCTCACCGATGCTATACCCCCAAAACATCTCACCGTCATCTGATTGACGGGCCATGTCTTCCAGTGTTGGCGCCGTCCCATCTACCAAAGCCACACGCGTGTCCCCACGAAAACAGCGCGCGTACGTGGATTTACCGAGGCAAACCGTTAACACCCCGCGCGGGATGCGGAAATATTCCATTGTGCGGGCCAGCACAAACGAGTTCGGCGGGATCACGCACACCTCCCCTCTGAAATCCACCATCGACTTGGGGTCGAAGTTTTTGGGATCCACGATGGTCGAGTACACGTTGGTGAAAATTTTGTACTCATCGGCCACGCGGACATCGTAGCCGTAAGATGATACGCCATAAGAAATCACCCCATTGCGCACCTGACCAGGCTCGAAAGGCTCGATCATCCTATGCTCTAAGGCCATCTTGCGAATCCAGTGATCGGGTTTTAATCCCATGTGTTGCTCCTTGTTAGTTGAGTTGGTATATTGGTAGGTTGGTAGATTGGTAGGCTGGTAAATTGGTATATTGGTAAGTTGGTAGACTGGTAGGTGACTCAGTTACCAATTTACCAATCCCCAATTTACCAATTTACCAATCCCCAATCCCTAATCTCCAATCTCCAATCTCCAACCCTCACCACCCACTCGCCGCAAACACCGCACCCAGCAAAGCAGCCCGCTCCTCCGCCGTCATCGGGCGGGGACGGGCGTAATCGACAAAATAGATCGTCAATAATTCTGTGCTGATATGCTTCCCATTGTAGAACACATGCCGGTCGATGAAAGCCTGCCGGGTGCCCTCACTGACGTCTAGCTGATCGAAGAACAGATTCCCCAGCCCGTGGTGGACGAATCCGCCATTGGAGAATTCGAAGGCCTGCGGATGGTGCGCCTGACTGCCGCTGACGATCACCGCCCCGGCCTCGGTCAGCTTGCGGGCGTCGCGCTGCTGGTTGGGCATCGCGGCGTAAGTATAGTACTCAAAATGCTGAAATGTCGCAATAGGCAGATAGCCCTCCCCCCGCAGCCGCTCGATCTCTGCCTGCATCCAATCGAAGTCACAGGCCACCGCCCCGGGATTGGAACTGCTGGCCTGGGCGTAGCCGCCTCCTTTGGCATTGCACCCGATGAAAGCCAGCCGGTTGCCGTTGTGTTCCACCAGCACCGCCTGGCGCCCGGCCTGCAAATCGGCCCCACCACCGTAGTACAACCAGCCGCGCTCGGCGTACAATTCCAACGTGTACAGCAGGGCCTCCGCACCCCAGTCGCTGAAATGATCGCCGGTCAGCTCGACAATGTCAGTGCCCACATCTTCCAACAGCCCAATATAACGTGCGTCGCTGCAAAACCGTATCCCTGGCTGCACCGGATTCGGGTAAGGGCAATCCTCCGCAAAGGGCACCTCGTTGCTGATATGCGTGATGTCGGCCTCCCGCAGCCAGCCGCCGATATCCTGCGCCGGGTAGGTGATCCCCCGCTGCTCCATCGTAAAAGCCGTCGCCCGCACCAACGCCGTCACCCCCGTCATAACCACAGTGGTTAACTTGTTGGGATCACGGTTGGTGGCGGGAATCGTCGGGATTATCGGGGCCTCACCCGCCAGCGAAATCGGGATGACCAATTCGTAATCGCCGAGGTCGAAATCTACCCTGACTGGCGAGATGCCATCGACTTCCATTACCTTCCATTGCGGATCCAGATTTTCGAAGGGGACGAGAGCATAGGCGGGAGGCTGATCCCAGGCGGCCTGAAGCGCGTCACCGGCGGCAACCACCCTCACGGCCCCTGCGGAGGGTGACCCCCACAGGGAGGCGAACGCGTCACGGGTGGATTCGTCCACTAGCAGAGGTCTCCCCCCGAAGGTGTCGCCGGCATCTCCGTTCCAGGCATTGTGCAAATCCTGCACTGAAACCCCGTCCGCCACGGTAGGAAATGGCGCCACCAGCGCGTACACCCACTGGCTGACGGGGTTGGCCTCCCCCACTTCAAGCCGCAGAGTGGCAGTCTCGCGCTGATCGCTCGGCCCGAATTCGGCGGGGATACTCAGCCTATTGCGCAGCCCCGCCGGGAGATTGGGATCGATCCAAATGGAGTAGGGCGGCGGCGTGGGGCTGGGAGTGGCTGTCGGCGGCGCGGGTGTAACCGTCCACGCTACGGGTTGGAAGGGGGTGCTGGTTGGAGGCATCGTGCCCTTTGGGTATTGGAGAATTGGAGACTGGAGATTGCCCCCCATCGGGGTTGCTTCACGAGGCAGCGAGGAATCCAGGGAGAACGGCGCGGTGCAGCTTGCAACCGCAATGAAACACAATATCAATAAAACCCGTTTACTCATGCCCTGATTCCTGGTTTCCTGATCTACTGATTCCTGTTTTCCTGATCTACTGATTCCGCGCGTCGAAGGCCACCACCGTCACCATCCCCGGCTGCACTTCCAACTCGTAAACTTGCAAGCCGCGGGCCACGAAAGTGAGGCGGTACATTCCGGCGCGCAGATCGCCCACGGCGAAGCTTTCCTGCCACACGTCATCCCCGTTGACGGTGTGGTCGGCGTAGGTTTCAAGATAGATCGTCTCGAGAATGCCTTCCCCATTGGGAGACAGCCGCTCGATCACCACGCTGGGAATATAAATCGGGCTGCCGAATTCGTCGATCATGCGTCCGGCGATGGCCCCGCGGAGTTCGCTATTTTCGTCTGTGTGGGGACACAGCCAGAGTTCGGGGTTGCGGGTGTGGGCGTAATCGTTCTCGCCGGCACGCACCTCGAAATGCAAGTGGCTGCCCTCCGCCGTCCCGGTGAATCCCACCAGCCCGATCTGATCTCCGGCACTGACCCGCTGCCCCACATCAACCTGCACTTCGTAGAGATGCCCATAGAGTGTGTAAATTGGGTGCTGGGAATTGGTAAATTGGTCAACTGGTAAATTAGGAAACTGATGCTTGATGATGACTAGATTGCCGTAGAAATAGGGCCAGTCGGAGTAGATAGCGTTGTTATCGTTGCCGGCCACGATGACCAAGCCATCGGCCGCGGCCAGCACCGGCGTGCCTTGCGAGTTGACCAGTTCCACCCCGTGATGAGTCTCGCGCAGCCCGACCTGGGTGCTGCCGTAGCGGTAGGTGGGGTCAACCGTGTCGCGTCCCGGCGGGGTGATGGGGCGCGCCAGCCAGAAATGACCGGGGTAGATGCAGATTTCGGATGCGCAGGGAGTGGGAGATTGGAGATTGGAGATTGGAGATTGGGGTGTGGGAGATTGGGGATTGGAGATTGGAGATTGCGGTGTGGGGGTGGCAGGGAGCGTGGGGGATGGGGTGCCAGGGAGCGTGGGAGTAAGGGGCTGGGGACTAGGGACTGGGGACTGGGTACTAGGAATCTGTTCACTAGTCCCTAGTCCCTGATTCCTAGTCACTAGTCCATCGCAAGCAGTCAACGATAAACCTACCAACAGGGCAATGATGAGAAAGCGTTTCATAAATGTTCCTTGGGGGCATCATAGAACGCGGATGACGCGGATGATACGGATTAACGCGGATTTTAATATAAGGGAGTTGCAAGAAAATAACTATCCCACAAATGTCATTGCGAAGCGGCGTTTTTCCGCTGAAGCAATCTTCTAGACCGTGTGGGAGATTGCTTCGGCGGTGAAACTGCCTCGCAATGACATGGCTAAATGGAATAATCTAAATTTTGCGACTCCCTAAAAGCAAATCCGCGTGAATCCGTTGAATCCGTGTCATCCGCGTTCTATTGATTCCATCAATTCCAAACCGCCGCGGTGGTGCAAAATGCCTCGCAGTTGTTGCGTCAGTATAACTGTCTGGTTATCGAGTTTTGCTAATTCATCCAGCAGGCTTCGGGCTGTGTCTTCGTCTTTCAAACTGAGAGCGTTGATATTTACGTTGTAACCTGCGCTGGATAACGACGCCTGCGCCAGGGCTGCTCCGCTGCCGGCGTCAGTGATGGCATTGATATTGCCGAGTTCCGCGGCTTGGACGGCCAACTCGAAGACGCGCACGGACTTGCGGGCCACATTGAGTGGAACCTGGGCAGCGTGTAAAGTGGCGCGTTGGATAGCCTCTGGGCGGGCAGGATCGTCTTTGGGACGCTTGAAGGCCGCCATGACAGACTCGAAGGCAGCAGAATCGGCACCTACAGCAGCAGCAAGTTCGGAGCGCAAAGTCTCAGCCTCATCGAGCAAAGCCCGCATCTGAGCCTCGACCTGGGTGTATTTTTTCTTGCCAATGCTCAACCGCGCCACCATCGCTACCAACCCCGCACCCATCGCCCCCGCGTAAGCCGCCGCTGACCCTCCGCCGGGCGTGGGTTCACCGGATGCAAGCGCATCCAAGAATCGACCGCCGACCACTGACCGCGGACCGCGGTCGGTCGTCGGTCGTCGGTCGTCGGGCGGTGTATTTTTCAACACTGAATACAATTTCCCCTCCAACACCTGCTCCGGCTCGAACTGGTCCATCTGCGTGTACCACACCGCCGCATCGACCAGCGCGTCCTGCGGGATCAGTCCGACCAACTCGCTGTGGTGGATACCGACCCCGTAGCGTTCAGCCTCCCGGCGGATGAACTCGACCACGCGGGCCAGGGGTGTCTTGCGGAAATTGGTCAGATTCATCGAGACCTGGGCCTGACCATCCACCAGCAGCCCCAGCCCTTTGACGTAACGCAGCCCGCCCGATGAGTGGCGGACGGCGCGGGCGATCTTTTTGGCGATGCTCACGTCGTCAGTGGTCAAGTAAACGTTATAGGCGATCAGAAACTCGCGCGCCCCAATGACGGTCGCTCCCGCGGGGCCGAGTTTCTTGGGGCCAAAGTCGGGCGCCCGTTCAGGGTCAGTGGCAATGACATCTTTGAGCGTTTTGTACTGCCCCTTGCGATGACCTTCCAAATTGCGCCGGGCTGGGCTGGATGCGGCTTCCTCGTAAAGATAGACGGGGATGCCCAGTTCATCCGCTACGCGCTGCCCGACACGTTTTGCGATATCCACGCATTCCTGCATCGTCACGCCGGAGATGGGCACAAAGGGGAACACATCAGTGGCGCCGATGCGGGGATGAGCGCCGGTGTGCTCATTGAGGTCGATCAACGCGGCGGCTTTGGCAATCGACTGGAAGGCAGCCTCCTCGACACCCGCGGGCGAGCCGACGAAAGTGATCACCGTGCGGTTGTGATCGTTATCCGAGTGCTGGTCTAACACGTGAACACCCTCCACGTTGGCGATGGATTGGCTGATAGCCGCGATCACCTCCGGGCGGCGGGCATCGGAAAAATTGGGGATACATTCGATGAGGGGTGTGGGCATGGGGGTACCTCGGGGG
>JBDRGC010000030.1:0-4244 GCA_043818215.1 Chloroflexota bacterium | reverse complement strand
TTCGGGACAGAAGTATCCCTCACCCCTTTGGGGTGGTCACGAAAGCGTGAGCGGCCGTGACGACTGCCAGCACCACGGCGGTCGGGGGCGAGAGTAGTATGGTATGGCTAACATATGTGAACTGCTAATAAACGTCGTAATGGCGAAGAAGCCAAAGGTGCTGATTAGTCCCAGTAGGACATATAGGCTTGAGCCAAAAGGCGAGGGGTCAGGTATAGGTGCTCCCAACTCACCTATCGCAGATGATGCACACCCGGCGGAGAGGCAGAGCCTAAGCCATACATTTGGTACTTGCACGGAACACTTCGACAAGCTCAGTGCAGGCAGTGGTAAGCCCGTAGGTCTCCTGGTAGATGCTCTATCTATCCGGGAAAGCGAGCCGCAATGAACGCTGATGGGTCTGCGGGTATGGGATGGCGGAAGAAGCGAATGCTCCTGTGTAATGCAGGAGATAGGAGTTATTACTCCACGCGAAAGCGGGCAGACTTCCCATCCTGGTCGCTCATCACGAGAAAACTTGGCAAACTACCCTCAAGAGGGAAAGCAGATGACGGCAGGCTTCGGCCTAGCTGGTGCGCCCTCTAGCCGAGTAATCGGCACGGTAGCTCCAAGTGTGTATCGTGAAGTTGTGGCAGGTGCATACCTGTCACGGCGCGTCCTACCAAAGGGCGTTAGAGCGGCTTGAGCCGTGTGACGGGAAACTGTCAAGCACGGTTCTTAGGGGAGGGAGCGGCGGCAACGCCGCTTCCTCACCCGACCGGCAATACTTGGAAACAGGCATCACTGTCGCCGGAAAACATGCCCTATCATGTTACGGAGGAACTCATGAATATGTCTCATACCAAACAAAAACACGAACACAACATGCACGCGGCCCATGCTGCGCCCGAACAACCTTCTGGACACAAAGGCCACGCCGGGGACAGCAAAAACCATCCCGACCACAGCGGACACGAGCAGATGTTCCGCACCCGCTTCTGGTGGAGCCTGCTGTTGAGCATTCCTGTGCTGGCTTACAGCCCGCTCATCCAGCGCGCCCTGAACTTCACCGCATCCATCTTCCCCGGCAGCGCGTGGATTCCCTTTGCCTTCTCGCTAGTCATCTTCGGCTATGGCGGCGTGCCCTTTCTGCAAATGGCCGTCCCTGAAATTCGCAACCGTAAGCCCGGCATGATGACGCTCATCTCGCTGGCAATTTCTGTCGCCTTCGTCTACAGCCTGCTGGCACAACTGACCAACATCGGCGAAGGTTTCTTCTGGGAGTTGGTCACGCTGATTGACATCATGCTGCTCGGTCACTGGTTGGAAATGCGCTCTGTGCGCCAGGCTTCGGGTGCCTTGAACGAACTTGCCAAACTGATGCCCGACGAGGCCGAACGCATTCAGCCAGATGGCTCCACCATTACCGTTTCCGCCACGGCGCTCCGGACGGGCGACCTGCTTCTGGTACGCCCTGGGGGCAGTGTCCCGGCTGATGGCGAGGTGACCGAGGGCGAATCCAGCCTAAACGAATCCATGATTACCGGCGAATCCCGTCCGGTGGACAAGAATCCCGGCTCGAAAGTCATCGCCGGAACGATCAACGGCGATGGCAGCCTGCGCGTGCGCGTCACCGCCACCGGTGACCAGACCGCTCTGGCGGGCATCATGCGCCTGGTGGAACAAGCCCAACAATCCAAATCACACACCCAGATACTGGCCGACAAAGCCGCCGGATGGCTGTTCTACATCGCCCTGACCGTGGCCGCCCTGACCACGATTGCCTGGGTTAGCGCTGTCGGCTTCAACGTCGAAGTTCTGAAGCGGGTTGTGACCGTGCTGGTGATCGCCTGCCCGCACGCCCTGGGGTTGGCCGTCCCGCTGGTGGTCGCCATCACCACTGCAATGGGGGCCAGCAATGGTATCCTGGTACGCGACCGTCTGGCCCTGGAAGCCGCTCGTAAAATTGACGTGGTTGTCTTCGATAAGACCGGCACGTTGACCGAGGGCAAATTCGGCGTGGTTGGTTTGCAAACTGCGGAAGGCTGGAAGGAAGACGACGCCCTGGCATTGGCTTCCGCTATCGAAGGTGATTCCGAACACCTGATCGCCCAGGCCATCCGCCGAGCCGCACGGGACCGTGGGTTGGCTCTGCCTGCAATCAGCGATTTCTCCGCATTGAAAGGGCGTGGCGTGCAGGCTACCCACGATGCCAAGACCGTGTATGTCGGTGGCCCGCGCTTGCTGGAGATGCTAAACTTGACGCCGTCAGACGCCATAGCCACTTTCGCACAAATATCAGGCGGCAAGACGCAATCGGTCATTTACCTGGCCACAGACAAACAGGTTGCAGCCGCCTTCGCGGTGGCAGATGTCATCCGCCCGGAGAGCAAACAAGCTGTGCAACGCCTGCATGAAATGGGTGTTGAAGTAGCCATGCTGACTGGCGACAGCCGTCCGGTAGCTGAAGCGGTGGCGACCGAACTAGGGATTGACCATGTCTTTGCCGAAGTGCTACCGGAGCACAAAGACCAGAAAGTAGCCGAATTGCAGCAACAGGGCAAGCGGGTGGCGATGGTTGGCGACGGCGTCAACGACGCCCCGGCGCTGACGCGTGCCGATGTGGGCATTGCCATTGGCGGCGGCACAGATGTAGCGATTGAGTCAGCCGGACTGATCCTGGTCAAAAGCAACCCGCTGGATGTGGTGAAAATCATCGCCCTCAGCCGCGCTAGTTACCGCAAGATGATCCAAAACCTGTGGTGGGCGGCTGGCTACAACGTTATTGCCCTTCCGTTGGCGGCGGGTGTGATGGCTCCCTGGGGCATCCTGCTATCTCCTGCGGTCGGGGCGTTGTTCATGTCGCTGAGCACGATCATCGTTGCTATCAACGCTCAACTATTACGCCGCGAGAAATTGACAACGGCGATATCTTCCGATTGATTATTGCACGTAAGGAGGTTAAGTCAAATGAAACACAATAAATTCATTCTGGTGCTGGCTGTCTTGAGCCTGGTATTGGCTGCCTGCGGGGCGTTCTGGCAACCCCCAACAACTCCCTTGACTGATGACGCACCCAACACCGCCAACGGTGAGCAGATTTACTTTACCGCCAACAGCCAGCGCGATGGACAAATCACCTTTACTGGTGGCTCTGCTTTTGGAGGCATGATGATGGGTTCGTATCTGACGTGCGCCTCCTGCCATGGGCCGACCGCTCGTGGCGGCAGGCACATCATGCACATGGAAACGATGGACGCTCCCGATATCCGCTACGTGGCATTGTCAAGTGAATTGGATGAACATGGCGGCGGTCATGATGAGTATGATCTGGAAACCTTCCGGCGCGCAGTTGTGGACGGTCAGCACCCCGATGGAGAACTATTGGATTCAGACATGCCTCACTGGCAAATGAGCGACGCCGATCTGGCAGACCTGTTTGCGTTTTTGCAATCTATACCCTGAGTTTTCATCAATCTTGCACAGGTAGTCTTACCGGGATGCTGACCGGGGGACGCATGGAGCAAACCTTATATCCGTAAAAGCCGCCCAACACCGGCTCCACCTGACCGCCTCCGGCGTGGGTACGCAGCGGCACTTTGGAAAGTTTCGTGCTTGAGATGATATTGTCTTGCCAGAATCGGCGGCAGGTGAGCCATACCGTTGGGCGATAAAATATGCCAATAGTGAATCCAAGTTGAGGGATTCATATCACAATTGGTTGACTTCAGCATTGGAAAGAAAGGAGGAAGTATTGAGGAAAAAACAATTGTTAAAACGATGGTCAATTTTCGCATAACTCAAAAAGGAGACAGAAGTACGATGATTACATCAAATGATATTTTTTCAGACCCAATTCTCGTTTTTGTTCTCAAGGACAAGCTTTTAGAAACGGTGAGTATTAATCTTAAACCTAGAGCGGTCGATAAAATCTATTGGGTTGCTACAAAAGATACAACAATCCAAGATGCTATTACGAAACTACTTGATAATCCTTTGAAATCAATCTTTGTGATAGATGAAGAAGGAAAAGTGATTGGTGCTCTCACCACGAATGAAACCATAATCGAGAATTGCAAAAAGAAGAAACCCAAGGGTCCAAAACCCATCCCGAAGGGACCTAACCAATGTAGAAAAAGATGCGAGGAAGATTGTAAAGACAGAGGAGGATGCGGCTTGGTCATCGCAGATGCATGGGGAGCGTGTATGTTCAAATGCAAGGATGACATGGACACCACTGAATTTGACCAAAAACTGGAAGTTCT
>JBDRGC010000029.1:0-29965 GCA_043818215.1 Chloroflexota bacterium | reverse complement strand
TCTCCAATCCCCAATCCCCATTTACCAATTACCTCGTCGTCGCCAATATCCCCTACTACATCACCTCCGCGCTAATCCGCCACCTGCTGGAAGCTAAAGTTAAGCCCAAGCGGATAGTGCTTACTGTGCAGATGGAAGTGGCCATGCGCATTTGTGCCGCCCCCCCAGACATGAGTCTCCTGGCCCTAAGTGTTCAAGTGTACGGGAAACCACGGCGCGTAGCCCGCATCCCTGCAGGGGCCTTCTACCCCGCCCCACAGGTTGACTCCGCTGTTATCCGCATTGACCTGTTTCCCGCCCCCCTCATCCCCCCTCCCCTACTCCCCACATTTTTCCGCCTCGCCAAATCTGGTTTCGGTCAAAAGCGCAAAAACCTGCGCAATTCACTATCCGCAGGCATGTCGTGGTCCAAGGAGAAAGCCGAAGAAAATCTGCGTGCCAGCGGCATCGATCCTCACCGCCGGGCTGAGACGTTGAGCCTGGAAGAATGGAGCGCTTTGGTAACGCGTGTATCCCGGTACTGCAATTTTGCGAATCGCACATTTCCTTGACACCGATGAACTGGGATAATATAATCTCCCCACATTATGCGGGTGTAGCCAAGTGGTAAGGCAGTAGCTTCCCAAGCTACCATTCACGGGTTCGAGTCCCGTCACCCGCTCTGCTCTAAACTACACTGACCGGGGGCATTTTCATAACAATCATCACCGCGCATCGTCTCGAAAAAAGAAAAATGGGTTATTTTACCGCGAAGCACGCAGAGAGCGCAGAGATTTTAAATAATTCCATAAGAAATCTAATATAGTAATTATCGGAGTACGAAATGATAATCGCTAAGAAATTATTGATCACGACTACATCTCTGCTCATGGCTGGCATAATCTTGCTGGCTGCCTGCGACTCATCTTCGACATCGCTCACATCCACCGCCGAAACTTCGCCCATACTTCACGAGCCTGCCGCAAGTTCAGAACCCGCAATAGATTTACCGGCTTCCCCAACACCCACGCGCGACTCCTTCGCCAACGCCCGGCTCGATATGGTAGAAAATACCATCGTGGCCCGCGGCGTGCAAGACCCCGCTGTGCTGCGTTCTATGCGCACCGTACCGCGCCACGATTTTGTCCCCGGTGATTACCAAACTCAAGCCTACGCCGACCACCCCCTGCCCATCGGCTACGGTCAGACCATCTCGCAGCCCTTCATCGTGGCCTGGATGACAGAACTGCTCGAACTGCAAGAGGGTGAAAAAGTGCTCGAACTCGGTACCGGCTCGGGCTACCAGGCCGCCGTGCTGGCTGAACTGGGCAGCGTGGAGGTGTACAGCATCGAGATCGTCCCCGAACTGGCAGAACGGGCCGCCGCCACCCTGGATCGCCTGGGTTACACGGAAGTACACCTGCGCCAGGGCGATGGTTACTATGGATGGGATGAATACGCCCCCTTTGATGCCATCATCGTCACCGCAGCCCCGGATCACTTGCCGCTGCCCCTGTTGCAGCAATTGACCGATGGCGGGCGGCTGGTCATTCCTATTGGGCCGCCGGGTGGCTACCAGACATTGTGGAAATTCGTCCGAGAAGGGGAGGATATAAAAGCCTACAACCTGGGCGGTGTGGCCTTTGTGCCATTTACGGGCCAGGGAGCGGAGTCCGGGGTGATACCAGAAACGGAACCGTGAGCCAGGCTCCGGTGTAGCAGACAGCTCCGATCAGCAGAACCCAAGTGAAGCCAAAGGATAACGCCAGCAGCGCGGCCAATACCGAAGAGATCACCGAGGCCGCCCCGTTGACGCCCCACACCCAGGGGATCAATTCGGGCGCGGACTTTTCGAGGGCCTGCACTCCCCGGGGAAACGGTACCCCCATCAAAAAACCCAGTGGTGCCAACATCACCAGGGTTACAACCATCCTGAGGGGCAGCGACCAACCCAATGTCAGGTCGAACACCGGAGGCAATATCCACGGAGTCCCCAAAGCAGCAGCTACCAAAACGGCGAGAGCTGGGCGGTGCGGAATCCGCGCGGATATGTAGCTCCCCATCCCAGAAAAAAGCAGCAGCGCGAACAGCACCGTGGCGAGGGCGTACGAAGGTTGCCCCAAAAAGAGGATGAAACGTTGGATGAGGGGAATTTCGACCAGCAGGTAGGCCAGACCGATGAGGCCAAAGTAGATTAGCCCGGCGCTTCGAGACCCTCGGCCCATCGAGACCACCAAGACCTCCGAGGTCTTAAGAGACCTCGGAGGTCTGAGATGTCTGATAGCCGAGCGCGAGCGGGCCACCGCCACTGGGAGCAAAATGATGCCCAACGCCATCACTAGGGCCATAGCCAGCGAGGCAAGCAGTACGAAGTAACCCCCACCGCCGAAAGGCTGCCAGGTTTTGCCCAACTCAGCCATCACTTGACCAGCCTGCGACCACTTGAAGAAGTGACCAATGAAGGGGCGGTCGTCGGTGGGAGGGGTGACATCGTAGGGATAAGCTGCGTACCAATCGGCGCGCTGCTGAGCAGCCAGCAAGCCTGTGAAAGCCTGATAATAAAGCGGCTCGGCCATGATATTGTGCTGGTTGACTTCATCGGGACGGATGTCGGGGGCATAAACCAGATCGAAGGCACGCTCATCGGCGAAGGCGCGCACGGCGTCCAACTCGACGGGGGTGAAAGGAGTAGGCTTGACTAGCAGCACACCCAGATTGTAAGAGCGGAAGGCCACGATGCGTTCGGCAGGATCGAGGCCGGCGTGCTCCAAAGCGGTCACGGCAAGGGAAAAGGCGCGCAGCCACTCGCTGGGCGGTACTTGCAGCCAACGTTGAATCACCAGCAGCCCATCGGGTTTCGAAATCCCCAGGGCATCCTGAAATGATTCGAGAGTGTAACGGTAGTCTTCTGCGAGACTATACGCACCCGATTGGACGGGATGATAGGTGCTGGTGAGCGAGATGACCACCACATCGTAGCTCTTCTGGCCGCGATGAGTATAACTGCGCCCATCCTCGATCACCGCCTGGACGCGCGGGTCGTTGTAGATATGCGCGGCAGCCTCCACGATAAGGGGGTTGGCTTCCACCGCGGTCACCTGCCGGGCGCCGCCAGCCAGGGCAATGAGAATATCAAGCCCGCCGCTCGGCTCCAAGATGAGGGTTTCTGCTCCGGGGCGCAATTGATAGGCAATGGCAGCAGGCATATAATCTGTGAAGCTCAGATCAGCTTCGGGCAGAACCACGGGACTCAGATCACCACCGTCTACCAGCAGACCGTTTTCGGGTGGAGGCGCCTGTGGGTAGAGGTAGCTCAGCCCGGGCAGCGAACGCACCCCCTGACTGCGCACCACGTCCACGCGCGAGAATGCGTTCCAGCGTTGGGAGATCACTTCTGCGCCGGGGTATTGCAGAGCATAAGATATACTTTTATAGGGGGAAAGGCGCAAATCGAGCAGAGGTGCGGGAGAGAAACCCAGAATACGGACAGTGATATCGAGGAGCGTGAGGATGAAAAGCCCCACGGCGAGGGTAAGCACTGCGAGGCTCGAACGTTCGAACGTTGCAGCGTTGAGGGCCGCGAGGGCAGCCAAGCCTGCGCTCAACGTCACCACCCCCTCCGCACCCAGTGCCACCGGCGCCAGTAGTGCGGCAACACACCCCAAAGCCGATCCCACCAGATTGATCGAATAGGTCTGCCCGGCCGTTTTTGGGAAAGCAGTCAGCAGTAATCCAACAGCCATCCCGCTGAAGAAAAATGGAGCAGCCAGGGCCAGATAGTGCAAGGCCAGAACAGCCACCTGCCGCTGATCCCAGGCAATGCTGAATGAATCGAAGGGTACCCAGTTGGTCAGCAGATAGGCCCCCAGTATGCTTATCGCTGCTGCCAGAGACAGGTTACGCAGGCTGTGTTGTGGGTTCTCGCGCCCCAACCTGGGGAAAATCGCCAGAGCCGTGCCGCTGGCCCCATATCCCAGCAGCGCCAGACTGACGATGAGAAAAGCAAAGTGATAGAACTGGGCGACCGAAAACAGCCGCGTCAGATTGATCTCGAAGATCAGCGTGGCTGCGGAGAGCAACAGAAGACTGATGTGAAGTTTTTTGCTCATGACCAGCTCTCACCACTTCGGCTGCGCTCATGAGGAAAAGAGCAATTCCCGGTATTACAACACCAACTCCCATCTTTTTTCCACCGAATCCAGTAGTGCGGTAAAGGCATCCGCAAAGGATTTGACGCCCTGGTCTTCCAATTCTTGGGTGACTTCGGTGATGGAAATGCCCACTGCGGCCAACTCGTCCATGGCGGCCTGGGCTGCATCCACATCCGCACCCAGGGTCAGTTCAGCGCTGCCGTGATCGCCGAAGGCGGTCAACGTTTTGGGGGGAATGGTGTTGATAGTATCCGGGCCGATCAACTCGTCCACGTATTTGGTGTCGGGGTAAGCGGGATTTTTGGTGCTGGTGGAGGCCCACAGGGGGCGTTGGATGTGGCCCCCGCGTTCCTTGAGTTGCGTCCAGCGATTCCCACTGAAAATGTCTTTGTGGCGGGCATAAGCTAGCTTTGCACTGGCGACGGCGATTTTGCCCTGCAAGGCCGCGGCGCGTTCCGCCAGTTCACCGCCAGCGTCAATAGCGTCAGCGATGACTTGCAAACGAGCATCGGCATTGGTGTCAATCCGGGAGACGAAGAACGAGGCCACTGAAGCCACGTGATCGATAGGCTTTCCCGCAGCCAGGCGTTGCTCCAACCCGGAGAGATAGGTATCCATCACCTCGATATAGCGCGCGATGGAGAAGATCAGCGTCACGTTGACGTTGATGCCCGCGGCGATGGATTGGGCAATTGCCGGGAGGCCGGCGCGGGTGGCGGGAATTTTGATCATCAGGTTCGGGCGGCCCACCAATTTCCACAGGCGGGCGGCTTCGGTGCAAGTGGCCTCGGTGTCATCGGCCAGATATGGGCTGACTTCCAGGCTGACAAAGCCGTCCCCGCCGCCGGTCGCTCCGTAAATCGGGCCGAACAAATCGCAGGCGGCACGAATATCTTCGACGGCCAGGGCCTCGTAGATTTCTTCTTTCGTGAGTCCCTGCTGCGCCAGAGGGATAAGCGCGTCATCGTAATCACTGGATTTCGAGATAGCATTGTTGAAAATACTGGGGTTGGATGTCACCCCGCGGATCTCACCGCGCGCGATCATAGCGGCCAAATCTCCGCCGGTCAGCAGCAGCCGCTCGATATTGTCGTACCAAATCGACTGACCCAAGCTGTGCAATTTTGTGATGGGATTCATTGTAATGCAGTCTCCTGTGGGACGAATTTCCAAATTCGTCCTACGAGTTTTGCTCGATCGCTCTCACTTTCCCAACCCGTCGGGCGTGGCGTTCTTCGCCGGGGTCGTTTCCGAGGAAGCGGGCATTCAAAAAGGCCGTTACCAGTTCTTTTGCCACTGCCGGGCCGATGATGCGTCCGCCCAGGCAAAGCACGTTCATGGCATCGTGCTCCACGCCCTGGTGAGCCGAGTAGGTGTCGTGACAGATGGCGGCATAGACGCCCTTCATTTTATTGGCCGCGATGCTGGCCCCCACCCCGGAGCCGCACAGCAGAATGCCGCGTTCGGCTTCCCCATTTTGGATGGCGTGCCCCAGCTTTTCGGCGTAATCGGCGTAATCAACGCTCTCGGTGCTGTGAGTGCCCAGGTCGATTGGCTTGTGCCTGGCGAGTTTCACAGTTTCGATTATTGTTTTTTTGAGTGGGAATCCGGCGTGGTCGCAGGCAATGGCTATGCGCATTATAATGTCCTCTCTCAATTGTCATTACGAGCCGGCGTTTTCCCGCTCGATCAGCTTGCGGGCCTGAATAACAATATTCTCCACTGTCAGGCCATATTCCTCGTACAATATTTTCGCGGGAGCGGAGGCCCCAAAGTGATCGATGCCGATGACGGCCCCGCGGTCGCCAACCCAACGCCCCCACCCCAGGGTGACTCCCGCTTCCACAGCGAGACGGGCCGGGATTCTGGGTGGCAGCACTTCTCGCCGGTAATCCTCGCTCTGAGCGGCGAACAGCTCCCAACTGGGGAACGACACCAGCCGGACGCTCACGCCCTCGGCAGCCAACTTCTCCCCAGCCTCCACGATCAAGGCAACTTCTGTG
Organism: Chloroflexota bacterium; assembly: GCA_043818215.1. Taxonomy (GTDB): domain Bacteria; phylum Chloroflexota; class Anaerolineae; order Anaerolineales; family UBA11858; genus JBDRGC01. Next base: position 23,832 of record JBDRGC010000029.1, on the reverse strand, counting down.
CCCGAGGCCATCAGAATCAACTCTGGATCGCCAGCGCCTAGATCGACCAGCACATAAGCTCCGCGCCGCACACCTTCAGCCGAGGCGAATTTCTCCCGATCCAGCACGGGCACCCCCTGACGAGAGAGAGCCAGCGCGGTGGGCCCAGCGCGGCGAGCAATAGCAATTCGCCAGGCTTCGGCGGTTTCGTTAGCGTCGCCGGGGCGCAGGGTTACCAAATTGGGAATCAATCGCAAGGAAGTCACATGCTCCACCGGCTGGTGCGTGGGGCCGTCCTCGCCAACGCCGATGCTGTCATGAGTGAAAATCCAAATGGAAGGAATATGCGATAGAGCTGAAACCCGCACTGCCCCACGCATATAATCGGAGAAGACCAGAAATGTGCCCCCGTAGGGAATCACCCCCCCGTGGAGGGCCATACCGTTGACAATTGCTCCCATGCCGTGTTCCCGCACCCCAAAGTTGAAGTTGCGGCCGGCGGGCGAATCGGGCTGGAAAGCCGGACTGCCGTCGATCCAGGTTTTGGTGGATGGAGCCAGGTCTGCGGAGCCGCCGATCAATTCGGGCAGTGCGACAGCTAGGGCGTTGATGACTTTGCCGGACGCGGCGCGGGTTGCCATCCCTTTGGCGTCCGGCGGGAAAGCGGTGAGAGCGGCCTCCCAGTCGGGCAGCAGTTCACCCGCAAGTCGTCGGGCCAACTCGCAAGCCAGGTCGGGGTGCTCGGCTTTGTAGGCTTCGAAGCGGGACTCCCACTCGGATTCGGCAGATTCCCCGCGGGACACCGCATCCCGAAAATGGATCAAAACATCATCGGGAATGTAGAATTTTGGCTCCAGCGGCCAGCCCAAATTACGTTTGGCGCCATCGAGTTCTTCGGTGGTGGGAGGCGAGCCGTGCGCTTTGGGAGTATCCTGCCAATTAGGCAGGCCGTAGCCGATATGCGTCCGGCAGACGATCAGCGAGGGGCGGCGGGGGTCGGATTTGGCCTGCTGGATGGCAGCGTCGATGGCAGCTGCGTCGTTGCCGTCAGCCACGTGCAACACCTGCCAGCCGTAAGCCTGGAAGCGGGTGGCGCGGTCTTCGGTGAAGGTGATATCGGTGCTGCCGTCGATGGAGATGCGGTTGTCATCGTAGAGATAGATCAGCTTGCCCAGGCACAGATGCCCGGCCAGCGAGGCGGCTTCGGAGGCCACGCCTTCCATCAGATCACCATCGGTGACAATGGCGTACACGTAATGGTCGATGATGTCGTGGGCGGGCTTGTTGAAAATGGCGGCCAGATGAGTCTCCGCAATCGCCATCCCAACCCCGTTGGCGAATCCCTGCCCGAGGGGGCCGGTGGTGGTTTCCACTCCGGGGGTGAGGCCGTATTCGGGGTGTCCGGGAGTGCGACTGCCCCACTGACGAAAGTTCTTCAACTCATCGAGTGGGAGGTCGTAGCTGGTCAAATGAAGCAGGGAATATAATAGCGCCGACCCGTGCCCACCCGAAAGGACGAAGCGGTCGCGGTTTGGCCAGTCGGGATTTTTGGGGTTGTAGCGCAGATGGCGCGTCCAAATTGTGTAGGCCATGGCCGCGTCGCCCATCGGCAAGCCGGGATGGCCGGAGTTGGCTTTGTGAATAGCGTCGGCTGATAAAAATCGAATGGTGTTGACAGCGCGGGATTGCAGGTCTGGGGTGGATGGCATGTTTGGGTCTCCTGAGGATAGTGGGACGGGGGACTGGGGACGGGGGACAGGGGACGGGGGTATTGTACCGCGATTTGTTGTTCAGTATTCAGTATTCAGTGTTCAGTATTCAGTGTTCAGTGTTCGGTGTTCAGTGTTCAGTGTTCAGTGTTCAGTATTCAGTATTCGTTTGACGATGGATGCATACATGGTGGAGGGCTATCAATGATAAATGTCGAAACCGACCGTCGACTGCCAACCGCCGACGGTTCAGGTACGCTCTGGGCGGCACAGGGTGCAGAACAAACGAAAGCAAATCAGCAAAAACTACGCATCCTTGTTGTTACCGCTTTTGCAATGACAAATGTCGAAATCGGGTGTGATTTTTGCCACTGTTATTCTGTAATATTCCGCACATACTTATACATGATCTTTATCCTTCTCCATATATATATCCTATAGCCAATTCTCATATCAGTTTGTTTATGGTATTATGTACCGTGATTTAAAAATGCTTACTTCGTATCTTTGTGCCTTAGTAGTGAAATTTCCTGTTTTATGCACCGTACCGGTATGGTACACTGTGCCGGTACGGCGTACAGGCTTTTCATTGGTAAGCGACTAATCACAAGCTACCTATAAAGGAGATCTGCATGACTGCAACTTCTACACTTGCGAGAGCACCTGCTATCGATGCTGCCCATCAGGAGGTGCCATAATGGTAACTAGTACTGTCCCCCAAAGCCCGTCATTTAGTAAAACCTTCTTCCAAAGCCTATTCGATGGCACGGATGGCGAGCGATTCAAAGCTTGCTTACAATGCGCAACCTGCAGCGGGGCCTGTCCATTTGGCTATTTGATGGACTTTCCGCCTGGAAGAATGATCTCTTACTTGCGGGCAGGCATGTTCGAAAAGGTATTGAATTCCGATACGGTGTGGATGTGTGTATCTTGCTATGCCTGCACCGAAGTCTGTCCATCTAAAATTCCCGTAACCCCCGGTTTAATGACGCGAGCTAAAGAGGAATTGCTTCTGGCCGGTAATATTCCAGCGGAACTGCAAAGTGCCCTGGAATTCTCCCAACGTTACGGTAACCCTCTTGGGGAATCCCCCCGCAAACGAGCAGATTGGGCCAAGGATCTGGAACCCGCCGTCCCCATCATGCGCAAGGCAAATCGCCCTGTAGATGTTTTATGGTTCGTCGGTGACTACCCTTCCTACCATCCACGTGTCCAGCAAACCACGAAAGCGCTGTACAAAATCCTCAATGCCCTGGGGGTAGACTATGGCATCTTAGGGCCAGAAGAAAACAGCGACGGCGACACTCAGCGGTTGGCTGGCGAGCGCGGTTTGTTCGAAGTTTTGGCCGAGAAGAACGGAAAAGCCTTCAGCAACTACGAATTCGGTGAGATCATCACCAGCGACCCCCACGCTTACAACGCCATCAAAAACGAATACCCGGCGTTGGGAATCGAATACCCGGTCAAACACTACACCGAATTCCTGGCCGAGCGACTGGATGACATCAAGCCATTGCTCAAAGGGAATGGAGAAGTCACGGTGACCTATCACGATCCCTGCTACCTGGGCCGGGCCAACGATGTATACGATCAACCACGTGCGCTATTAGAGGCAATTCCAGGCCTGAAACTGGTCGAAATGTCACACTCCCGCACGAACAGCCTGTGCTGTGGCGGCGGCGGTGGCGGCATGTGGCTGGATGGCTTCCAATGGGAAAAGGCTCACGCCCGGTTATCTGAGTGGCGCGTGAAAGAGGCCGTCAAAGCTGGTGCGGATATCCTGGCGGTTGCCTGCCCCTACGAACCTCCCCGCTTCGAAGATGCCGCTAAGATGGTTGCTGGAGCCGAGGGATTGATCGTAAAAGACATCCTTGAACTATTAGCTGACGCCATGGAAGGCCGCCCTGAGGGCTAAGGAGAATATCATGACGCACATCGTGGTTGCTGCCAAACTGGTGCCGGATCTTGTCGAAGAACTCGAGATCTCGGATAGTGGCACTGCATTGGATATGACTTGGTTGCGCCTGATCATCAATGAATTCGACGACCATGCCATTGAACAGGCAATACTATTGAAAGAGAAATTTGGAGGGGAGGTCACTGTTATCGCTCCTGATATGGAGGGGATGGATGATGTCCTTTTCACCGCAGCGGCTAAAGGAGCCGACCGCCTTATCAAATTAACCGGAAATTTTGGGAAGGGAGTCAACAACCACGCTCTGGCGCATGCCTACGCTGCAACCGTCAAAGAACTGAATCCCGACTTGATCCTGACTGGCGTTCAGGGCAACAATGACCTGGACGGTTCAGTCGGTCCGTTTCTGGCCGAATATCTGGGGATGAGCTATGTAGGTTATATCGCTGGTGTTACATTAAAAGGTGACAAAGTCACAGTCCAGAAAGAATACCCCGGCGGGTTGATCGGCGAAGTAGAAGCGACCCTGCCCGCGGTGTTGGGCATCCAGGCAGCCGAAGAACCACCCCGCTATATGGCTGTCAGCAAGGTGCGGCAGATGATGAAGACCGCCACCATCGAAGAACAGGATGTCTCTGAGTTGGATACCAGCGGCGGGTTGGACGTCGCCCGGATGTACCTTCCAGAAGCCGCGGAACGAGCCGAGATGATCAAGGGCAATGAGGGTGAAATCGCTGCCAGGCTCGTGGAAATCTTCAAAGAAATTGGCGTATTGTGAGAGGAGGTCGCAAATGAACCAGAATATTTTCGTTATTATCGAACACCTTCAGGGTCAAGTGACCGGTATCTCTTACGTCATGCTTGCTGCTGCCCATGACCTTGCCCAAAGGACAGGTGGAGAGGTTGTGGCCGTGCTATTGGGCCACAACGCGCAAGATTTAGCCACCAACTTAGCCGCTGACAAGGTTCTGTACGGAGATGATCCTGCCCTGGCAGAATTCACAGCCAGTGCTTATCAGGATGCCCTCGCAGGCCTTCTCAGGGCAGAGGAACCACGCGCAGTGCTGTTCGGCAGCACGACCATCGGCACAGATGTCGCCGGTGTGCTGGCTGCCCGCTTGGGACTGCCGATGGTCAGTTCTTGCATCAAAATCAGCGAGGACGGCAAAATCGTCAGCCAGATTTGCGGCGGCAAGATCATGGCCGAAACCGATCTGGGTGACACCACCACCGTCATCACGATGATCCCCGGAGGCTATAAGCCGGAAGGCGGCCAGAGCGATGGCACTCCCCAGGTCACCCCCTTCGAAGTATCCCTGGGTGAACCTAAAGTAACCCTGAGAGCATACATCGAACCAGAGATCACCGATGTGGATATCACCAAAGAGGAGGTGCTGATCTCGGTTGGCCGAGGCATCCAGACCGAAGATAACATCGAGTTGGCCGAGGAATTAGCAAAGCTATTGGGTGGTGCGGTATCCGCTTCCCGCCCGGTTGTCGATCAGGGTTGGCTGCCAACCTCACGGATGGTCGGTAAGTCTGGGAATCACGTAAAACCTAAGCTTTACCTGGCTTTAGGTATCAGTGGTGCTCCAGAACACGCTGAAGGTATGGCCGACGCCGAGACAATCATCGCCGTCAATATCGACCCCAATGCGCCTATCTTCGATGTCGCCAAGTATGGGGTTGAGGTTGATCTCTTCGACCTGATCGATTGCCTCATCGAGGCCATCCAAGAAGCAGCATGAAAGACCCTAAGGGTTTTATGTCAATGTTTATTATGTCAACATATCATTTTGTGAAAACCTAGGGTCTCATGGAGGACACACGATGCCTGAGCGAATAAATTACTGGGGTATCCCCCATGATTGGGGCGCGCCTGAAATCTATGTTTACACCATCATGTTTCTGGCCGCCTTCATTATGCTGTTCCGCTTTTATCAAAAGGCCAGCCTATGGTGGAAGGTTGGACGGCCCGAAGTGCGTTGGGATAAACTCCATCTCCGGTTGGGACGCCTGATCTCATACGCCATCATCCAAACCAAGGTTTTGAACCAACGCTACCCCGGTGTGATGCACGTTGCTATTGCCTGGGCTTTCTTCATCTTTTTCCTGGGGACCGCGCTTACAACCATTCACGAAAATTTCTTCGAGTTCCTATCTGGCAATGTGCTTTTCGTCTATAAATTTGTTTTGGACGTATTCACGGTTATCTTCTTTGTTGGCGCGGGTATGGCGATTTACCGGCGTTACGTTCAGAAACCCAAGCGATTGACTTTGGAACCGGGATTCACCTTATCCCTGGTTATGATCACCGTCATCGTGTTAGGAGGGTTGGTCACCGAATCCTTGAGATTAGCTGTGGAAAAACCGGATTGGGCCTGGTCGTCCCCTGCTGGTTGGGCGCTGGCCCAAGTGTGGATCGCCACGGGTGCCTCGGATATAACCCTGACCAACTGGCATCTGTACATCTGGGTCTTCCACCTGATCACCGCAGCATTTACGATTATCACCTTACCAGTGGGAACCTTGTTACATGCACTCACCGGGCCGTTGAATGTTTTCTTCTCGAAACTCGACCGGCCCATAGGACAACTGGCCCCCATTCCAGTTACGGGTGAGGGCGAACCGATCTACGTCAGCAAGCTGAGTGATCTGACCTGGAAACAGCTCCTGGACAGCGACGCCTGTACGGAATGCGGTCGCTGCCAGGATGCCTGCCCTGCTTACGAGGCTGGAACACCTCTCAACCCCAAAGAGTTGATCCTGAATATACGAGACGCTTTGCGTCAAGATGCCGCCGCGATCATTGGTGGAAACGGAAACGGTTCACCCGTCCTTGTGGGCGAGAAAATTACCGCAGAAGCGTTGTGGGCCTGCACAAGCTGCAGTTCCTGTGTCACAGAGTGCCCAGTTCTGATCGATCACCTGGACACGATCGTGGACATGCGCCGTTACCTGGTAATGGAAGGCGCTGTGGATGCAGAACTCCAGACTGCGTTAGCCAACCTGGGCCGTTACGGTAATTCCTTCGGTAAATCAGACCGCATGCGAGCGCGTTGGTCCCGTAAAATCGAACCCAAGATCAAGGATGCCCGTAGGGAGCCGGTCGAATATCTCTGGTTCGTGGGTGATTACGCCTCTTACAGCCCCACGCTTACCGAAGTTACCGAGAAAACTGTCCAGGTATTCCGTCAGGCCAATGTGGATTTCGGAATTTTATATGAGGCCGAAAACAACTCTGGCAATGATGTGCGCCGTATCGGTGAAGAGGGCTTGTTCGAAATGCTGGTCGAAAAGAATATGGAGGCCTTCAATCAGAGTGATTTCAAGGCCATTGTTACCACCGACCCCCATTCTTACAACACCCTCAAGAACGAATATCCCTTCAATGGCAACGGCAAAAAACCTGTGCTGCATTACACGGAATTGCTGGATCAGCTGATCACTTCCGGGCAACTCGATTTCAACAAGAAGTTGGGTTACAAAGTCACTTACCAGGATCCATGCTACCTGGGCCGCTACAACGGCATTTATGATGCGCCCCGGCGGGTGATCGAAGCTACTGGCTGCGAATTGGTCGAAATGCCCCGCCATAAAGATCGATCATTTTGCTGCAGCGCTGGCGGCGGGCGCATCTGGATGGAAGAGGGCGAGATCACGGAACGGCCCAGTGAATCGCGAATTCGCGAGGCAGCTGGTCTCGGTGACGTGAGTGTTTTCATCGTCGCCTGCCCCAAAGATATCACCATGTTCCGAGATGCGGTCAAGACCGCCGGACAGGAAGACAAAATCGTTGTCAAAGACCTGATCGAATTAGTTTATGAAGCTTTGGAATTAGATAAGGCCCCTGTAATAGAGGCAACTGAAAGCTAAAACGAAGATGACGAACGCCACCAAAACCATCGCCAACAGACGTTGGTCTGCGATAAGAATACCCCGCTTGCGCAACACCAAAGTCCCGATAGCGACAAAGTTCATGTTGGGCTTCGTTTTGATTATCGTCCTCATCAGCGCGGTATTCATATTTTTTGGCGTTCGCCTGATCAGCGATCGTATCGTGGCAGAAGCGCAGGAAAAGGTGCGCAATGATCTGAATGCCGCCAGAGAAATCTATCTAAGCAAATTGACGCACATCAATGATGTCGTTCGTATTACAGCCGCCCGATTCTTCCTGCGCGATGCCCTGTTGTCAGGTAACATGGATACAGCTAAAGATGAGTTGCTAAGAGTAAAGTCAGAAGAAGGGCTTGACGTTCTAACCATAACAGACCAATATGGCTACGTGCTTCTGAGAACCAGTAACCCGGATCATATTGGTGATAATCAGGGACACGATGAACTTCTCCATGCTGTTCTAATCAAAGAAAAACCGGCTGCTTCGACCGTCATCATTTCAGCGGAAGATCTATCTGTGGAATCTCCGGTTCTGGCCGAACAGGCATACTTGGAATTCATCGAAACTCCTTTGACACGCTATAGAGAAGAAACCCAGGAAACTTCTGGCATGATGTTAAAAGCAGTCGCCCCGATCTTCGATGAGCAGCACAATTTCATCGGCACTGTCTACGGTGGCGTTCTCATCAACCGGAATTTCGAAATCGTCGACAAGGTCAAACACACTGTTTATGAAAATGTGATCTATAATGGCCAGGACATCGGCACAGCAACGATTTTCCAGGACGATTTGCGGATCTCGACCAATGTCAGGAACGAGGATGGCTCCCGGGCAATTGGCACGCGCGTCTCAGAGGAGGTCTACAATCAAGTCATCACCCAGGGAGAACCCTGGATTGATCGCGCCTATGTTGTGAATAGCTGGTATATCACTGCTTACGAACCCATCAGGGACGTTTATGGTCGCATTATCGGCATCTTGTACGTCGGTGTGCTGGAACAAAAATACCTCGATATCCAAAGGGAAATGGTGTTCACCTTTCTGGGGATAACTGTTTTGGGCGCAGCGATCTCTATGGGAGTTTCTTACTTCATTGCTCAACGAATCCTGGTGCCGATCAATATACTTGTATCCGCATCGAAACAAGTAGCAGAGGGCAACCTGGACGCCCAAGTTACGATCAACACAAACGATGAACTGGAGTATCTGGCGGATTCTTTCAACGCCATGGCGCAGGCATTGAAAAGACGTGATGCCCAACTCAAAGAATCCGCCACTAAACGCATCATGGAATCTGAAAGGTTAGCTCTCATTGGGCATCTCTCTGCAAATGTCGCCCACGAGTTGAATAATCCCCTCCAGGGAATTGTGACCTTCTCGCACTTGCTGCTCGAAGATCAGCCTTGTGATAACCCCTCTCATGCAGCCTATCTTCAAAAAATAGTCGGGCAGGCAAACCGTTGTAAGGACATCATTCGCGGGCTATTAGACTTCTCCCGGCAAAGGAAACCAGATAAGACGTTTTGTAACATTAATTCTGTACTAGAAGAAAGCCTCTCTCTCGTTGAAAACCAGGCCCTTTTCCACAACATCCAAATCACGAAAGATTTTCAGGCCGATCTACCCATGGCTATCATCGACCCTTCGCAGATGGAGCGAGTATTCATCAATTTGATTATCAACGCCTCCGAAGCTATGAACGGGAGTGGGCATCTGACACTGAGTACACGCGCCAACGCAGATAGCGATTTTATCAACATTAAACTGTCTGATACTGGTCAAGGGATCAGTGAAGAGAATATCAACAAGATCTTCGACCCATTTTTTACAACCAAGGACGTAGGGCACGGGACCGGCCTCGGACTGGCAATCAGCTATGGGATCATTAAAAGCCACAAAGGCACCATTTCTGTCGAGAGTGAAATTGGTCGTGGCACAACTTTTACTGTCGGTTTGCCACTAACAGCCAATGGACAGGAAGAAAGCAAAAACCATGGATGACAAGCCCAAAATTCTGATCATCGACGACGAAGAAATCGTTTTAGATTCTTGCACGCAGATCCTCAAAAGCGGCAATTATCAAATCGCTACAGCACCCAATGGAACCGAGGGGTTGGCATTGCTGGAAGAATACCAACCCGACCTGGTTTATGTCGATCTCAAAATGCCCGGATTATCTGGTTTCGAGGTGCTCGATCAAATCCATGAATATGATCCTACGATTGTAACCATTGTGATCACCGGCTTTGCCACAGTCAGTTCGGCTGTGGAAGCCATGAAGAAAGGGACTCACGACTTCCTCCCCAAACCGTTCACGCCGGATCAGTTACGCTTGATCACTCAACGCGGGTTGGAGAGAAGACGATTGATTTTAGAGACCATCGCCCTCCGCCGCGAGAAAGAAATGCTCCGAGAACACTTCGCCGCCATCGTCTCCCATGAGCTAAAATCTCCCCTGGGGGCGGTCCAGCAAAATTTGTATGTGCTGGCCGATGATCTCTCAGAGGTGCTCACAGAAGAACAGATAAGTAAATTCAAACGTCTCAAAACCCGCATTGACGATTTAGTAAAGCTGATCAACACCTGGTTGCGGGCGATTTCTGTGGATATTTCAACCATCCGTGAGAGCTTCGAGCCGGTTTCGATCGCAACAGTCATCACCAAGGCCGTCGAGAGCATCCAAAATCATGCTACTCGAAAAGCCGTCGATATCGAAACCTCAGTTGCCGACAATATGAGTCCAGTACATGGAGAAGAAGGCACACTGGTAGAAGCCGTGGTGAACATCGCTGGTAATGCGGTCAAATACTCCCGTCTGGAAGGAAACGTTTGGATTAGTGCGAAGGAGCAGGATGATCAAATCTTGATTACGGTTGCAGATAATGGTGTAGGTATTGCTCAAGAAGATCTGCCTCACTTATTCGAAGATTTTTATGTTGGTAAATCCAAAACTGAAGGTGAAAGGAGGAGTGGAGTCGGATTAGCCATAACCCGACGGATTATCGAAGCTCACGATGGAACGATTTCCGTCGAAAGCGAACTGGGCAAAGGGAGCACTTTTGTGATCCAACTACCCGTTTTAAAGAAATGATACTTATGCCAGGACTTCACCACAAAATAATTAGTGGGTGCGTAGTAACGAACGAAAGTTCGTTCGCACGTAAAACGGACACTCTCGTGTCCTACTACAAACCTGACAGAATTTGTTGGATGAGTACTAGATCAAACTAATTGTTCTTTTAGAAAAAGGAGGTTCCAATGGCTCAGACGAGGCTATTAATCATCGACGATGACCCCGATTATGTAGATGGGATCAGGTCGATACTCGAAAAAGCTGAATATAAAGTGGATGTAGCCTATAATCCCAAAGATGGTTTCAAGGCTTTGGAAACTGGGAATTATGATTTACTCCTGCTCGACATTATGATGGGACGTGGAGCAGAGGGCGTCATGATTGCCCGGAAGATCAATAAAGACCCTAAGCTACGTGAAATTCCAGTTTTGATTATTACTGGAATGCGAGAACAAATGGCTTTCCTTTTCCCGGGGCAAGCTGTCCATCCGCGCTTCCTCCCCACGGACGCATTGATGGAAAAACCAGTTGAACCCAAATTGCTCCTGGAGAAGGTGGAAAACCTGTTAAAAGAAGCAGCAGCCAAAAAGGAAACAGAATAGGAAAAGCTAATGGCATCTAGACCTACATTTAGCCAAGAGATTTCCAACCTGATGTACACATCACACGGAAATCCAACCAAAACCTGTATACAATGTGGAACTTGCGCAGGAACTTGCCCGGTGGCTGAGTTCATGGATCAGAACCCTCGACGGCTGATAGGCATGCTCAACGCCAACCTCAAAGAGGAAGTTCTCGCTTGCAACACCTACTGGTTTTGCGCATCTTGTTTTCACTGCACGGTAAGATGTCCAAGCAATATCGATATTGCCGGTGTCATGTATGCAGTGAAGCGTTATTCCATCTGGAATAAGACTTACAGCGAGGATTTGGTCGGCCCCACCTTCTCTGAGACCTTTGTAAAAACCATCGTCAGGAGCGGAAGATCATATGAGCCTGTCCTGGCCCCGACCTACATGTTTAGCCTGGGGATTAAAGAGTTCATCCAGGAAGCATATATGGGTACCCAGATGATGCTGAAAGGCAGGATGCCGGTTCTACCTCCACGAATCAAGAGGCTCAAAAACTTCCAAGAAATGATTCGCAGGATCATCCCGATCGGAGGGTCGTCATGAAGAAGTATGCTTATTTCCCAGGCTGTTCTCTAGAGAAAATGGCCATAAGCTACAATCATTCCTCTGTCGAAACAGCCAAGCTATTCGGAATTGAGCTTCAGGAATTAGAAGACTGGAACTGCTGCGGCGCTACCACTTACTTCCATGTTGATCAATTACTGGCTTATACGCTGGTTGCCCGAAATTTGGCTATCGCCGAAAAAGAGGGACTTGATTTGGTTGCTCCCTGCAGCGCGTGCTACAAGAACGCTTATTTCACCAACGAATATCTCAAAAAAGACCCCGATCTGGCTGAGCATATCAACTACGCTCTGGAACAAGATAACCTGCAATTCCAAGGGAATATCAATGTTCATCACATCATCGAAATTTTCGCCAATGAAATTGGCCCTGAAGGGATACGGAATAAAGTGACCAATCCGCTAAAGGGTCTGCGCGTGGCTCCTTACTATGGCTGCCAGATCGTCCGACCCAGGAAGAATGGCGAAGAGATCGAGAATCCCCAATTCTTCGAGGAAATCATATCTGCCATGGGCGCAGAGCCAGCAGAATATGGCGAGAGGTTACGCTGTTGTGGCGCTTCCCTGATGATGACCAGCCGTCGTGCAGCACTCGATATGGCTCGAATACTGCTCCAGAGCGCTATCAATTGTAAAGCGGATGTGATTGCCACGGCCTGCCCGTTATGCCAGGTCAACCTCGAATGCTACCAGGCCCAGGTCAACGAAGAGTTTGGCACGAATTACGCCGTGCCGGTCCTCTATTTCACCCAATTAATGGGATTGGCGCTTGGAATACCTCGCAGACGGTTGGGCATTGGATCAGAACTGGTATCAGCCGCGCCCATCTTTTCTCAATTAATGGGAAAGGGGGCTAAATGATCCTTCTTTTGAGCGATTTTGAATGTAAAGGTCTTGAAACAGTTCATCAACCATATCAAATTAGGAGAGAGACCTATGAGTGAAGAAAAAGTTTACCCTGAGAATGGCGAACGGGTAGGAGTTTACATCTGCCACTGCGGCACGAATATCGCCGGAGTAGTGGATGTGGAGGATGTCGCTACATGGGCCGGAGAACAACCCAATGTCGAGGTTGCACGTGATTATAAATTCATGTGTTCTAGCCTGGGTCAAGAGCTGATCGAGCAAGACATCAAAGAGAAAGGCCTGACCCGCATTGTGGTTGCCTCCTGCTCCCCCCACATGCACGAAAAGACTTTCCGAGGGACTTGCGAACGAGCAGGACTAAATCCCTTCCTGTACGAGATGGCCAATATCCGGGAACATGACTCCTGGATAACCAACGACAAGGTGGCTGCCACCCAAAAAGCCAAGGCCCTCACCAACGCGGCAATCGAACGCGTTGCCCACCACGAACCGCTGGATGTCATCCCGGTGGAAATTAATCCCAATACTCTGGTTGTAGGTGGTGGCATCGCCGGCATCACCGCTGCGCTGGAACTGGCAGACGCCGGCAACCACGTTTACCTGGTAGAACGGGAACCGACCATCGGCGGCCGCATGGCCCAGTTGGATAAAACCTTCCCCACCCTGGACTGTTCAGCCTGTATCCTGACCCCCAAAATGGTGGATGTTGGCCAGCATGACAATATCACCCTGCTCACCTGGAGCGAGGTCGAAGAGTTGGATGGTTACCTGGGCAACTTCACAGTAACCGTGCGCAAGAAAGCTCGCTATGTGAATGAAGAGCACTGCACCGGCTGTGGTATCTGCATCGAAAAATGCCCCATCAAGGTCGTAGACGATGTCTTCGAGGTCGGGATGGGCAAGCGCAAGGCGATTTACAGACCTTTCCCCCAGGCTGTACCCAAATACCCCGTCATCGACAAAGAAAACTGCACCTACTTCCTGAAGGGCAAATGTAAAGCCTGCCAGATCTTCTGCCCCACCGAACCCAATTCCATCGACTTCGAACAGGAAGACGAAATTCTCAAAATCGAGGTCGGCAATATCATCCTGGCTACCGGGTATGATCTCTTCGATGTAAAGCGCATTCCCCAATAGGGCTATGGCAGACTGAAAGATGTGTTCACCAGCCTGGAGTTCGAACGCATGGTCAACGCCTCTGGACCTACCGATGGCAAGATCGTCCTGCGGGATGGGGTGACCACACCCCAAAGCGTGGCCATCGTCCACTGTGTTGGCTCCCGTGACGAGAACTACCACAAATATTGCTCCAAAGTTTGTTGCATGTACTCGCTAAAATTCGCCCACCTGGTCCACGAGCGCATTCCCGAAGCCGAGGTTTATAACTGCTATATCGACATGCGCACCCCCGGCAAGGGTTACGAGGAGTTCTACCACCGCCTGTTAGAAGAAGGTACCAACTTCATTCGCGGCAAGGTTGCTGAAATCACCGATGCAGCCCGCACGGATGCCGAAGAGGGTAAACTCATCGTCCAGGTGGAAGATACCCTGATCGGCAAGCAACGCCGCGTTCCGGTTGACATGGTCATTCTTAGCCCCGCGATGGAAGCCAAGCCCGACTCGAAAGAGGTCTCCCACCTCTTCAAGATGGGCTGCGACTTCGACGGTTTCTTCGTCGAACGGCACCCCAAGCTGGACCCGGTCGCAACCATGACAGAAGGTATATACATCGTCGGTGCCTGCCAGGGACCCAAAGATATCCCCGACAGTGTATCTCAAGGCGCAGCAGCAGCAGCCCGCGTTTCTGGACTGATCCAACGCGGCACCGTGATGATGGAGCCTATACGCGCTCATATCAACGAAGAGTTGTGTTCCGGCTGCCGCATCTGCAACAATATGTGTCCCTACAACGCCATTGTATTCCACGAAGACAAGAAAGTCTCCGAAGTCATCACGGCCCTGTGTCAGGGTTGTGGAACCTGTGTGGCGGCCTGCCCAAGCGGTGTCATCACTGGCGCCCACTTCACCAACATTCAAGTGCTATCTGAGATAGAGGGAATCCTATGGGATGTGAGGCCGGAACTAGAAATGGTGCCGGCATAATCAGGTATCAGTAAATCAGGAAACCAGGAAATCAGGAAACCAGTAAATCAGGGAATCAGGAAACCAGGAAATCAGGAACTAGAACACTGATCTACTGATCTACTGATCCACTGATCTACTGATCCACTGATCCACTGATCTACTGATCTACTGATCTACTGATCTACTGATGCACTGATAACTGGAGAAAACTATGAGTGAACAATTCGAACCTGTAATCGTTGGATTTCTGTGCAATTGGTGCTCCTACCGTGCTGCTGACTTAGCTGGTACCGCCCGCATCAAATATGCGCCCAATATGCGCCCGATCCGGGTGATGTGCAGCGGGCGGGTGGACCCACAATTTGTGCTCAAAGCATTGCGCGAGGGCGCTGATGGTGTCCTGATCGCTGGCTGCCATCCCGGCGAGTGCCACTACGTGGATGGCAATATCAAGACTTGGCGCCGCTTCATCTTGCTCAAGAAACTGCTGCGCCAGTTGGGCATCGAAAAAGAACGTGTGCAATTGGTATGGGCTTCAGCGTCGGAGGGCATCGTGCTCGCCGAAAAAGTCGACACCATGACTGAAGAAGTGCGTGCCTTAGGCCCGCTGAACTGGCAAGAGACAGTCCTGGGCAAAAACGGACGACCGCCGGCCACTGACCGCAGCACTCACGCAGCGGTCAACCGTCAGCCGTCAGCGGTCATGGAGGTATAACATGGCAGAAAATGGCAAACCCAAGTTAGCGATGTACTGGACCGCCTCCTGCGGTGGCTGTGAGATTTCTGTGTTGAACATCCACGAACATATTTTGGATGTGGACGCAATCTTCGACATAGCCTTCTTCCCCTGCATTGCCGACTTCAAAACCAAAGACGTAAAAGGTTACCCCGATGGCTATATTGATTTATGCTTGTTCAACGGAGCCATCCGCAACTCTGAAAACGAGGAAATGGCTCACCTGCTGCGCAAGAAATCGAAGGTCTTAGTGGCCTTTGGTTCTTGTGCCTGCGCGGGAGGCATTCCATCCCTTTCTAACCTGACATCGAGAGATGCAACCCTCAACACCGTTTATATAGATAACCCATCTATTGACAATCCAGAGGGTATCTTCCCTCAGACCAAGTACCAGGTACCCGAGGGCGAGTTGGATCTCCCCACCTTTTACCACACTGTGAAAACTCTGGATCAGGTGGTGGATGTGGATTACTTCATGCCCGGATGCCCCCCGGAAGCGGCTCAAATCTGGGCCGTGCTGCAGGTTGTGGTGGCAGGCCTCCTCGAGGGAGCGCCGCTGCCCCCGGCAGGTTCTATCATCGGCGCGGGCAATTCCGCTGTATGCGAGGAATGTGACCGGGAAAAAGGAGAAAAAATCATTTCCCGCTTCTACCGCCCTTATCAGATCAACCCTGAGCCTGATGTGTGCTTATTGGAACAGGGCATCGTTTGTATGGGGCCGGCCACCCGCAACGGTTGTGGCGCTCTGTGCCCCACAGTGGGCATGGGCTGCCGCGGCTGTTACGGCCCGATGGAAGGCGTAGAAGACCAGGGGGCCAAGATGCTCTCTGCCATCGGCTCGATCATCGGTGCTGGCGCAGCCGGCATGGATGAAGCCGATATAGAGAGAGATATCCAGGCTGTTGTAGACACAATCGCAGACCCGGCTGGCACTTTCTACCGCTTCGGCATGTCAAACTCGATGCTGCGCCGGGCCAAGATTAACAGCAATGGAACGGGAGATTAGCCCCCGAAAGCCCCCGAAAGCCACCGAATGAGCCATCGAATGAGCCACCGAATGAGTCATCGAGCGCCATCGAGCGCCACCGAATGAATTCGGCGTCTGCCACACGAAACATGTTGAAACATGTTTGCCAGACCACGAATTCATTCATGGACAAGGAGAGACATAAATGAAACGAATCACTATAGATCCAATCACCCGTCTGGAAGGTCACGGGAAAATCGAAATATTTCTCGACGATGAGGGTGAGGTCGAAAACGCTTATTTTCAGGTTCCCGAGCTGCGCGGCTTCGAGCAGTTTTCCGTAGGTCGGGCGGCTGAGGAAATGCCCCGCATCACCGAACGTATCTGCGGCGTATGCCCAGAAGCTCACCACATGGCGGCTACCAAAGCGCTGGACGCGCTTTTCAATGTCGAGCCAGCTCCGGTTGTCAAGAAGATCCGCGAACTGTTATACTCATCCTTCTATGTGACCGACCACACCGTGCATTTCTACGCTTTGGGTGCTCCCGATTTTGTCGTCGGCCCCGAAGCGCCAGCCGCAGAGCGCAACATCCTGGGCGTGATCCACAAAGTAGGTGTAGAGATCGGCATGGAAGTCATCAATTGCCGCAAGCGCAACCACCACGTCATCCAGAAGTTGGGCGGGCGCGGTGTCCACCCGGTTGCCGGACTGCCCGGCGGGTGGAGTGTAGCCATCACCGAAGAAATGCGCCAGGAGTTCGAAGAGATTGCCCGCAAGAACATCGATTTCGCGCTCTTCAGCCTGCAACTCTTCAACGATGTCGTACTGGCTAATCAGGCCTACGTAGACCTTATCGTCTCGGATGCTTTCACCCACAAAACTTACTACATGGGCACGGTGGACGAAAACAACCAGTCCAACCACTACGACGGCATGATCCGCGTGGTAGACCCCGAGGGGAAAGAGTTCGTCAAGTATCCCCCCAAAGACTATATGAAGCATATCAGCGAACATGTCGAACCGTGGACTTACTTGAAGTTTCCTTACTTGAAGGGTGTGGGCTGGAAAGGTCTCGTTGACGGGATGGACAGCGGCGTCTACTGCGCTACCCCGCTCTCGCGGCTGAATGTCTCCGATGGGATGGCAACACCCAGGGCGCAGGAAGCCTACGAGAAGCTCTACGAAACTCTGGGCAGCAAGAAGGTCAACGGACAATACACGCCCGTGCATCACCGTTTGGCAACCCACTGGGCACGTCTGGTGGGATTGCTCTATGCCGCCGAGCGCATGATGGAATTGGTTACCGATCCCGAGATCACCGACCCGAACGTACGCCCCATCATCACCAATATTCCCGATGAGGGCGTTGGCAGCGTGGAAGCACCGCGCGGCACGCTCACCCATCACTACAAGACCGACGAAAACGGCATCCTGACCAAGGTCAACCTGCTCGTGGGCACGACCAACAACAATGCCCCCATCGCCATGTCCATCAAGAAGGCCGCGCAGGGACTCATCAAAAAGGGTACCGTGGTCACTGAGGGACTGTTGAACACCATCGAGATGGCCTTCCGCAACTACGACCCTTGCCTATCCTGCGCGACCCACTCGCTGCCAGGGCAGATGCCATTGGAAGTGATCATTCGCGACGCGGATGGCGAGGTGGTTGAGCAGATGAGCCAGTACGTGAGCTAGGGAGCTGGGGAGATGGGGAGATGGGGAGATGGCGAAATAGTTCACCCCCGCACCCCTGCTCTCGAATGAGCTACTGAATATGAGAACCCTCATAATCGGCCTGGGCAGCCCCATTATCACCGACGACGGCGTTGGCCTCGAAGTGGCTTACGAAGTCGAGAAAGCACTGAGAAATCCGGTTTCTTCAAGAAACCGGATTTCTGGGGATGACATCACTATCACCGAGGCCAGTGCTGGCGGAGTGCGCTTGATGGAGGCCATGATCGGCTACGACCGAGTCATCTTGATCGATGCCTTTATGCAGCCCAAGGACAACATCCCCGGCACCATTCACAAGATGACGTTGGACGATCTGCGCGACATCAGCCCGACACAGCACAGCGCCTGCGCCCACGATACTACACTGGTCACAGCCTTAGACGCGGGTCAGCGAATGGGGTTGCACTTACCCAAAGAAATCACAATCTTCGCCATCGAGGTGGAAAATATCAGCGAATTTGGCGAAGAACCCACACCTGCCGTCGCCGCAGCTATCCCCAAAGCGACAGCGATGGTTTTGCGAGAGCTAGGGGTTAGGGATCAGTAGACCAGTAGACCAGTAGACCAGTAGACCAGTAGATTAGGATAAACTGGTCTACTAGTTTTCTGGTTTCCTGGTTTCTTGGTTTCCTGGTTTCCCGGTTTCCCGGTTTCCCGGTTTCCTGGTTTCCTGATCTACCAATCTCCAATCTCCAATCCCCAATCCCCTATATTATCAAAAGGAATTAACCTTATGATTGTTGTCACTTGCCAATTGTCTTTAATGCCTATATACTGGCTGTTAAATTTGGATAACAGCTTAGGAATGAGAATTAAATAACTTGCGCATTTGTATCCTAACGCTAGTGCCGGTTGAGTAGCGGAGGCACACGCTTTTTGTGCCGTAGCGTATCGAAACCAAACGGATTCTGGCAAATTAAGCCCGTTTGGTTTCGATACGCCCCTCTAAAAGAATTCGGGGCTACTCAACCTGCACTAGTCTCTAGTTTGGAAATGGGCAAGTTATTTAATCACCGTTCCTTAGTACAGCCCCGAGGTGGCCTATGAAAATATTCTCTCGCCGAACACTGTTGTTTGGCATCCTCGCCGTAGCCCTGGCGGCCCTGCTCACCGCGACAAGCGGGCAGGCGATAGCCTCGCTCCAAAGCGATGTTTCCGCTTCTACGGATCAGCCCCACTGGGAACTCGCTGAGGCCAGCGCGCTCGTTGCCACATCACATCTCAAAGTCTCCACTGGAACATCCTCAGACGATCTGCCCCCACCCCCAAATAAAGACGCCTGCCTGCACTGCCATATTACGGGTGAAGAAGCCGGTATCTGGACGCCTCTGGCCCGCTGGATCATCTTCGGCACCGCAGGGTTGATCCTGGCCTTCGGAATCGTCCGCAGTGTGAGCGCGTGGAAGACCAGATCGCCGTGGAAGCCAATCCTAGAACGAGTCGGCGACTGGCTGGAAGAACGCTTCCAATACAAAGACCTCCTGTCCAAGTTTTTGGATAAACCCATTCCTGAATGGCAGCGCCGCTGGTGGTATTGCCTGGGAGGACTGACCGCTTTCCTGTTCATCGTGCAGGCCATCACCGGGGTTATGCTGGCATTCTATTACAAGCCCACTCCTGAAGCCGCCTACGCCAGCATCCAATTCATCGAGACCGAGGTGCGTTTCGGGGCTGCCATCCGCATGATCCACCACTGGGCTGCTAACGGCATGGTGGTCATGGTCATTGCCCATGGGGTGCGGGTTTTTATCACCGGCGCCTTCAAAAACCCTCGCGAGCTCAATTGGGTCAGCGGCGTGGTTTTATTCCTGGTCACAATGGGTTTTGGCTTCACTGGCTATTTGCTCCCCTGGGACCAACGAGCTTACTGGGCCACTACAGTTGGCACAGAGATCGCCGGCAGCATCCCTGTCATCGGAGAGTTAGCTCTCTTATATCTGCGCGTGGGGTGGAGTATTACCTCGCTCACCCTCAGCCGCTTCTACGCTTTGCATGTTCTCATCTTCCCTGCCGCTATTGTTGGAATGATGGTCATGCACTTCATCATGGTACGCCGCCAAGGCATTCACAAGCCCCTATGATGCCCCCGGAGAAATCCCAATGACCGATTCAAAATCACAAGACGAAAAGACTGTCCCTTTTTACCCCGATCATGTAACGCGGGAAGCTAAAGTCGCGCTAGGCTTTGCGGTTGCACTGATCATCATCGGCATTATCGGGATTTTCTTCCCCGTAGGCCTGGGTGATCCTGCCGACCCTATGGTTACGCCAGATCACGTCAAATCGGAGTGGTACTTCCTATTTCTCTATCAATTACTCAAGATCATCCCCAAAATTGTTCTAGGCATCGAGGGCAAAGTAATTGGTGTGATAGTTCCCGTAGTGGGTATAGCACTGCTCGCCCTTTGGCCCTTTCTCGACCGCAAACCGGATACATCATCTAAAAACCAACGCACCCGCTTTATCGTTGCCAGCGTTGCGATCATTATTTTTATTGCCCTGACGATTTGGGGAGAAATGAGTTAGCCATGAGCAAAATTACCCGCCGCGATTTCCTGAAAGTTGTCAACGGCTTCCTGGCCGCGACCGGCCTGACTGCGATACTCAGTCCTGTGTTGGCTTATTTCTATCCTCCGAGTCTGGACGAAGCCCCCTCCGACCCCGTGCTGGTTGCCCCCGAGGGAGAGTTGCCTGTCGGTGCAGGGAAAGCCGTACCCTTCGGACGCTACCCTGCCCTGGTGATCAACACTCCCGAGGGCCTGCGAGCCTACTCTGCCGTTTGCACCCACTTTGCCTGCATCTGCAAATGGGACCCCGATCTGGGGCAAATTGTGTGCCCCTGCCACGACGGTTTCTTCGACCCGTCAGATGGGAGCGTTATTTCCGGGCCGCCCCCCACCTCTCTTGCAGCCCTGAACGTCGAAATCGTAGATGGCGACATCTATGTGAGCTTAGGAGATGAAGCATGACCACCAACACAGCGACAAGTGGCAAGATGCAAGAGGCAAGTGGCAGGAAGCAAGAGGCAAGTGGCAGGAAGCAAGAGGCAAGTGGCAGGAAGCTAGAGGCAAGTGGCAAGTGGCAAGTGGCAGTGACCGACTTTCTGGTTCATGCCATTGGGCAAATCCGCATTTGGAAAAATATCTATGCGGGCATTATGCACTTTCTGATATTTTGGGGCATCTTGATCCAGGTCGTGGGCACAGCCATCAACCTGATGCAGATGACCCTCTTCACGCCCTATGCACTGGAATCCTTCCCCCGCCAAGGGGCTTACCTGTCCTACGAATTCATCATGGATTTGGCTGGCGTGTTCATCCTGGTTGGCGTGTTGATGGCGCTTATTCGCAGGCTGGTGCTGCGCCCTGGGTATCTTGGAACGCGCTGGGATGACTATTACGCCCTCATCATGCTGGGGTTGATTCCCCTCGCCGGTTTCACCACAGAGGGCCTGCGCTTGATTGCCTCCGCGCCAGGTTGGGAGGCGGTATCTTTCATGGGCAGCCTGACAGCAGGCCTATTCCACTCGCTCGGAATTGGTGCAGAAATCGCCTTAAGCCTGCATCCATATTGCGCCTTGACGCATATCTTTCTGGCGTTGGTCCTGATTGCCAGCGTGCCATTCACCAAAATGCGGCATCTGATTTATGCTCCGCTCAACGTGCTCCTGCACCCCCGCCGCGAATTGGGTGCGCTCGACAAAATCGAAGATCTCGAAGAAGCCGAAACCCTGGGTGTAGGGCAAATCACCGAGTTCGCCTCGCTTGACCTGCTTTCCTTCGATGCCTGCACACAATGCGGTCGCTGCGAAGATGTCTGCCCGGCCACCTTCAGCGGGATGAATTACTCGCCGCGCACTTTGCTGGCCGCACTGCACGAAGCCATGAAAACGTCGCTGGTCAATCCCGGCGATAACGGCTCACCGGAGCTTTCGCAAGAACTCCTTTCCGAAGAAAATCTCTGGTCTTGCACCACCTGCGGAGCCTGCCTGACGCGCTGCCCGGTTTTCATCCGCCCTCCGGAGCGAGTGGTGGATATACGCCGCTACCAACTCCTGACGAGCGGCGACATGCCCAAGCAGGTGGGCGAAACCATGCGCAATATGGAACGTCAGGGCAATCCCTGGGGGATGCCGCCACAGGATCGTATGGCCTGGGCGGAAGGGTTGAATGTGCGCGAGCTGGCCCCGGGCGACGAGGTCGATGTGCTCTTCTTCGCTGGCTGTGCAGCCGCCTACGACGAACGCAACAAAAAAGTCAGCCAATCCTTCGTGCGTCTGATGCAAAAAGCCGGTGTCGATTTCGGCGTCCTCGGCCTCGACGAAACCTGCTGCGGCGAGACCGCCCGGCGCATGGGGCACGAGTACATCTTCCAAATGTTCGCCGAGCAAAATATCGAGGCCTTCGGACAGATCAAGTTCAAGCGCATCGTCACCCAATGTCCCCACTGCTTCAATACGCTGAAGAATGAATACCCCCAGATGGGCGGCGAGTACGAGGTGATTCACTCCACTCAACTGATGCATGAGATCGTCGACGATGGTTCTCTGCAACTCAATGGGCAAGGGAGCAGGGGAGCAGGGGAGCGGGGGAGCGGGGGGGGGGCAAGGGAGCAAGGGAGCGGTGGAGCAGGGGAGCTGGGGAGCACCCATGCACCCATGCATCCCAGCACCCCAGCACCCCAGCCCAAAGTCACTTACCACGACTCGTGCTACCTGGGACGCTACAACGATGTCTATGAAGCCCCGCGCGGGTTGTTGGATCAGGCTCAAGTCAAGCGGATCGAAATGGCCCGCATGGGTGAAAACGGCTTCTGCTGCGGCGGAGGCGGAGGCGGCATGTGGGTCGAGACCGACACCGACAAGCGCATCAATCACCGCCGCCTACAAGACGCCCTGGATGTCAAAGCCGATGTGGTGGCGACCGCCTGCCCCTATTGCCTGACCATGTTCGAGGATGCTATCAGCTCCAAAGGTATGGGAGAAGAAATTCGGGTTTTGGATATTGCGGAAATCTTAGAACAGCAAATAGGAAAATAGAAAGAGAAATCACCATGCTAAAAGAATTCAAAGATTTTGCCATGCGCGGCAACGTGATCGATATGGCCGTAGGCATCATCATCGGAGCGTCTTTCGGCGCAATCATAAAGTCGTTAGTCGCGGATATTCTCATGCCGCCCATCGGTCTGTTGCTGGGTGACGTCGATTTTGCCAATCTCTTCATCGTGATGCGAGAGGGAACCTCCCCAGAGCCATACTTTTCTCTGGCGTTGGCTCAGGAAGCCGGGGCGGTGACACTAAATTACGGCTTATTCATCAATACGATTATCAGTTTCCTTATTGTGGCCTTTGCCATGTTCCTGCTGATCCGCAGCATCAACCGGCTCAAGAAGGAAGAAGAAGCCGCATCTCCGGCAGCACCCACCACTAAGGAATGCCCCTACTGCATGACCACCATTCCCATCAAGGCGGTACGCTGCCCGCACTGCACGTCGGAGTTATAGGAATGTCCAGAAAATAAATTGCTCCACCATGCTGGTTGGCTGACAAATCTTTTTCGTACACGGATTCAACGGATTCAACGGATTTCACGGATGGAAAACCATGAAAATCCGTTGAATCCGTTAAATCCGTGTACAATATCTACACCTAATTAGGAAACAAGAGAGTTTTGT
>JBDRGC010000028.1:0-12085 GCA_043818215.1 Chloroflexota bacterium | reverse complement strand
AGGGCACGATGTACCCAAAGGGCACGATGTACCCAAAGGGCACGATGTACCCAAAGGGCATGATGTACCCAAAGGGCACGATGTACCCAAAGGGCACGATGTACCCAAAGGGCACGATGTCACAGATTCACACAGTTTTTCAGGCCAAAATTATCGAAATATCTATGTGAATCCATGCAAATCCGTGTCCTAATGCGTTTCCAAAACCCAAAGGAACCTCTCATGAACCCAGACATCCACATCTTCCGAGACAAAAACGGCACGCCCCACGTCGAAGCCGAGACCCGCGCCGACATGTACTGGGGGCAGGGCTATGTCCACGCCCGGGATCGCGGCATCCAAACGCTGATGATGCGCATTCTGGGGCAGGGCCGCGTCTGCGAACTGCTCAACGACAGCGACGAAAGCCTCGGCGTAGACACCTTCTTTCGTCGCATGAACTGGCATAACAACCTGCAATCCGAGTTCGACAAACTCAGCCCGGACGACCAGCTTTCCCTGCAATCCTACGCCGACGGTATCAACGCCGCCTTTGCCGAGAAAACACCCTGGGAATTCAAGTTACTCGGCTACAAACCCGAAGCCTGGTCGCCGCTTGATTCGATCATGATCTCGCGTATGGTCGGTTACCTCACGCTGGCGCAGTCGCAGGCCGAGATCGAACGTCTCTTTGTCGAAATGGTGCAGGCCGGCGTCTCGCAGGAAAAGCTCGCAGAACTTTTCCCCGGCAACCTCGGCGAACTGGATATTGATCTGCTCAAAAAGGTCAATCTCGGCGAGCGCATTGTCAATCCCGCCTCGCTCTGGAACCTCGCCGCACCGCGCATGATGGCATCCAACAACTGGGTCATCTCCGGCGCGCGCACCGCCTCCGGCCAGCCCATCGTCGCCAATGACCCGCATCTCGAAAACAACCGCCTGCCCAACGTCTGGAGCGAGATCGTCCTCTCCTGCGGCGGTCGCTACATCATGGGCGGCAGTATGCCTGGCGCGCCCGGTGTCCTCGTCGGTCGCACCGCCGATCTCGCGTGGGGAGTGACCTACGCCTTCGTGGATGCCGTCGATTCGTGGATCGAAAATTGCAAAGATGGACAATATCTCCGCGAAGATGAATGGCTCGATTTCAGCGTCCGCACCGAGACGATCAAACGTAAAAAGAAGGCTGACGTGACCGTCAATTTCTACGAGAACGAGCACGGCACGCTGGATGGAGACCCGCATCGCGCCGGACTTTATCTTGCTACGCGTTGGACAGCATCTAGTTCGGGAGCAATCACTCTCGGTGCCCTGCTCCGCATGATGGACGTGGATACCGTTAAAGAAGGCATGGACACCGTCGGGCAGTTCGAAACCGGCTGGGATTTCGTCCTCGCCGACATCGATGGCAATATCGGCTTCCAGATGACGGGCACTGTCCCGAAACGGCGAGCAGGTATAAGTGGGTTCGTCCCGCTGCCGGGCTGGAAAGCGGAAAATGATTGGGGTGCGTATCTCAGCGTCGAGGAGCTGCCGCGCGTCCTGAACCCCGAATCCGGTTTCTTCGCCACCGCCAACCAGGACCTGAACGAGTACGGGACGGGCAGCCCGATCAATATGCCGATGGGGTCGTACCGCGCCGAACGCATCAACGCCCTGCTCGCCGAAAAAGACGATTTCACCGCCGCTGACGTTTTTGCCATGCACGCTGACCTGTACTCGCTGCAAGCTGAAAGATTCATGGAGATTCTGCGCCCGCTGCTGCCCGACACACCGCAGGGCGAAATCCTGAAAAGCTGGGATTTGCGCTACGACGCCGAGTCACAGGGTGCATTTCTCTTCGAAGCCTTCTACAAGGAACTCTATCGCGAGGTCTTCGGGCGCAACGGCATTGGTGAAGCTGCGCTCGATTTCTTACGTGACGAAACCGGCACCTTTATCGACTTCTACCAGAATTTCGACCGTGTGCTGCTGGCTGAAAAATCAAACTGGTTTGGCGGGCAGAGCCGCGCGGAACTTTATCGCAAGGTCGCGGTCAAAGCTCTCGATGTCACGCCGCAAACCTGGGGTTCTGTCCAGCAGTACACGATGAGCCATATCCTCTTCGGCGGGACGCTGCCCGGCTTCCTCGGCTTTGATCGGGGTCCCATCACCGGCGTCGGCGGACGCGCTACCATCCATCAGGGGCAAATCTATCGCAGCGCAGGGCGCGTGACCTCCTTCATGCCCTCCCTACGTATGGTCACAGATTTGGCCGAGGAGAAGCTGTACTCCAATCTGGCGGGCGGCCCCTCCGATCAGCGTTTCTCGAAATGGTATGTCTCTGATCTGGATAACTGGCTGAATAGGCGCTACAAGGAAACTATGCCAGATACAGAGCAGGAAAAGCTGGATTTCTAGCTGCGTTGCGGAGATGTCCTGCTGTCCGTTTTGGCAGACCAATAATGTGTGGTCTCTGGCGCATACAGAAGTGGGGGGAGCATAGTAAAGCACAGATTTCACGGATTGCACTGACACCGTGCCGGTACGGCGTAAAAGGCGTTTAATAATCAGTGAAATCAGTGAAATCCGTGGTTAAATAGGTTTGGAAAGTTGCCCTCCCCCAACTTGTAAATGCGCCCTGTGGTCTCAATACCTGACCCGGATAGGCTCCCGAAATACACGGGGACAGGCCGGAACCAAAATTTAACCACGGATTACACTGATTTCCACAGATTATTTTCTTTTTGCTTTATACGACATACCAGCACGGTATCTGTGAAATCCGTGGTTAATTTTCTTGTTTTAACGTAACATACCCTTCGGTACTGCACCGAGCGCGGAGTCAAAATCTTTTTCAGAACGGTTATAATATACTAATCTACAAAGGAGCAACGATCATGCCGTCTGAGCCTGGTTCGAAGCCAAGCGGCGAAGAAATACAAAGCGCATTTCTGATAGTCGACGGGTCACGGGTTGTACCCCTCGACAAGCCGGTCATCAATATTGGGCGAAAAAATGACAACCATATTGTGATCAACAATGAGCATGTTTCCCGCTATCATGCCCAGATTCGGGCTGTCAAGGGTCGCTTTGTTGTCCTTGATTTGAATTCCAGTGTTGGGACATCGGTTAATGGCGAGCCTGTCACATCTGCTTTTTTGCGTCCGGGAGACGTGGTTTCCCTGGGCGGCGTACCGCTTATCTTTGGGCAGGGCACCTCGCAACCTCTGCAGGATGCTCCGGGGTCAGGCCAGATCAAAAAAGTTAGCACAGGCCCCACAGACGCTACGGATATCGAAGCCGCGGACATGTATTTGGATTTGTTCAATGAGGCGTGAGGCGTGGAGCGTGAGGCGTGAAACGTGAGGCGTGAGACGTGAGGCGTGACGCAGTCCCCGAAGCGTAGCGGAATGGAAAACGTAAAAATGGAGAAATTTTATGCAACCTAGATTAGCCATCATCGGCGGCTCCGGCTTGTATGCTATGCCGGGCTTGCACCACACTCAGGAATTCGATCTCGATACTCCCTTTGGCAAGCCTGGAGCGCCCATTGTAGTCGGCACGCTGGAAGAGCAAAGGGTGGCTTTCCTTGCCCGCCATGGGATTGGGCATTATATTTCACCCAGTGAGATCAACTACCGGGCCAATATTTACGCCCTCAAGTCACTGGGGGTGGAGCAAATCATCAGTGTGAACGCCTGCGGTTCGCTGCGGGAGGACTTTGCTCCCGGCGACATCGTCATCCCCGACCAGTTGTTCGATTTCACCACAGGGCGGGCGCGGACTTTTTTCGAGGGCGGGATGGTGGCCCATATTGGCGTTGCCGACCCGTTTTGCTCTGTGCTTTCCGATGATATTTATGATGCCGTGAAGGATGCCGGGGCGAGGGTACACAAGGGCGGGGATATCATCATCATCGAGGGGCCGCGCTTCTCTACCCGGTCAGAAGCAAACACCTACCGGACCTGGGGCATGTCTCTCGTTGGTATGACTACCGCACCTGAGGCCTTCCTGGCCCGCGAGGCCGAGATGTGCTATGCTGTGATGGCCCATGTCACCGACTACGATGTCTGGCATGTCAGCGAAGAGTCGGTGACAGTGGATATGGTGATTACGGTGTTGAACAAAAATACCGAGATGGCACAGACGGCTATCAATAATCTGGCTCGTGGTTTTTCACAGCGTACTTGCCAATGTCATCACGCACTAGAGACCGCGTTGATCACTAACCCCGAGGTTATTCCCCCCGAAACCCGCGAGCGGCTGGATTTGCTCGTTGGCAAATATTTGGCATAGCAGAGATTTGAGATTGGAGACTGGAGACCGGAGATTGGAGATTGGAGATTGGACTTGTTGCTCAATAAAAAAAGTAAGTTTTTGTACACGGATTCCACGGAGCAACACGGATTTCTTTGTGTATATAAATATCCGTGGAATCCGTGTATATCCGTGTACAATTTCTAATCTCCAATCTCCAATCTCCAATCTCTAATCTCTAATCTCTAATCTCTAATCTCTAATCCCCAATTATAATAAAAGGAGACATTTCATGCGTGAACTTAGTATCCCCATCAGCGATGAAGAAATCCGCAGCCTGAAAGTCGGCGATTCGGTGACACTCACCGGTGTGTTTGTTACCGGGCGCGACGCCGTACATAAGTGGATGATAGAGACTTTCGTTGAAAAGACCCGCGAACCCCAGGGCGATGACCTGGAAGTGTATGAGGCCATCAAGTCGATTCTGGATGGCAGCCTGATCTACCACTGCGGCCCGGTTGTGGCCGGGCTGGATACAGGCGATTATGAATTTGTGGCTGCCGGGCCGACCACCAGCATCCGCGAAGAACCTTACCAGGGTGATGTTATGCGCCACTTCAATCTTAAGGGGGTGATTGGCAAAGGCGGAATGGCAGCCCAAACATTGAAAGCCTGCGGGGAAGTGCCGGCGGTATACTTCCACGCTATTGGCGGGGCGGCCACCCTGATTGCTCAATCGGTGAAAAAAGTATTGGGGGTTCACAAACTGGATTTTGGCGTGCCGGAGGCTATCTGGGTTTTGCAGGTCGAGAAATTCCCCGTGGTGGTGACCATGGATTCTCACGGCGGCAGCATCCATGACGAGGTGGAAGCCAGGTCTAGGGCTGCGTTGGATGGGCTGCTGGCGGCGTAGTGCGAGTGGTGGGTGGAGAATGGCGAGTGGCGAGTAGCGGATGGCGAGTGGCGAGTGGCGGGTGGCGGGTGGCGAGTGGCGGGTGGCGGGTGGCGAGTGGCGGATGGCGAGTGGAGGGTGGCGAGTGGCGGGTGGCGTGATAACAGATCACGCTCTCCGCTCTCCGCTCTACCCTCCACGGTCCACGCACTACGCTCCACGCTCACCCTCCACCCCCAGTAAGTTTTGCCAATTTTTCGCGGTTGGTGAAGACGAACTCGGTGTGGGTGATCTGGATCATCTCGTCATCGGCAAAGCGGTACAAGGCCCGGCAGACCATCTCGCGGGTGCTGCCAATGCGGGCGGCCATTTCATCCAGGGTCAGATCACGAGCCACGGGTGCAATCCCAAAATGTGACGGTGGTTGGAGTAATGGAACGCAATCCCAGATCACCGGTAGAATTGTAAATGGTGAATGGTGAATGGTAAATTGTAAATGCTTTTGGACCGATTTTGGTCCCATTGTGGCCTAACGCCCGACGGTCAGCGCTTTGAATTCCTAAATAAAGTTTCCAACGCGCCATTTCATTTACCATTCACTATTTACAATTTACCATTTACAATTTCATGGCTTGTTTTAGCTAAATATCACAAAATGGGAATGCACCCCGAGCCACAGGGATGTCACTTGTGGCCTGGTAGCCCCCCAACAGCAAATGTGCCAGCCGGCTTGTGACGGAGTGAAAAGCCAGGTCTTCGACAATGTCACTGGCCCGCTGCATACGTTTGACCATCAGGCGGGAAAGCTCCCAGGACATGCGACCATTTTCCAGCAATATCGGCAGCAGGCGTTCATGGGGTCAAAGGTGGATGCAGCAAGCTTCGGAGGATACCATGGCTACTGGCATGGGGGCACCATCTTCAAAGAAAGCCAACCCCCAGAAAATTTCCCCCGCTTCGATAGTGGCGACGATCAGGCTGCGCCCCTCGATTGATTCTTTCAGCGCGGTGATAACCCCATTTTCTACGATGAATAAATAAGACCAGATGTCGCCATAATGGACGATCCACTCGTCTTTTTGGTAGCTGCGTGGAATGGCTTGCTGGATCAGTTGGTTTTTGGTGGTCGGTTTTAGCGAAGCAAAGATGGGGTGCTGCGCTAATAATTTTTCCAGGCTCATTTATTTACTCCAGAAAGTTCTTCTCACATGTTTCAGCCAGTAAAAACACCGGTAGTGGTAAATTTTGGCTGCCGCGCAAGGTGGTAGTCGCTTCCTATCGGGTTGTATACCGCTTCGGGGGGCGCGTTTATTAGTTGGGGGATGGAAAAGCAGAAGCCACACTATAGCCCTTCTGAAATCGGATGCGCCTGTGGCAGCCGTTTATTCGCTTGAAAAGATACTACTTTGCGGAGCAGAGGGTACAATGCCATCCAAAACTACAACGAATTGAGAAATCAACGAATTGTCTTGCGGCGCAAATTCGTTTTATTCCTATCCCGGACGAGTCGGAACCACGGATTACACGGATTTTCACGGATTTTCTTTTTGTTTTTTCCGTGCAATCCGTGATATCTGTGGTTATTTTTCTTGTTTTTTGTGCAAGGAATCAACTACTAAGACCCTAATTTGTTGTAGTGTTTTCGCGTTTCAGTGACCCTGGACGCAACCCTTCTATGCCCTCCTCCAACTTCCGTATACGCCCCGCTTTGGGCAATGATTCCGCCGCGTTCGAGTGCAATTCGCGTCATCGCACAAGCAACTGTCATACGTGCCTCGAATCAATTTCAGCCACCGCCAAATCTTAATTATACCTAGCTAATCTCGATTGTGCCTTCGTTGGCGAAGCAGTACCAGGGCTTATCCCCTTTGCACATTTTTAAAGGTGCGACGCACTTGATTCCAGTCAACTGCTTAAGTCCTGGCTAAGGTACAATTCCAATCAACTTGCCGACACTTGAAGTTGGATTTTATGAAGCATATTGATTTATTAATCATTGGCGCTGGCCCTGCCGGGCTTTCGACCGCGTTGCATTTGCTGCAAGTTAACCCCAATTGGGGCAACCGTATGCTTGTGATCGAAAAGGCCGTCCATCCCAGGGATAAACTTTGCGGCGGCGGGCTGACTCCCTTGGGGGTTGGCGGCCTCGAAAAGCTAGGATTTGCCTTCCCCCTGCCTCTGCCCCAGACGCCAATAGACACCGCTCGCTTCCTTTATGGTGGACGTGCTTTCCATGTTAAGGGAAATCCCCGCTTTACCGTGTTCAACCGCATCGAGTTCGATCAATATCTGGCCCAAACGGCACGTGGGCGCGGGGTTCGCATCCACGAAAACGAAGCCGCCCTGGAGCTAGAAGTTACCCCCGGGGGAATTATGGTCACCACAACCAGGGACATATACCTCGCCAAAGCCGTTGTGGGGGCAGATGGTTCCAAAGGGATCACGCGGCGCATGATGAGGGAGATGTATCCACGCAAGAGTACTGACTCTCAGCGGATAGCCCGCACACTCGAAGTTATTAGTCCGGCGAGGCAAGATGCCGCCCAATCCTCTGAACGCGGCGCGGTGTTCGACTTTAGTGCAACTCGCCAACATTTGCAAGGCTATGCCTGGGATTTTCCGGTTTACGTGAATGAAAGCATCCATTCGAAACGAGGTGTATACGATGCCCGCACGTCGCCACGCCGCCCCAAAGCCAATCTCACGGCGGCCCTCAGAAAGACGCCCGGCAAGGATGGCACTTACGCTGAAGCAATCGGACTCAAGGGGCATCCCTTGCACTGGTTCCATCCCAACAATCGTTTTTCGACCCCCCGCATACTCCTGGTCGGCGATGCCGCCGGAGTCGATTCGCTTTTTGGGGAAGGCATAGGCCCGTCGTTGGGCTACGGTCAAACCGCGGCCCAGGAACTAGAAATCGCGTTCAGGCAAGACAATTTTTCTTTCAAGCAATATCGCCGGCATATTCTGATATCCCCATTGGGTTGGTATTTGTTGTGGCGTTGGGCCGCGGCCCGGGCGGCGTACCGCTTGAGCGGGCATCCCTGGTTCATGCACATTCTGTGGACGACAGCACAGGTGGTAAGCAGCGGGTATAACGCGGTATTCGTCAACAAGAAACATGGGAGCAAGATACAACCGGTTATTCAATAGAGGTGTTCCTGAATAACCAAAACAATAATATCGTACACGGATTCTACGGATTCGACGGAATTCTCTTGATTTTTTCTGGTCTTAGCCGCCATCGTAGCCGCCAGCACAATGGCAGTTTATCCGCCCTTACGCGATATCTGCCCGGCGCGGGCAATTTTTAGCTTCCACTGGGATACTCCCTTATTGACCGCTGTTTTGATATTGTTCATACTGACCTCGATGCTGGTCAAGCGCTTCTCGTGCAGGTACCTGTGTCCGATGGGTGCAATTCTGGCGATCTTCAACAAGATATCACCCATCCACATCACTGCCGATCAACACAATTGCACCAACTGCGGACGCTGCGAGGTTGAATGTCCGGTTGACATTCCCGCTATCCCCGAAAATATTCGCTCAGCAGAATGCGTCCGCTGCCTGGAATGCATCGAAACCTGCGCGGTGCCAGGTACGGTCAATCTCAAATTAAGCTCATAAGACGAGTCACAACCAGGACAGGCTGAAGTGTTACAGAAGCCGGAGCTATGAAATGCTCCGGCTTTTTTATTATCATTGGTCGCTGCCGCCGCTGGCCCAGAGGGGGTGTCCCGTCTCATCCCGCAGGTACACAATCTGACCATTGGTCGAGTCGGTGAGGCAGGCGGCTTCGAATTCTCCATTCTCGTAGAAACCATCCAGCGTGACCTGATCTCCGATGCTGGGGACGAAGCCCTGCTCTTGAGCAAACCGCCAGGGGCGGCGGGCGATTTCAATTAGTTGGCCGCTGGACTCAGCCACAACCATTCCTCGGGGGAGAATACTCGAGACTGCGCCGGTCAGCGTCACCCATTCATGTTCCGCTGTATCGTGGCCTTCGATCTCGCCATCTTCGTGTCCGACAGGCTCGTCAAGTTGCGGGGAGGCAGCTTCTTCCTGTCCATGGGCATTGCCATTCCCCCCGCTTTCCAGATTGCCCGCCGCCTCACGTTCAGCAGCAGGTCCAGTTTGCAAACGGTCATCGCCACTTGTTTTCGCCGTGGTGCGGTTGATCGCGCCGAAAATCAACACACCGACAAAAGCGGCGTAAAGTGTCCAAAGGATGGTCTTTTTTAGCATTTTTGTATCTCCATAGAGGGTAGAGGAAAGAGGGGAGAGGGGAGTGACAGGTAAAAACTCTAAGCCCTGTCACTCATCACGTATCCCTCTCCGCTATGCTTCAGGGACTGCGTCACGTTTCACGGCTTGATTGTAGGACAATGTATTTTCTGGACGTATCTTACTTGTCTGCCCTACCAGCGCTCTCCAATATTTACGAGTAACTTTGAAGGCCCATTTCCAGTGGATATAAGAATGCAGGGTTGCTGCCGCGATCACGATGATTCCGCTCCAGGTATGGATCAGATCCCAGGTTGTGCGGCTGAACAGCCACATAGGGTCAGTCAAGACAGATGCGTGAGATGCGCCAGGGATCAGCAGGAAATACAATCCGCTGAGACCAGAGATGAGGGCACTCAAACCGATCAGCATATTGACGCCCAGATTGAACTTGCCGCTATTGTTCATCTTGCCCTTGCCAAGCGCGACCTTGACAGCGCGTCCGGTCATGCTCACGATCCATTTCCAGTGTAGGGGGATATGAATCGCAGCCAGGGCGATGATCGCCACCCCGGCCCAAATGTGGATGTCGCCCCAGGTGTGACGGGTGAATAAGATTACAATACCGTACATCGGGTTGCGTCCACCCTGGTAGCCGGCTGCCGGCAGGAACAAGAAATATACTCCCGATAGGGCGGTGATCACGCCGCCGGTGAATAAAAAGCTGTCTATGAAAAAGTTGTTTCGGGTTTGGGCAGATACAATTCGTCTGTTTGCCATTTTCTGTCTCCGTGCGTTATAAGAAATGTTTGGGGTGTTTTTCATTTCGTTTGAAAGCGCCGATTGAGTAGGGCGACATGTTTTTCGTCGCTCGTATACCTATCCCAAAGGGGCAAGTGTGCAGGCACTGCCACCTGCACCGAACGCAGGTACGGTGTCGAAATCAAGCGATATTTCTTGGTTTCAATACGCTGGAAAGCATCAGCTACCCTTCGATGAACTCAGGACACCGCTCAACCAGCGAAATGTCTTACTTCAAATCAAATGAATCGCACCCAAATGTTTTTGTCTGAACTTCTATGTCAGGGTTGAATTTTTTTCACCCTGATTTTAGAACAAACTTATGAAGGAGGCGTGAAGAAAGGGTGAACAATAAGTGAAGGATTTTGTTATCCGTCCCTGCTCAGAGTTGGCCATCAAAGACCGCAAAGACTTTTGCACCCCCGGCTTCTTTTTCGTGCTTGAATCCGCTCTCGTTGATTTGGTTCCAATCGGTGTTACCGACGGGCTGGACACTTATGGTTTATCTGCATCACACAAGTTGGGAATAACATCGAAGTCCAATTTTGCACCGATAGCGCTGACTCCTTGCTTGCGTGAACCCATCTTTGTTCTGATCCTTCTCGGCTTTGCATTTTGGACATTTCATGCCATTTTTCTAATCCCATAACCATACTTCTTGCGACTCCCGTGAATGGAGTATACCGCAAAAGTGCCGGACAGCCTCGCTCATAGCGCCGCCCCCGGCGCAACTGGGGCTAACAAACCCGCCGTGGGCGGCATCGGAGTAGCGATGGCCCAAACTAGCAGCTGGTCACCGACACTTTTGCGGTATACTCCCCCGTGAATCCGTACTGTGCAATTTCAGCTAGAAAGTGGTATAACTGGACAAACTTAATTATGGGTCTCTGGGAATTCCCGTGGAAGGAGGCAGGGGTGGGGCCTAACCCCTGCAAATCCCAAAGAGCCTTATTTATCAAAAAATCGGAGGTCAGTATGTATATAGACCCAAACTCAGGCGGCTTATTATTCCAGGCACTATTGATAATGTTTGGCGTAATTTCTGGAACCGTACTCATATTTTCCAGCAAAATCAAAATGGGATTTTCAAAACTGCGAAGATCATTTCGGGAAAAATCTAAAAGCGATGAGCTATCAGAAACTCCCACAGAAGAAAAACCGAAAAACTAATTTCCCCCGCGATTTACACGAACCTAATAAGGAAGATTACTATCTATGAAAACCATACTGGTTGGATTCGATGCCTATGATCCTATCATCTTCGAGAAACTTCATACCGAGGGAAAAACTCCTAATCTCAGTTCTTTTGTCGATGCGGGTGGCTATGCTCGCCTTAAAGTTTCCAATCCCCCACAGAGTGAGGTTTCCTGGACGAGTATCGCCACGGGGATGAATCCCGGACAGCATGGCATTTTCGACTTTGTCCACCGTAACCCCGCCAATTATGGACGGGATGTTTCATTATTGCCAACAAAATCAGGCGTTTTGGGCAGGGAGTTCATTCCCCCACACCAAGCAAAAACCTTATTCCAAGTAGCCGTCGATGATGGCTATCCAGCGATCTCTTTATGGTGGCCGGCAACTTTCCCAGCCCGTTTGGCCTCGCCGGTTCAATCGATCCCAGGGTTGGGAACTCCAGATATACTGGGACGCTTAGGTGTTGGAACTTTCTTTTGTATGGAACCATGGGATGATTGGCTGGAGGTCAAAACCCAGATTCGGCAGCTAACACAAATCAGCAAAAGTCAATATAAAGGCAAACTTGAAGGCCCTGCAAAAAGAACTCTGACCGGCATCACAGAAGCTGAAATGGAATTCCAACTGGAAATCGTTGATGATGCGGCAGCAAAAATCAAAATCGAGAAACAAACTCATCATTTGAAGGTTGGTGAATGGAGCCCGATCCTGGAATTAACATATAAAATTGGGTTCGGGGTCTCAATCAAAGCTGTC
>JBDRGC010000027.1:0-20205 GCA_043818215.1 Chloroflexota bacterium | reverse complement strand
CCCCCGGCCCCCAATTCGGGGTTAGGTTGCAAGTCAAGTTCAAAATAAGTGATTTTCAAATGACTATTTACTTTACAGATATAACAGAGATTTCACATCCGAAAGCCTATAAAGTTCATCATCTTAGTTCCAAGTTTTATGAATGCAGCCCAATATCACATTAACAACGACACGCCTTCGGCCCCGAGAATCGGCGCATAAATTGCAAAGATTGGTTGAGATAAATTTGGAAATCTTCGTTTGTTGTTTTCGTATTTTATGGAGTCTGACATTCATTCACATGATACAATAATGGTGGTTCTATTCATCAAAACTATCATCATTCCGTTATAAGACTATGTCACCAACCATATTTCGCTCAGGCCCTTATCGGATTTTCTTTTACTCGGGAGATCGCGACGAGCCACCCCATGTTCATGTTGAAAGAGATGATAAAATTGCCAAATTTTGGCTTGAGCCAGTTCGGTTGCAGAGAAGTGACGGTTTCAGCCGGAAAGAAATAAATCGTATTCAAAAACTTGTAGGATCAAATCAAGAACAATGTTTGGATAAATGGTATGACTACTTTAGCGATTGATATTCAATTAGCCAAAGCACAAGATGTAATCGTAACAGAAGATACGCTCTCTGTGGATTTGATAGATGGGCGTACAGTATCTATTCCGCTGGGATGGTATCCACGTTTATTGTATGCTACTGAAGAAGAGCAGAATAACTGGCGATTGATAGGACGTGGAGAAGGCATACACTGGCCTAATTTGGATGAAGATATAAGTATAGAGAATATGATATTGGGCAAGGCTTCGGGAGAAAGCCAACAATCGTTTCAACGTTGGTTAGAAAAAAGGTAACCGTTCAGCCCCCCCTGCCCCCCAATCCTGGGGGGAGCAACACGGGCTTTCCCCAGAGTTGGGTTGAGCAATACAGGCTCCCCCAACTTTGGGAGGATGACTCCCCCAGAATTGGGGGCCGGGGGGCTGAACGGTTACGAAAAAAGAGAGTACTGAACAAGACTGCCAATGGAGAAGTGAAATTGAGAACCAACGCCGTAACTTTTCCCACCTTAGAAATCACTCTGCTACGCTTTGCCGAAAGACTATATTCGTGTAAAACCACAGTGGTATTTTATCAAAACAGGGGTTCACACAGAAAAGCCGCCTACCGATGAGTTGCAGTGTCACCCCCCAGGGTAAGCAGCGCGAATTGCCAAGATTCTCTCTGACTAAAGAAGCGTTCAGAGCCAACACTACCGGCAGCATATCCGAACCGTAGCCATCCCCCCAAAGGTTGGGGGTCGGAGGGGGCCTTGCTAGCTCAGGAGGATTTGGCATTATTCCATCCCCCCCAAAGTTGGGGGCCGGGGGGCATACCACAAATCACGCCATGCCCAAACACACATCCCCAAAAGACACCAAATTCAAGCTACTTGTCCTGCGAGCCTACAGTGCGCTGATAATCGCGGGGGGCATCCTTACCCTGCGATCTCTACTCAGCATCCCCAAAGAAGCGGGAAGCGTAATCTTGTTCGGGCTGTCACCGGAGAGACTACTCATGGCCGGGGGCGTGGTGCTGATCTCAGCGGTGGGCGCGGGGTTGTTACTGCAATCATGGCTGCAACCATTTAAATTCGACGCCTTTCGACAACGGCTGGAAACCAAAATTCGAGCCGAGAAAATATGGGGGAGTGCCATCGGGTTGTGCATCATCGGCATCATCAGCGGGAGCAGCTTCGTCCTGCAGACAGCAGAGATCAGCGAACCTTTCACTCAGGCATATTTCATCAGGTTGCAGCCCCTCATCCTGTGGGTACTCATATTGTGCGCGCAAACCCTGTTAGCCCTGCCATTAATGCGCTATGGATTTGCACTCCGCCAACTGAAGCCGAAAAACCGCATAGCCTACAATATTGCCATGCTCTTCGGTCTCTTCGTGATTCTGTGGGGTTGGATAGGACAAAGTGGATACGGAATCACCGCTAACGATGTCGGCACAGGGTGGAATTATCTGGGCGCACCGGTACTCGAAACTCAAGCCCTGCCAGGCTGGGTAATTATGATAGGCTCACTCATGCTGAGTGTGTGGGTCAAAGGACAT
Organism: Chloroflexota bacterium; assembly: GCA_043818215.1. Classification (GTDB taxonomy): domain Bacteria; phylum Chloroflexota; class Anaerolineae; order Anaerolineales; family UBA11858; genus JBDRGC01. The sequence goes on along the minus strand of JBDRGC010000027.1, from coordinate 18,111 downwards.
ATCCACAAACTGCCCTGGGCACAACGCGCACCCCGGCGCGCGGACATGATCATCAGCGGGCTGCTTTGGATCACTGCATTCATCCTGTGGATGTCCATTCCGCTAACCCCCAGTTGGTTTGCCGCCCCACCGGGCGCCCCCAACTTCGAGTTTTACCCCAATTCCGATGCCAGCCTTTATGATATTAGCGCCCAGAACGTGTTAATTGGCGAAGGCTTCATAACCGCAGGCACGCCTTTTGCCATCCGCCCAATGTATACGCTATTTTTGACCCTGTTTCACGCCATAAGCGGGCTGGCTTACGAACCCATAATTTGGATGCAAGTGGCATTGCTGGCCTTGCTGCCCATCTGCATCTATTGGCTAACTCGCCTGATACACAGCCGGGCCGCGGGGGTATTGGCTGCCATACTGATAATTTTTCGGGAGGCCAACGCCATTGCCCTCGGCGACAAGATAACCGTCTCCCACGCCAAACTGCTGATGTCAGATTTGCCCACAACCCTGGGCGTACTGCTCTTCCTGCTGGTCGTCACAATCTGGCTGAAATCGCCCTCGAAGCGGCAAACGCTACCCCTGGCTGCCGGCGGCATAATGGGAGCTTTCATGCTTATCCGCCCAGAGTTTGGCGTGTTGCTGCCCTTCGTAGGACTGGCTACGCTGCTGCAATTGACTCGCCGCCGGGCAGAGTGGCTCAAAAGTATGCTGCTCATCACCACCGGCCTGATTCTAATGCTGGCCCCCTGGGTTTCGCGTAACTATCAAATCACCGGCACCATTTTTCTCGATTCCCCTCAATACCGCGCCGACCTGTTCGCCAAACGATACCGCGCAGACCCAATCGGCGTCCGCCTGCCCACACCCGTCCCAACCCCCGCGGGCAACACCGCAGCAACCATAATTCCTCAGGAAACCCCCAACGTCATCGCCCAACCTGGCGAAACCACAGCAGAATATACCGAACGCATGGCCGGAGATGTGGCCGAATATGCCCTCCAAAACCCTGGGGCAATCGCCCAATTCGTAACTAATCATTTCTTCAACAGCCAAATTCAAACCGTCTTATACCTGCCCGCCACCAACCGTATCGCAGCCAGCGCCATCGGATACCTGGGGCATAAATCAGCGGAACAGTTTTGGGGCGAATGCTGCTCACCCGAAAATTACATCCGGCGGCTTCCATTTTGGCATCAATGGGATGGCAGCCTGCCCCGCCAATCCATAGTCCCACTGGCAATCAACCTGCTTCTCATCGCGACCGGCATCTGCATTGCCTGGCAGCGGCAAAAATTCATCGGCCTGCTGCCCTTATTCGCCAGCACGGGGTACATTCTCATCAACGCGGCGGCGCGCAATTCGGGGGGGCGATACATCCTGCCTGTGGATTGGGTCGGGATTTTCTATTACAGTATTGGATTAGCCCAAATCTCCATTTGGATGCTGGAATATTTCAAGCGGGGAAACCTGCCGCGAGTGGTGGCAGGAGGCGAACCAGCGGGAGATTCCCGCATTGGAGCCGACTCACGTCCTGCGGCTGTTGGCAGCACCCTGGGAATTGCCGCGAGCATCTTCATCCTGGGGTGTGTGCTGCCCGTGACAGAAAAAGCGATCCCGGAGCGGTACACCGGCTCCAACCTGGAAGCGCGCTTTACAACATTGCTACAGCCCGAGAGCACAAGTCTGGCTGCCAACGAAATCGAAACACTTGAATTTTTTGTTCAAGAGGGTGGGATTGCGATACAGGGGCGTGCTCTCTACCCGCGCTACCACACCGCAGAGCAGAGCGAATCAGGTAGCACCTGGCCCAGTTTTTACCCCCGTCCGTATTCACGCATAAGTTTGTATCTAGTTGGCCCCCAAAATAACGGCGTCATTTTGCCATTCACCGACCCCCCCGAAGAATTTCCCCACGGGGCCGATGTTTTGCTATTTGGCTGCCCCGGGCCAGATTATTTCGACGCCATGGCCGTCGTCATCTATTCAGACGAAGGCAAGCCTGAAGAAATATTGTGGCGTTCCCCCTGGCCTGATTACCTGGCTTGTCCCTTATCACCGCCCCAGTGAAAAATCGAGGCAAGAGGCAGGAGGCAGGAGGCAGGATCTATTATCCCACTCCGCTACGCTTCGGGGACTGCGTCACGTTTTCACGCTTCACGTCTCACGTCTTCACACTTCACGTTCGCATATTCTCCACCACTACAAACTGGCGGCTGGGCGCAAATGCGCGCTGGCAGTGATCAACCCAAAGACGACCCACATATTAGGGATAGCAAAAGAATCGACTGAAAAAGAGACTATCCCAAAAGCGGCCAAGCCCAACAATCCTGCCCGGCCCCAATATTGCTGCTCCGCCTGCGGGGAAAACCACATATACAAGGCACACCCCAGCACCGCCACGATAAACGCTACAAAAGCTGCCGTTCCCAATAGACCCGTCTCAGCAAATATGCGTAAAAGAAAATTCTTCACCGTCACAATCCGGAGGCGGCCTTCTTCAGGGACAAGTTTGTACAGCACTTCCGGAGTCGGGTACAGGGGGCGGTCGGGCAAAGCGTCTTCGAAATAGAAGACATAATTTCCCAACCCCACCCCTAAAACTGGATGCTCTTCGTAAACTTGATATGCCGTTTCCCAGTAGATGAAACGCTGGCTGAAGGCAATATATTGCAAATATGTGCCGGTGCTCTCTTCGTCAGTCCAGTAGCGCCACAGACGAGAGAAATACTTGTTTTGGCCTCCAGCAGCAAATACCACTCCAAGCAGAATCACGATCACAAATACTGCCAACGACAAATTTTTAGCTGTTTGTTTCCATTTAGGGCGCATCCACTTTTTGGATTTCGACCACCCTTTGTTTGGTGGGCGCAGCAAGAAAGCGAGAAGCAATAGCAAAACCAGGGCTGCCAACCCTGTGCGTGAATATGTGAACACCAATACTATAGTTGCCCAGAATAAGAGCAGGGCTTCGATTGTCACTCTGCGCCAACGCCAGCGAAAGACAGTGTAATTAGATAATACCGCGGCAAGCAGCCAGGGCATCAGCAAAAAAACGATTTGCTCGGCAAACCAGCTTGGTTCGTAGGCCAGGCCCGATATCCGCTTAGGAAATAGTCTGCGAATGGAAATGTAGCGCTGGATTTTCTTGAGCAGATCATAATAAGGCTGCGAAAATTGGAGGATGTACACAACTTGCAATGACCCCCAAAATAAGGCCACACTAAAACCGGCGTACAGCCAACGCAAAGTGCTGCGCAGATCTTCGATGCTCTGAGGCATCAACGCGGCCACAAGATAAAAAGCCGCGCCCATCCCCAATGTGATCAGGTTGCGCACCACGCGGTCGCCGACCGAAAACTCAAAGGCTGAGTCTACACCCCGCGTAAATGCAAAGACTGAACTCAGTATAGCCACCAACACGAATGCGAGCAGCGGCAGTATAGTTTTGGGGAGCGGCCGCGCATACACCTTCGTGATGAGCATCAGCACCAATAGTCCTGCTAAGGGGTACAAAGCCAAAGGGCGCACCAGCGCGCTGCCTCCCATCACTGAGGGGAAATAAGGAAAGCTGGTTACAGGCAGGCTGAGCAGGAATAAGGCCCAGAAGATTTTTTGTAATTTGGGTATCATTGGGAACGGGCGACTGTAAGTCGCAGCAACGAGAGGCGCGAAGTCCACCTGCGTGGACTGTTTTTTGGAATGCCCAGAAAAAAATGTCCCACGATGACGCCTCAGGGACTGCGTCACGGTTCACTCCTTCGCGAGGCGGCGACCAGCGCCCAGATCAAATAGACTAGCACCCCCAAAGCACCGCCGACCAGGGCTGCTGTCTCTGGTTGGCGGACTGGTTCCAGCAGGGGCGGGGCGGCGGAGGTTAGCTCCACTGTCATGTTGGCAGATAGGGACAAACTGCGTTCGGCTGCCTGGAGGTATGCCGGTTCGAGGGCGCGGCGTTGCGCGTCGAGGGCGGCAATTTCGCCGGAGAGGGCGGACAGGTCGGCGTCTATGGTTTGGAGGACGCGGTCCAGCCAGGGGAGGTATGCTGCGGGATCGGCTTCGGGGGGCGGAATATTCTCCCGCAAGGCTGACCAGGCTACACCCCAGTCAGCGGCCCGGGATACGATGGCCTGCAATTGCCAGCGATCCACAACATCCAGCTGATTTTCGGGCATATACTCCAATCGATCCTGCCAAACTGACACTGCCGCACGCTCATCGGACAAACGCTGCTGATGCAATAGACTCTCGGTGTGGGCCGCGTTGACGGCTTGCAGTTGGCTGTCGATGAGGGCAGCCTGGCCAGCGGATGTGAGGGCTGTCCCCACCCGGTCAACGATGACGCGGCCCCAAATCTCGACTGCCTGCGAGGCTTGCCCGGCGTTGCCGGCCTCCGCCGCCAGATGCAGCCGGCCAGCGTTGCGCCAGGACATCTTCAGGATTTGCCGCAGTTCGGGAACCGTCGCGTTATCCCAATCGGGATCGAGATTTTGCAGGGCCGCAAGCGTTTCGGACAGGAAGTCATCGGTGAAGGCCAGGGTTTCGATCTGATCCATCTGCCAATTTTTGTAATCATCGAGGTTGGTAAACTCATCTTGGGCCGCCGGTGAAATCTGGGGGGCGATCCCCACGTAGAGGTCGATGCTGGCTCGATAGGGGGCCGGCAAAATGGCAGCGATGCCCCACCCCAGCAGGCTCGCGACGAGGAAGCAGGCGGCTATGAGGCGCCAGCGATGGGTGATGGTGAGGATATGGTCTCGCATATTCCATGTATTCATTGGTTCAACCTGGTTGCATTTGAGGCTTGGGGAAGTGCCAGATGCGCACTGACTTACCCTACGGGCACGATGTCACGGATTGCACGGACGCCGTGCCCGTACACGGCGTAAAAGATGCTAAGAATCGGTGACAGTCTGCCCGTAGGGTACAGAGACCCGGTTAGTGAAGAGGCGGATGAAGCGAAAGTTTCACCAACTTGGTAATGTCCCGTCAATTCACACAACCTGTCAGGTCTTTTCGAATCCCAGAAAATTCGACCCCTTCGGGGAAGGTGAAAAGCAAAAACCAGAAGCCCAGACTCCCTTCGGTCGCAGAAGCCCAGCAGGTCACTGTCCTGGCAGGGCCGCACACCGAAAACCGATGTAGATGTACTGGGACGGCGGGTAGCCGTAGTTGCGGCCCGCCACGCGCAGGCTGCTGCCGGAGCAGGTGCCCCAACCGCCGCCGCGCAGCACCCTGTCAGTTCCGGTATCTGGGCCGGCCGGGTTGCTGTAGGGAGAAGTGTCGTAGTAGTTGTACAGATACCAGTCGTTGACCCATTCCAAAACATTGCCAGCCATATCCAGCGCGCCATAGGGACTAGCTCCCAGGGGGTAGCTGCCCACCTGCGAAGTGTCGCCTACGCAATGGTCGTTATTGTAAAAGTTCGCCAATGTGCAATCGGGGGATTGGTCGCCCCAGGGGAAGGTACGCGTATCACTGGCGCCGCGGGCGGCTTTCTCCCATTCAGCTTCGGTTGGCAGGCGCTTCCCGGCCCAGGTGCAGTAAGCATCTGCCTGGTACCAATCCACGTAGATCACCGGGTAATCGGCGTAGGTTGGGTTGTCATAGTAGGATGGGCGGCGGGTGTAGGAAGAATTAGACGCTGGTGCTGTGCAACTACCAGCAGCCACGCACTGCGCGTATTGGGCGTTGGTGACTTCGGTGGTGTCGATGTTGTAGGCGTCCAGGTAGACGGTGTGCAGGGGTAACTCATACGAGGAGCACGAATAGCCGCCGTTGTGTGCCGGGTCGCAGCCCATCTGGAATTCGCCAGCGGGGATGGTGACCATTTCGCCAGATGAAGGGCCTCCCATCAAGTTGTTCAGAACCAGGGGCAGATAGATATTCGTTGTCCCTTTGCTCCCTAAGTTGCCAGCAGCTAACCCGCCTGCCGGAATGATCAAAGTGAAGATGATAAATAGATTGATCAAGATAGATAGTTTGCGTTTCATTTTATTCTCCTCAGAATATCTATAGATTTATGCATCTACCGGGTAGGGAAGGAGTATTCCTACGCCTCTCCCCCCTAAGAACCGGACGTGAAACTTATCTCTTTCAACCTTGCAAATTGATAGGCGGCTCTCCGTTCCCCTGGTGTAGTTCGAAGCTGACCTTTGGCTTTCCGTCGCCGCTAAACTCTACGCTCACTACGCCAAAATTATGCTCCGCGCAAACAAAGTGAAGCCGTTGATCCCTTATCGACTTAGAGCGCACAGGCCAATACGTATATTTTGCCAGCCAATTAGGTATCTGCTCGAAGGGAGATGAGCAGAATTCCCACAGGGGAATAGCGCGGCCACCAGGGCCGCGCAGATTGGCACTGACCGCGTGGGCAGAGTGCAAATCCCCGGTTAACAGATGCACACCCTCAATTCCATTCGCAGCCAGGAAACCCAGCAGCCGCTGGCGTTCCTCCTGAAACCCTGTCCAGCGGTCTTTGGGAATGTCGGCCCACATCTGAAAAAGCAGCGCGCAGGAAGTGATAATGAATTTAACGGGATGGGTATCTTTGGTTTCCAACAGCCACTTTTCCAGGGCCTCCCATTGCCCCTCACCGAGCATGGTTCGCTGCCGCCAGTTTTTCTTGACTCGCCGGGTACGCGTATCCAGGACGAAGAAAGCCGCGGCGCCATAATCGAACGCATAAGCATACGATGTTTCGTCCCCCGGTTTCATCTCGTTGCGCCCCCGTTCGGGATCGAAGGCCAGCAGGTCTACATAGCCGCGGGCGTGCATGCCCTGATGTTCCCAATAGGCTTTCAAGGCATCTTGAACCCGGCCTTTGGATATGCGGTACTCTTCTTCGGGCCGCTTATTCCACCAGCGGGCGAGTCGATCCCACCAGGGAATGATTGGCCGGGTACGCTCGAAGTCAATCCAGGTCCAATCGTCATCTACTTCGTGGTCATCGAGAGTCATGAAAGCCGGCATGTTCGTCAGCAAGCGTCGAAACGGAGGCCGAGACCAGGTGTATTGGTAGACGTCGCGGTAATTCTGAAGGGTGACAGCCCCCTTGTTGCCCAAACCGTTGTGCTTGAAATCATCGGCGTAAATTTGATCACCGATCAAGAGCATGAAACGCAGTGACCGCTTTGGGTCGGCGGCCCGTCTTTGACGCAGGGACTCGATTCGGTAGAAAATTTCCCCGCCATTTTCATCCTCGGGACAAAAGCAGGAACCGAAGACAAAAGAGAAAGACTGCCTGACTCCCTCCGAGGGGAAGGTGGCGAATTCGGGGTATGGTGCTTCGGCCGGGGGAGGCGGGGCATCGTTCAGGGTGACTGCGTAGTGATAATGAGTTGCGGGGGTGAGACCTGCGACGACCACAACCCCGGTATAACCGGAATCGAGTGTGAGGGGCGATGTACCCTTGAGTTCAGCATCGCTCAAGTCGGGCTGATGTCCCATCCAGGCGTGGAGCGTAGCGGGGCCATCTGTCCGCCCCCAGATATACGTTTGGGTGCCGGTGAGTCCACCGACGATGGGGCCAAGAATTAGTTCAGACATGGGGGTCTCCTTTTTAATGCATGAGGCGTGAGGCATGAGGCATGAGGCGTGAGGCGTGAGGTATGAGGTGTGAGGCGTGAGGTATGAGGCGTGAGGCATGATGCATGATCTATTATCACGTTTTCACGTTTCCCACTCCGCTGCGCTTCGGGGACTGCGTCACGTCTCACGTGTACCTCCGTTTGTAGTAGAATGCGAGAGTGTCCGGTCCGTTTGTAGTAGGACACGAGAGTGTCCAGCGCACTACCGTGCGCTACTACGAACCGGCTATGGCTCGATGAGCCAGTAAGCATTCAGGCTGCCAAGATCAGGGCTAGAATCCGAATCTCCAAAAGTGATTTGCCGCAAATCAGAACCATCGATATTGATAGCCCAAATATTTGGCGCTCCCCTTACCCGGAAAGACACGAAGTAAATCGTTTCCCCGTCAGGATACCAGACGGGGGATTGGTCCAGGCCGTCATCGCCTTTTAGCCCCGTCAACTGGGTTATCTTCGTTGTAGCCAATTCGAATACGTAGATATCCCCATTATCTTCTGGTGATGAGGAAGCGGAGTAGGCGATCATCTTGCCATCGGGCGAGACGGCAGGATGTGTCTCTTCCAAAAGGGCCATGTCCAAAAGGAGTTGGATTTCACCCGTTTCAATGTCCACAGTGAAGATCGCCAGTGAGTTCGTGGTCGCAGACCGAGAACTGAAGACCAGCTTGTCCCCTTCAGGCATCCAGGCCGGGCCGCGGTCAGATGGAGTCCCTTTGGTCAGTTGATAATGCGTTCCCATTTCTACATCGTACAAGAAGATATTCCAAACAGGGTTTTGCTGGGATGCGAGGTTGAGTGAAGAAACAACCGCAGTGTAAGCGATATAGTTTCCATCCGGTGACCAGACCGGGTGCTCGATGGCTCCAGACTGCTTGGCGATGACCTTTCGATTCTCGCCATTGCTGTCCATGATCCCAAGCAAGTACAGCATTTTGCCATCACTGGTACGCTCTTGCCCGACATAAACGATTCGCTCGCCGGAGGGAGATATATTGGGGTGCAAACTCATGATTCCACTGGGGTTGGGAATGCGCTGGATATCTGTCCCGTCCAGGCTGGCTGTCAGGATTTCTGAATTGTTGGTCTCTTTCAGATACGAGGAATAGACCAGGCGCACTTCGTTGATCCAGGTATACGCGTTTCGGGTGACAGTGGTAATTCTGGGGAAGGGAATCACCCCCGATGGGAGTTTGTCTAACCCTTTCTCAACAGCTGCGTTCAGCACGGCACGGGCGCGGTCATCTTGCACTGCAACTACGCTAATATTGTAGCGCTCGTTGGCTGCCAGATCGGCACCTATTTGAAAGGCGACATCGAGGGTCCATTCGCCTTTGATGGCATCTTCGGCGACCACCCAGGACTCTTCTTGCGGATAGAATTTACCGGCCTCCGATAGCGGCTCCAATAAAACATGAATCGACCATCCTGGCTGGAGATTTTCGTAGGTTCCGCTGATACTCATTTTGGGGATGACCGAATCGCCGTCTTGCAGGCTGGTCAATTGGACTATGACACCAACGGATTCGGTGGTCGGCAAAGAAGCAGGGGTTTCATCAGGTGCAAGGGTCTCGGTGGGCGTAGGGGTGAAGGTTGGAGTGGGCGTGGGCGAAGGACTTAGTGTGGGCATCCCGATTGATGTGGGGGTGGAATTCAGCGGAGCCTGATCCGGAGCCTGCTCTGTTTGAGCGACAGCCAGGGCTACCTCGGTGTTGCGGGCATTGTCCACTGCGATTTGAGTCGCTTGCTGGTTTCGTTTGCTAACAGATGAACTGATCCACGAGGAGGCAACAATCACCGCCAGGAGGGCGCCTGCCAGAATAAGAATCCAAACCGGTCTCGAAATAGCTGCTACCCACGAGGGCAGGGTCAGCAGGTTCGGCAAAGGCCCCTCGTAAGGTTTCAAATCAGTGGGCGGAAAGACGCCGGTCTCTCGAAATATATAATTGCCCCAGGCATCCCCCATGGAACGCAAGAGTTCGCGTTTGTTGCCGGGAGGAATATCGGCTCCTGCTTCTCGGATTTCTGAGATGAAAACTTTGACATCTGGCACAATCGCCTTTGATGGCTTGCCCTGATAAGCTCTTTTGCTCAGATCTGCATGTTTGGATTTGATGTCATCGATACTTAGATTTGTCATGCTGTTACCCTCGCGTGAAGTGCAACACTGCACTTCGTAAAACCTTTAATTTCATCTTTGATACTCATATCTATTTGCGAATATTGCTGTGCGACGAGTTTGTTCAAGTTAGCAATGGATTCTTGAGTAAGCACAATATTCCTTTCACCGATATTGGCGGTGAGTTGATCGCTCTTGCGCTTAATATCTATGATCCACGCTTCGCCGCTCACTCCCCCGTCAGAATGCTCGATGTATGCCTCGCCGATAAGTGAGATTGCTTTGGCCTGCTTTAGAAAACCCACAATCAGAGTGTCTCTTAACTCGACCCAGGATTTGGCAATCGGATCGACAGATTTCTCCAACAGCGCTTGTGAGTAGAACCTGGCACATTCGATATGGAGGCCATCGAACAAATCATGAAAGCAAAGCCACTCTGCAATCCGATTGCTGCAAGCCTCCAAATCTAGCAAATCTGACTCGATGGCGGTCCAGTTCAAGGTGGTGTACTTTAATCTTGTTTCTTCTTGTTTAACCGTATCCAAAATATCTTTGGCCTCAACGTACAAGCGGGTCGATTGTGCTAACAAGTCAACCATCTGCCGGTTACAGACACTCATATATTTGAAGATCAGCGTGCGCAACTCGCCGGCTTTGCCCCGGATTCCGGCAGCATCCACCGCTGAAATGGCTTTGTCCACATCTGCCGAAAGCTGGATGGTGCGGACAGCCCATTCCTCGCCGCTGAGTCCCTCATTCGTTATCTGGTAGCGGCGCCCGATGAAACGTATGCGTTTCGAGGCAAAGGGAATCAGATGGCTATCGAGGTCTTGGTGAAACGGAGCTAAAACCCATGAGATGAGGGCGGCTCCCTCGGGGTTGGCTGCTATTCGATAGACTGATTCTATCGGTTTACTTAGCCTTTGTAAAATATCATGAAGTTCTTTCCACTCAGTCAGGGCATCGCAGGTTTCGTTCAGACGGGCAATTTGTTGGGCCACGCCTACCAGGCGTTTCTTGCGCGAGCTGACAACGCAAAAAAGATTCCCGTCGGGTGCGTGCAGGTACAGCGCGGGAATCCCAAAGGCGGCGGGGTGATCGCCCTGGTTGAGGTGCAGTTGTTGGCGGGTGTGAGTCAGAGCGATATCGATAGATGCACCACCCGCCAGGTTGCCGTATAAATGTTTGGCAAAGGCAATAGCAGCTTTATCTTGAATAGCATCCCGCATGGCAATCACGGCCGGGATGCCTTGCGCTATCAACTGGCTGCCCACTCCCGCAAATCCGCTTTTGGCCTCTTCATGGGCTGTTTGGCAGGCATTGAGAATCACCAACCGCAGAGTCATGCTGGCCGAGAGAATACCCGCGAAAGTCTCCGCGTCCACCAAATCGGCCTGACCATCTTCCTTGATGAGGGCCACCGCTCCCCGATCAGCGACCCACCCTCCATGTCCGACAAAATGCAAAACGTGAAACTTCTCCTGCTGAAGCCGGGTCAGCAAATATTCGCGCCGGGCATCCTGCTCGAAAATCAAATCTACGCCGCGGGTGGAAACCAGTTTGGCGAGCGCGTCTTCGAGAATCCGGCACTCGTGTCGAAAATCCAACCGCGGAAGATTCGACGGAGAACTGATCACCACCAAAATGCGCAGCGGCAATCCAACCTGAGTAGGCTCCACTGGATGGGGAACCGGCAGATAGCGAGATAGCGAAAACCTTTTGCTAGTCGATAGAAATCCCCCATCATCCTGACTGTACATCAACTCCCAGGGCAGGCGCATCAAGGCAGGCGATTCGATGCACAGCCGCAGGCGGAGTCCCGCATCTTCATCTTCGAGTGCGCCGATGCTTTTATAGAACAGCCGGGCAATAGAGCCGCTGACAAGCGCGTCGAACAATTCCTTCCCCAACTCGATCAAATTCGCCTTTTCCAATTTGGGGTGCGCCAGCAGTTGCCGATAGCGGGCCGCCAATTCATCGACATCCAGCTTCAGGGCACGGGGCGCGGTCGTTTCGTCACTGGGCGAGGTGATCACCCGTGCCGCCGCCGGATCTATGAGAAGGATATCGAAATTCTGGAAAGTCATGGTCTGCTATTGTTCTCTAAATGTCATTAAGTTAGTGAAACGAGAGTGCCGGTTGAGTAGGCTCGGAGCTTGCGGAGAGCCGTACACCTGCACCGAACGCAGGCACGGTGTCGAAACCAAACGGGTCTGGCAAAGCGCAATTCTCGCTAGAATCCGCTTGATTTCGACACTTGCGCCACACGCAGTGCAGGTGTACGCTCCGGCACAAAATGCGTGCCTCTGCTACTCAATCAGCGCTGGCATTTCCTTAACTTAATGACATTGATTGTTATCTTACCATCAAAAACGATGGGGTTGCCACAGCACCTATCGCTTTTTCAAAAACCCGCTAACAATCACCGCCAGCAAAACGGCCAGCGACATCAGCACGACCCCGACCACCAGCCGCTCCCTTTCGGCAGATATGGGGATTGGCGTGACGGTGGGCGTGAGCGTGGATGTAGGACGCGGGGTGAAACTTGCCCGGGGTGTGGGAGATTGCCTGTGCTGTGTGACCGTGGCCGGTGGAGTGCCCGCCAGCGCGGAATTGGTGGGTGATACCGTTGTTGTGAACGTGCTGCCAGCCCGGATGATGATCTCGTTCCCCGGGTAGATGACAGAGTCCGGAGTCAGCCCGTTGAATGTCAGCAGATCAGCCACCTTGACTTCGTAAGTGTTGGCAATGCCGATCAGCGTTTGCCCGTACCCCACAACGTGAATTATGGCGCCATCACCCCGCGGGGTAGAGACCACGAACGGGGCGTAGGCCACAACCGTCGGACCGCCCGCAATGGGTGTGACATTCACCCCAGGCGTAGGAACGCCCACCACATTTCCCACATCCAGGGTGTAGTACACATAATCCCCGACAAAAGCCGTCCCGGCTCCCACGTATTGGGCGTCGGGGTTGAGCATCGTGCTCAGGTGCAGCGCATCCTGCCAGTAGGTGTAGACAGCCGTGTTGACGGACAGATACAATCCTCCGGCGATATTCTCGGAGATGAAGAACTGCGCTCCGCCACCGAACCCGGCCGCGATAGCCCTGTCTTTGGCCCCCGTACCCCCTGCCCCGACGTGAGTCACCGTTCTGATAGCGGCCTGATAATCGCTGTGAGCCTGCGCCGAGGCCATCAAGGCGCCACTGATCTGCAATGCGGGCAGCCTCTGCGTGGCACGGAACTGGTTTACAGCGGCGATCAAATCATAAGCGTTGCCAGCCTGCGCCGAAGCAGGAGCAACATCTACACCGAGTACGAAGAGCATTCCTATCAGAGTGACAACCAAAAACACTTTGCGCATGATTATGCTAATGATACCCGAAAAGCGAATATCGTGGGAGTGCAGCAGAATACTAACCAGTTGTGAATAGAATGCTATCTGCATCACTAACTTAAACACGCTTTGACTGAGGGCAGTCGAGTCTGTTTCCCCATATTGCTAATAGCCATACCCATGATAGGCGCGCTATGAGTTCCTGGGAAAAAAACAAGTTTCGAAGTAATCGTTCATGCGGTTGCTGAACAGTTACCTAATTTGTGGTTCCAACCTGAATTTGTATTTACCTTGTTTACCCTGTATACTTTGCCCACTTGCCTACCTCCCATACCGCTGTCTCCCACCCGCATCCTTCGCGGCCTGCTTTTGTGATATCTGACTCACAGCCCCTCCGCGGCGGCGCAGTTCGAGAGCGATCATACTCTCGACTTGCGTTTTCTCATCCAGGGTGACGAGGGCTATCTCGTGAGAACGGTGCAGCAGGTAAGGATAGGCGCGCGTGCCGAGAATCTGGCACTGGTGGACGAGCACTGCGTGGAGATCATCCAGCATTTGGAGGTTGTCCGCAACCCAGGCGGGAATCTCGACGCGCACGGGGTAGGGATGATCTTCGTCACGGCCCACGTTGAGATAGAAAAATTGCAGGGCGAGTTCCGCTTCATATTTTCCAGCGTTGCGGGATTGGATGCCGAAGACCGCCGAGCGCTCGCCAGGTGGCAGGATTTCGCGGAACAGGTCTGCATCGGTTATGCCGCGCAAGGGACGGTACTCCCGCCCAGCTTTTTCGAGTTCGTCATCGGGAAGACTGGCGATTTCCAGCAAGCGTACCAGGAGATCGCCCCGGGGTTTGTCGATATACCCGGCAACGGAAGCATCGGCAGCTTTCAACTCCCGGAGGGCGCGTAGATATTCCTTGAAATATTTTTGGTATTCCTTAGCTTCAGATTCACTCTCGCGCCCGACCCAAAGTTCAAGCGGCCCATCGGTGAGAGTGATGATGGGAGGCTGTGCGCCGGCAGCCAATTCAGCCAGCAGCAGGCGTTCGCGCAAGTCCCGCCGGAGTGCCACCATGCGCTCGGTGATTCTCCCCGCTGAGGTATACATCTGCTCATCGTAGAGTAGATGGCTTCGAATCGTGGTGGAGGGTGACTCCGGAGATCCGCGGCGCATTTGGATAGCTCCCACGTTGACAAGACAATAATCCACCGCGCCGTGCCGGTCAGGGTTAATTTGGGAGCCATCGGCGGCCAGCAGTGTTACTGTTTCGGGCAATGGTGGCAGGGGAGTTCTGGTATCGAGCGGCTCATCCCTGGGAACAGCGCAGCGCAGATTGGGGTTCTGGCTGACGGCGGCCTCCACTTTTGCCCGGAGGGGTGCTAACTCATCGGCGCAGTTTTCCAGCGTGTCAAGCGCTTTGTGCCGCAAATCGCGCATGTATTGTTCTCGGATAGGCGCTTTCTCCCCCATCTCGATCACTTGTTGACGAACTTGCTGAAAATCTAAAGACATGGTTGTTCCTGCTTTCTCTACTGGGATGCGGCGACTGTTCCCGTGCAAGGATACGGCGACTGTAAGTCACGGCAACGAAATGCACAAAGTCGGCCTGCGCCGACTGGTATCCAGCCTGCGGGGATGTGGCGACTATAAGTCACGGCAACGAAATGCACAAAGTCGGCCTGCGCCGACTAGTATCCAGCCTGCGTAGGCAGGCTTCAAGCCCCTGTTGCACCGACTGGTATCCAGCCTGCGGGGATGTGGCGACTGTAAGTCACAGCAACGAAATGCACAAAGTCGGCCTGCGCCGACTAGTATCCAGCCTGAGTAGGCAGGCTTCAAGCCCCTGTTGCACCGACTGGTATCCAGCCTGCGGGGATGTGGCGACTATAAGTCACGGCAACGAAATGCACAAAGTCGGCCTGCACCGACTAGTATCCAGCCTGCGTAGGCAGGCTTCAAGCCCCTGTTGCTGCGACTTACAGTCGCCGAAGCTGCGTATTTCATATTATACCGTTGGATATCCAAATAAAATTCACACAAGACCGCATCGCAGCTTGGCGGTTAGACCCTAAGGGTTTCCGAAAACCCTTAGTATCTCCAACCCTCCCCTTTTGTCTTGCCAAAACAAACATGCTAAAATAGTGTCAGCATTTCCTATCCAATACCAAAATCTCGAAAGGAAAAAAATATGACATCCATCAGTACTCAAATGGCTGAGTTTGCTCTTGGCCTGCAATTCGACGATATTCCCCCCGATGCCGTTCACGAGGCCAAACGCTTTATCCTCGATAGCATGGGTTGTGCGTTAGCCGCAACCAACAACGAAGATATGCAGGCCATGTACCGTTTCACCGAGAAATTGGGCGGGACACCCGAGGCCACAGTGATTGGCAACGGTCTGCGCACCAATGCCCCCAACGCGGCCTTGATGAACTGCTTGCTCACCCGCGCTCTGGATTACAACGACATCTACTGGGAACAGGACCCCTCTCACCCCTCCGATATCATCGGCGCGGCTCTGGCCTCAGCGGAGGCTAATGGCAAGACTGGCCGTGACGCGCTCATAGCCATCATCATTGCCTACGAGTTGGAGATGCGCTGGTGCCATGCCGCTGTTCCGGGGGTGCGCGAGGTGGGTTGGCATCACGCCACCCTGACGCAGTTCGTCAGCCCGCTGGTTGCCGGGCGCATGTACGATCTCGACCTGGGCCAGATGGTCGCGGCTGTGGGCATCAGCGGCAGCAGCCACTTCACCCTGGGCGGGGTGGTGGCCGGGCATCTTACCAATATGAAGAACACCGCTGATCCGTTGGCTGCCCAGGCCGGTGTGATCGCGGCCATGATGGCCCGCGAGGGTTATGAAGGCCCTGTGGAAGTGCTCGAAGGGAAGGAAGGTCTCTTCGAAGTGTTGAATAATGTCGAGTGGCGTCCCGAGTGGCTGCTCAAGGATTTGGGCAGCGATTTTATGATTACGCGTTGCGGTTACAAGGCCTTCCCTACCGAGGCGCTGACTCACCAGCCCATCAGCGCTGCGTTACAAGTGTGTCGTGAGCACGGCATCACGGCTGAGGATGTGGCCGAAATCCGAGTCGAAACGACCACCCGCGGGGCCGATATTCTCTCTGATCCCAGCAAATTTGCGCCCAAGACTAAAGAGACCGCCGATCACAGCCTGCCTTATGTGATTGCCGCAGCGGTGGCCGATGGCAACGTTTTGCCGGATTCGTTCAGCGATGAAAAACTCAAGGATACACGCATTTGGGATTTGCTCTCCAAGATCAAGGTGGTGGCTGATCCCGAAATCGATGCCCTGTTCCCCAGGCTCAAGCGCGCCCGGCTCAGTATCACCACCCTCGAGGGCAGCACCTACACCGCGCAGGTGGATCACGCCAAAGGTTCGCCCCAGAATCCCCTCTCCGATGATGATCTCATCGCCAAATTCCGCGCCAACGCTGAGGGCATCGTCAGCGCTGCCCAACAGGATGAGATTATCGCAGCGACGTGGGATTTCGATAGCGTGGGTGATTTGGGGGAGTATATGCGTTTGTTGGTGTGTTAGGGATGTGGCAATAATTCCGCCAACGCGTCTACCAATGCATCGAGGTCGGATTGAGTGTTGTATCCATTGATAGAGACCCGGATGAGGGGCTGGTCATTCCAGCGATGGATGGGTACCTCGATCCCGCTTTCCTCGTACAGGCGGGTTTTTACTTGGGCCACATCCACGTCGGGCAGGCGGGCGGCAAACATTTGACCCAGCCAGGAATCCGGGCAAATGGAAGGCAATCCCGTCAGGGCATTGATCCGCTGCCGGGTGATGATTGCCAATTGATGGCAGCGCTCGCGTACCGTATCCCATTGATTTTGGGCGTGGAATTCAATCGCCGCGGGGACAGATAAAAACGCCGAGATATCGCGCGTCCCTTGCCACTCGTGATAATCAACGAAAATGCTGCCGCTCCTAAAGTCAGGGGCAGCATCGTAACCCCAACTGATCACCAACGGGTCAAGCCAATCTTGCATTTCGCGCCGGGTATATAAAAATGCCGAACCCTTGGGCGCCAGCAGCCATTTGTGACAAGCCCCCGTGTACAAATCAGCCCCCAACTCGGTGAGATCTAGCGGTATCTGCCCCGGTGCGTGGGCGCCATCCACGATGCACAACAGACCGGCTTCTCGTGCCCGGCGGCAGATCTCTTCCACGGGGAATATGAGAGCCGTGGGGCTGGTGATATGACTGATGAACAGTAGCCGCGTTTTGGGGGTCACACCCGACCAAAAAGTTTCCACAAAGGCATCTGAGGTAGTGACCGGCAATCGAATAGGCTGGTGTACGTACCGCGCACCAGTTTTCCCACAGATATACCGCCAGGTGCGATCCATGGCGCCGTATTCGTGGTCGGTGGTCAGGATTTCATCGCCGGGTTGCAAGTCCAGGTTGCGGGCTACCATATTGATCGCCGTGGTGGGATTGGGGAAATAGACCACTTCATCGGCCTGGCAATTCAGATAGGCAGCTAAGTTCTCACGCGCCTCTGCCATCAATGAGGTGGCACGTCGACCAAGAAATTCCACCGGCTGACGTTCTAATTCGCGCTGCCAGTGTTGGTACGCTTCGAACACAGGACGCGGGCAAGCGCCAAAGGAGCCGTGGTTGAGGAAGATCACGTCGGGGTTCAAGAGAAATTGTTTCTTTATAGCTGTCATTGGTTAGAGGGGAGAGGCAGACGGGAGAGGGCAGACGGAAGACGGAAGACGGACGACGGACGACGGCAGATGGCGGTCGGCGGTCAGTATCCCGCTTATTATGCAGATACAAAAAAGGCGCACCTCTGAAGGTGCGCCTTGTGTTTATCGGGTTAGTCCTCTGGGGGGACTGGGTTCATCCGGGGGGTCTTCGGCTTCGTCCCCCTCTTCAGGAGGAGCGTCCTCATCCGGCAGTTCTTCGGCTTCGGCTGGCTCTTCGGCTTCGGCTGGTTCTTCGGCTTCGGCTGGCTCTTCGGCTTCGGCTGGTTCTTCGGCTTCGGCTGGCTTTTCAGCTTTTGCTGGCTCTTCGGCTTCGGCTGGCTTTTCG
>JBDRGC010000026.1:0-2642 GCA_043818215.1 Chloroflexota bacterium | reverse complement strand
CGTGCGACTGAAGCCTATAACCCGCAAACGACACCAAACCCAGTTCCCGTGCCCAGTTATGATTGTGGACTCGCGGGTCGTGCGTGACATCATTGGTGAGGAATCCAGGTTCTTCGGCAGCTGCAACGAGCCCAATCTTGTAACAGCCGAACGGCACTCTCCCATGGGATCCATCAATGTGGGTGTAGCGTCCAGAGCTGGCCATCAGGTGGAGGCATCTATTCCGCTCACGACAGACGTGAGCCCCTTCGATAACGTTAGCATGCATGCAACCGGAATCGCACATGTCCCCCTGCTTAATGAGCCAGATGCGGGCAAAGTCAGCGCCAAAAATGTCAATTACGCCATCCGTGATACGTTTCATTTTCTCGTCCAGCGAATCGGAACCGAGCAGGCTCTCTGTGAGACTGTTCAGCCGTTTGAGTCTCTCCTCGTCATGCTTGCGCTCAGATTCTGCTCTTTCTAATTCCTGGACTCTTTTTTCCAGTTCTTCATATGTAGGCTTTTTAGGCATGGTTGCTATCCGTGTCTTAGGTTCGAGTAGAGTTTCACCTTCTTGTATTATTCGGAATATCGATATCCTCAGACATACAAAAGATAGTCTTAAGAAATCAAGATGATTCTGAATTGGGCCATCCTTACCACAGTTCCCTACATACCGTAATTTTAGACTATAAACAATAATCTTAGAAAACAGATTTTTCCAGCCTGCAAGTTGCCTCCTGATTTGCCGGTTTCATCAGATACGCATATACGTTTAAAGTCACCGTAGGGCTTGAAAATCCAAGCTGGCTTTGAATGTGTTTGCACGGTTCTGCGTTGACACACAGGCTATTTTCACTATACATTCTCTAAAAAAAGCAAATTCTAATTATGAGGGAATTGTATGATACTCGGGGCCATCTCCAATTCTTGGAAATTACAGCTTTCGAATCATGATCTGGAAAAATTGGTGCAGGACGCCCAGACGCGTGGGGCACGGCAGATAGAACTGCGCCAGACTTGCATGGGCAACTGCGAGACGGGGGACGGTGAAACTTGGCGGCCGGCGATACAGAAGCTTGCGGAGATGGCAAGAGCTTTTCCCCAACTCTCTTTCAATCTGGCCATCGAGTGGTCGTGTCTCTCCAGGGAAACCGACCCACGCGGAGAACAGTTCCAGTCCGTACTCCAGGCGGCCAAGGTGCTGAATGCGAAAGCCCCCCAGCTGCGCATAGTGGACAGGACATCGTACGACGTCGCGTGGACAGATGAAAGACAGGTTCCAGCCATGGCGCTTGGGCAGGTGGCCGACCTGACACGCGAAACGTTTCGACAAGGCGTGGTCCTCTCCATCGAGAATGTGGGCCAGACTATCGCGGGCATGACCTTGTTGGTCAGGATGGTCCGCGACCGGCTACCCAAGAACGCCGGCAGGTTTCTGGGTATCTGCCCTGACCCGGCAAACCAGCTTCCGCATTATCCAAATAGCGACCCTGTAGCCGAGATCGAGTTAACGCCGCCGGACTTCCTCAAGATTGTGCACTTCAAGCAGACCCGTGAGGGGAAATCGCACCCCACCATCGGCTCAGGTGACGTGGACTGCCTTCGTCAGATGCGTGTGCTGCAAAAGATAGGCTATCGAGGCGCCATTGTCATGGAGATACCGCCCCACGAGAGGGTGATGGAGAACTTGTCGGCCAGCTTCGCGTACCTGTCGAAAAGTACCAAATAAAAACCTTAATTCCGGTTTTTTTACTGTCGCTCCCTTTGGATGGCCAACACCCGCCTCAGATTGTTTTTGGCGTTGACGGAATCCGGATTTATGCGCAAGGCCTCCCGAAACTCTCTGGTAGCCCCATCGATATTCCCTTTTTGAAAAAGCACAATCCCCAGATTGTTATGGGCGGCCTCATAATCGGGCTTGATGCGGACGGCCTCCAGGTAATGCACAATGGCTTCATCGATGAGTCCCTTTCTATGCAGCGCATTGGCAAGGTTGTAGTGCGCCCGCTCATAATTGGGTTTGATGCGCAGGGCTTCCTGATAGTGGGTGATAGCCTCATCGGTTCGGCCCAGCTTTTCCAGAGCAAGTCCCAGGTTGTTGTGGGCATTTTCGTAATTGGGTTTGATGCGAAGGGCTTCCCGATAATGGGTAATGGCCTCATCGGTTCGGTCCAGTTTTTCCAGAGCAAGTCCCAGGTTGTTATGGGCCTTTTCGAAATCCGGGTTGCTGTACAGCGCTGCTGAATAATGTCTGATGGCCTCATCGGTTCGGCCCAGTTTTTCCAGGGCGAGTCCTAAATTGTTGTGGGCTTGTTCATAGTCGGGTTTGATGCGTAGGGTTTCCTGATAATGCGCAGCGGCCGCTTTGGTGTGACCCTGCCTATCAAGGGCAAAACCCAGATTGAAATGCGGCAGCCAGTTATTGGTCGTTACCGCCAGGGTATGTTCGAAAAGTGTCACCGTGTTCTGCCAGTAGCGTACCTGTGTTATGGTGGCTGCCATCAGGAGCAACAGAACCGTTGCGGTTACGGTTGTGAGAACGATCTTTACGCGGGGAAATTTCAAGACCAGCTCGGAAGCAGACCAGACAATGATGATACATATACCGATCAGGGGGGACATAGGCATATCGGTCGGCCATGGCCTGGATGCCGACC
>JBDRGC010000025.1:0-12413 GCA_043818215.1 Chloroflexota bacterium | reverse complement strand
GGTAGAGGGCAGAGGGCAGAGGGTAGAGGGCAGAGGGTAGAGGGTAGAGGGTAGAGGGTAGAGGGTAGAGGGTAGAGGGCAGAGGGCAGAGGGCAGAAGACAGAGGTTATCCACTAATCTGCTAACTATCCGCTGCCCGATCACTTAAGGCAACTCGCCTTTGACGATAATGAAGTACTCGAGGGCATTTACGTCGAGGCCGGGTTCGAATTCGATAGTGATATCGTACTCGGCACTGCCTCCGGCGGGGATTTCGTCCCAAATACTATCGTATTCCATGCCGACGATCACTCCGGTGGCGATGTCACGCAGGCCGGCGATGACGTAGGTGTAACTTACCGGCCCATCGGTATTATTGACCACCTGTCCTGTGAAGGTCGCGCTGGAATCGTCGTTTGTATACTCGTCGTTGGCGGTGCTAAGGTCAACGTACTCCGTTGATGTCGTCCAGGTCCAGGATGGATCCCACTGGAGGGTGTAAGTATCGACCTGATCGAACATCCCTGCGGCGTAATTCACCGGCCCCCAGAACCCGAAATCGTAGGGCACTGTCTCACCGGGTGCCAGCGCAGATAGAGGCAGGTCGGTGGAGGCCGCGTCCAGCACGTTGCCGGCTGCATCGTAAAGACCGGCAACGATACGGATATTCAAGTTGTCTACGCTAGTGTTAGTCACCTCGCCAACCAAATGGAACCAATCCCAAGAATCCAGGTAGAGGGATTCGTCTTCCGACCAGTCAAGAGTCCATACTTCGGTTGGTGATGTGATTTCGGCATCCAAGTAAACAGTGTAATCCATTATATCTACCGCACTATCGCCGATGCCTGTCATGCTCACCCGGAAGGGGCCAGATTCACCGGGATCAAGATAACCAACGACAACGTCACGACTATCGGCAGTGACAATCTCGCCCAGGCTGTCGAAGGTGGCTGCAGCCACATCGATAGAGATGGGTTCTAGATCATTGTTGACAATCTCTCCGGTGACATGTACGTCACCATCATCGTCAATGGTCATGAGCGTGCCGCGGATTTCTACCATGGGACGTTCGACCTCAGCGGCGCTATAGCCAACGATAGTCGCCACAAAGTCAACATCGTCGGGCAGATCTTCGTAGAACGACAAACTAAAGGGCACGGTCTCGCCGGGGGCGATAGTGTATAACTCAGGGTAGGCTATCTCCGTGAGAATGGAATTCCCGCCAGAGTCGAAAACCTCGATTTCGATTTCGACACCATCCACGGCACGCTCCGTGTAATTGGTGAGTAAGCCAACCACGTACCAGTCATCGTAGTGATCCTGGTAACTCTGGATCGTGTCGATTCCCAATTCGCCGCTGACAACGGGGAGTTCATTCTCGCCAAAGTCCACAGGGACAGGCTCGAAGAAAGAGAGTGAGGCCACCACTGCCTCGAACAGCGGCTCGATTTCTGCTTCCCAACGGTCATGCGGCGCGGCGCCAATTATTTGGACGCCGTGTTCAGGGGTTACGGCTACGACGATGATCCGGCCTGCCATTTCTATATCATCCTCGGTTCCACTCAAGTCAAATGCCAGACCCGGTACGCCGTCAACAAGTACCTCCCACTTGTCTGAAAGTTCTATGCCCTCATCGAAGTCGCTGGTGGCTTCTGCGTAGAGCTGCTCCAAGTCCATGCTTTCTTCGTTGATGCTGCCCATTACCGCAACCATAACATTTTCATCGTCCGGAGCCAACATGCTGGTGAAGCCCATGAATTCCGTGACTTCGAAATCCGGGATGGTGAGGAAAGCATAACCGCCCTCTTCGCTGCGATACTCGTCTCCAAGCGAGGCAGCAGGTTCGGGAGTCGGCTCAGGGGGCGTGGTTGGTTCGGCAGCCGCTTCGGTGGGAGGTGGGGCAGTTGGAGCTTCGACCTCAGGTTCTGCGCCTCCGCCCAGGCTGCATGCCAGGATGGCAAGTGCCAACATCAATACAATCAAGAAAAAGCCGATACTTCGTTTGGTGTTCATATTACATTCTCCTTTTGTGCGTTTGCACGTTTTGGGTATGGACTCGGGCTAACTCATGGGTAAGGTTAGAGATCAGAGATTGGAGATTGGAGGTTGGAGGTTGGAGATTGGAGATTGGAGGTTGGAGATCACAGGCTAATGATATCCCAATCTCGCAAACGGGCAAGTTATCTAAGCACAGTTCCTAACGGTAATTGCCGTTGCCTTACCCTATTATATCCATATACTAAGTTGTTGCAAGCAGTTTTTAGAACAATATGCGCTGAACGCCGCTCCCACAAGTACTATATGGCTGCACTGAAAAAACGCGCAGACGCTAAGATGCCAAGAAACAGCTTGGGAATCCCTGGGGCACTGGGGAATCAAAAACCCCGCCCAAAAGGACGGGGTTTCGTGTGCGCTGGGCGGGGGTCGAACCCGCACGCCCTAGGGGCACGTGGCCCTCAACCACGCCTGTCTGCCAGTTCCAGCACCAGCGCGAGAATAATCGTATTATAATCAGGGGGTTATAAATGTCAAGCTGTGTTTTCCAGCGTTTTCCAGTATACTTGTACCTTGTTACGCAATACCGAGAAGTCGCACATTGTCTGACCTCAGACCGCCGACAGCAGATGGCGGACGGCGGACGGCAGACAGCGGTCGGCGGACGGCAGACAGCGGTCGGCGGTCAGTGGTCGTCGGTCTGAGGTCAGCAGTCAGCGGTCAATTACTCATACCCAAGGAGCCAATTCATGCGCATTGTATTAGACGCCATGGGAAGCGATAATTATCCCGCCCCTGAAGTGCAGGCCGCCATCGAGGCCGCCAGGCTGTTCGGGGAGGAGATCATCCTGGTCGGTCACGAGGAACAGATAAAACCCCGGCTCGAATCTCTCGGGGGGGCGGAGGTTCGGGTGGTACATGCCCCCGAAGTGCTGGAAATGGGCGATAAGCCGGCCCGCTCGGCGCGCGGCAAGGCCGAGAACTCGATGGCTGTGGGCATGGACTTGCTGAAGTCTGGCGAGGCAGATGCCTTCGTCACCGCTGGCAATACTGGGGGGGCCATGGCCAACGGACTCTTCAGGCTGGGGCGCATCCGCGGGGTTAAACGACCAGCCCTCACCGGCGTCATTCCCGTCTCCGGCGGGCACTGTGTCGTTCTCGACCTGGGTGCGAATGCCGAATGCAAACCCAATTATCTGCTTCAATTCGCTATCATGGGGTCCCAATACGCTCAAAAAGTGCGCCAGATCGAAAACCCGAGTGTTGGCTTGCTATCGAACGGAGAAGAAGCCGGCAAGGGCAACCAACTGGTCAAAGAAGCGTATCCCCTGCTCGCAGCCAGCGGGCTGAATTTCATCGGCAATGTGGAGCCTAAGGAACTCTATGAAGGCAAAGTCGATGTTGTCGTGACGGATGGCTTCACGGGCAATGTGTTTCTAAAATCCAGCGAGGCGGTTGCCAAACTCTTGCTGAATATCATCAAGCGCGAATTGACCAGCAGCGTGCGCACAAGTATAGGCGCGGCTCTCGCAAAACCGGCCTTCGCCAACGTCAAGAAAATCATGGATCCGGGAGAAGTGGGCGCAGTGCCCCTCTTGGGCCTCGATGGTTTGGTTTTTATCGGGCACGGGCGCTCGGACGCATACGCTCTGGTGAACGGCATCCAGGCGGCGCGGCAGGCTGTGGATGCAGGCCTGCTCGAAGCGCTGCGCACGGCGATTCGAGAACAGTTGGCGACTGTTCGGGCCAGAGAAACAGTATGACACATCGCAGAGTGGTCATCACCGGCCTGGGAGCCATCACCCCCCTGGGAAACTCGGTTGAACAGTTGTGGGATGGTTTGCTGCGAGGGCGTTCCGGAATCCGGCGCATAACACTCTTCGATGCCAGCGATCTCCCCAGCCAGATTGCGGGCGAGATTCCTGACTTCGACCCCAAAGATTATATGCTGCTCAAAGAGGCGCGCCGTATCTCCCGCTCTGCGCAAATTGGTCTGGCAGCGGCTGTGCAAGCTGTTTCCGATGCCGGATTTCCAGAAACGATGCCGGAACCGGAACGTGCCGGCGTGGTGTTTGGAACTGCTATGGGAGGCATCGAGAGACTCATTGACGGCATTCAAGACTATCGAGCCAAAGGGATAGTGCGCGTCAATCCTTTTATTTTGCCCAGCGGCATCCCAAATTCGTCCGCATTCTTGATCTCGCAGCGTTTCCAATGCCTGGGACCGAACGCCACCATCACTACAGCCTGCGCCACCGGAACACAGACCATCGGAGAAGCTATGGAATATATTCGCCGCGGGGCAGCCGATGTAGTGATTGCCGGGGGAACCGAAGCCCTGGTGCGTCATTTTTCTCTCGTGGGATTTATAGCCATGCGGTCACTGCCCACCAATTACAATGACCGTCCAGCGGAGGCCTCCCGCCCCTTTGATGCCCGTCGAGAGGGGTTCGTTTTCTCCGAGGGGGCCGCGGCAGTGGTGCTGGAGAGCTTGGATCATGCCCTGGCCCGGGGCGCACGCATCTACACCGAGGTTATCGGTTACGCCTCATCGTCAGACGGTTTCCACATCGCGGCCCCGCACCCCGAGGGGGCCGGCGCCATCCGGGCCATGCAGTGGGCTTTAGAAAACGCCGGCATCGGTCCAGACGAGGTGGATTATATCAACGCCCACGGGTCGTCCACCCCTCTGAACGATGTGATGGAGACCAAAGCCATCAAGTCCGTGTTCGGCGAGCGTGCGTATCAAATCCCGGTCAATTCCACAAAGTCGATGTTAGGGCATGCTTTGGGAGCCTCGGGCACTCTGGAAGCAATCGCCTGCACCCTGGCAATTGTTCACGGGCGGATTCATCCAACTATCAACTACGAGTATCCCGACCCCGAATGTGATTTGGATTATGTGCCCAACCAGGCTCGCGAACACGCTGTTGATATAGCCCTATCGAATTCTTTCGGTTTGGGCGGTCAGAATGCGTGTTTGGTGATCAAGCGGTATGAGGCAGGCGTGGAGGGTGAAACGTGATGCGTGACGCGTGACGCGTGAGAGCGTACAAACATGCAAACATGCCACATGCACACATGCCACATGCAAACATGCAAACTCTAAAGGAGTACATACAAGGAGTAATATGAATATTGTAAAAAACGAACGCACCATTAAAAGAAATTCCCGCATCGGTCAGATTGTCACGATTGCGGCTCTGGCTATCTTGGGTGGTGGAATGTATATTACATTCACAAAGCCCGAGATGATCAACATCTCTATCACGGCTCTCTTGGCGGGGTTCCTGTTGTCGCAAATTGGAATCTACTTCACCAACCGCTGGGGACGCAAACCGCGCCCGGATGATCTGCTCGATCAGGCGCTTAAAGGACTCGATAAAAACTATACCATATACCATTATCATACCCCAGCATCCCACGTTTTGGTTGGCCCGGCAGGCGTATGGACTCTGATCCCCAAGCACCAACGCGGAACCGTGACATACAGTAAAAACCGCTGGCGTCAGAAAGGCGGCGGTGTTTTTCTGGCTTATCTCAAGATATTTGCACAGGAAGGCATTGGCCGCCCAGACCTGGAATTGGAGTCGGAGGTGGATGCTTTGAAACGCTATCTGGCTAAAAAATTACCCGATCTCGAACTGCCCCCTATTCAGGCGGCGTTGGTTTTCACTCACCCCGAGGCGGATATTCAGGTGGATGAGGCCCCGGCCCCTACCCTCCCCATGAAGAAACTCAAAGATTTCATTCGCAAATCTGCCAAGGGCAAGCCAATTTCTAGTGAAACGGTCCAAGCCATTCAAGATGTTTTGGGGAGTTGATAGGCAGAATATCAGTTTCAGGGAAAACAAAAGCCCGGAGAATACCTCCGGGCTTTTATGATTAGGACTTACGCAGCCCGTTGAAAATTTGCCGAAAATAGGGGTGCGCGCACCCCTATTTTCGGTCTTTCCTCACCGTATATGCGTAATTTCTAACCTTTGAGGTGATAACCATTTATCATGCTGGCGATCACATCAAAGACTCCACTGAAATAACCACAAAGGCACTAAGACACTAAGAAAAACTTAAAACTAATTCAATTAAATTGATAAGGCCGAAACAAAAACATCAAGATTTTTAAGTACTTGTTTATAAATCTTCGTTCCTTCGTGTCTTCGTGGTAACAAACGACCTTTTTTCAGCGGAGTCATCAAAGCGTTAATCCAAATCAAAATACGCCTTACCCCACCACAAATACGAAGCATCGAATAAAAATAACAACCCCGTGGATTCTTCTGGTATCTCGAAACGCGCCTGGGTCTGTAATTGCCCTCCGGGGAATAAAGTTGAAGCATCTACGTTGAAATATTCGCTATAGTAGTAACCGGCGGCATCTTTCATCCATGCCATAGAGTATAACCAGCCTACATCAACATCGCTGGTGCCTACATTCTCAACAATCAAATCAACGCTTACGTACCGATAACCCGGATAAGAATCTTTATCTTGGGGCGGGTAAGAAACCCCGGTCACTGTGACTTCCAAATTCTCCAAGCGGGCGGTCTCGCCAATAGCATAGACGGTCAAATCGCGTTCACCGTCCATCTTGTCAGGAACGGCTGCCACACATGGAGTCGGGCCGAGGTCCCATAACAACCGCTGTCCGGGGATACCGCTATCATCCGCATTGAGATATAGCACGGCGGGTTGTCTATCCTTCTCTATGTAAAAACTCAACCACATGCGCTGACGCTCACCGGGCAGCAAGCTGGTAGCCCCACTGGAATAAACATCCGCCCCGTGATTATCCTTTAGCCCAAAAGCGTTCTCGATCCAGACTTCTGAACCGCCGCGGTTTATGGTTAGTAAATCCACATACGCAATTTGAAACGGCGTCATAGGTTCCTCTATCGTCGTCCAGCTTAACACTACCCAGGTTACATTACCGGAATCTACGCGCTCGCCAACTATATGATAGCCATCTGCAGGAACATAAGCCGGAGCGGGCAAGCCCGAATACGAGCGATAGGGCGAGAATGATTCGACATTGATGATCCCGTCTGAGGTGATTATTTCCTCCTCTGGCGAGTCTGCCGCTTCGAGCAGCTCGGTCATTTGCGCCATAGCCGTAGCCTGGATCGCCATAACATCATCAGGAATTTCACCCTCCTGGCCGGTTTGAGCCTGAAGGGTTGACTGCAAGGCCTGAATGGTCTGTTGCGCCTCAGGCTCTTGGGACTCGCTTCGTCCCGGCAAAATAGTGGAACTGGAACATGCCAGGGTAACCAACATGAGTACAAGAAAAACAAGTTGTAATCGTTTCGACATTAGATTTTCTCCTGGTTTATCTGCCTCAAACATGAGGCGATTCTATCCTACTGTATAACAGACTTCGAATTGGAAGTATACTTACTCAAGTTGGTATTTGCTTCCCTACTTTGGTAGGCAAACCTTAACGAAGAAAAACCGACTAATTCGTATCCTCTCCATATTGTAGGGTAAAAACTATTGTAGTCGGGGTTTCCATACCCCGTGTGGGGCGAGATATGGAAATCTCGGCTACATCTCCCCTTACTTTTGAAGAGGATACACTAATTCCTATATGTGATACGAGTCTTGCGTAAGTCCTAATGATATTGTCAGCTCTACCTCTCGGTAATCGTTCAGGCGATTGCTGAAAGTTGTTTCGATAGAATACGGACACTTGTACCTGCACCAAGTGCAGGTGTTACGCGGATCAGGCGGATTTTCGCGGATTCCTCATAAATAAAATCCACGTACATCCGCTTAATCCGTGTCACACTTGCACCTGCGGTGAAAGTGCAGGTGTCCACGTTCCATTTCATCAGAGGGCTGAACGCTTACCTATCTCGAGTGCTAACCGAGGAATTCCTCCATAGCTTGTTTGCTGATGCGGTAGGCCTTGCCGAGTTTGCGGGCTTTCAGGTCGCCGGCCTCGATGGCAGCAATCACGTCTTCTTCGGAAACCCTCAAAGCTGAGGCCGCCTCGGAGGGGGTCATAACATCTGGCATCCCGCCACCAGAGGGAGCGGCGCCTGAAGGTGGAGCCTGTTGTTGGGCAGCCGCGCCGGTCATCCCTGCAAGAGATTGGCTGAGCACGTTCCCAACCCCAATTCCAGCCCCAATCCCGGCTGTCAGGCCTGCGCCGCCGCTGGGGTTCTGGGCGGCATCCCGCATGGCATCGGCAGCCTGCAACTGGGTGTAGGTCTGCATATCCAGCATCCCCATGGCCCGTAGTTCTTCAGCAGATTTGCTGGAGGGCTTCAGGTTGGCGATCAGGAAGGCTTTGAGTGTCAAGCCCAAGGATGCAAAGTGATCCTGTGATTTGGCGCGGACACCGGCGCTCAATTCGTTGACCAGTCCGATCAATTCGACCACGCTGTGTTTGGCGGCGGTCTCACCCAGCAAATCCGTCAGATCAGAGAGCAGAGAATCGCGCAGGCGGTTCTCGATATCACGGGTGCGGAAAACACCCTGGGCGCCCACCACCTGGGTGACGAATTGCTGCGGATCTTCCACCTGGAAGCCATAAGACCCAAAGGCCTGCAAAAGAGCCACGCCGAGTCCCATGCCAGGATTGCGCACGATGATCGGCTGTGGTGTGCCCCATTTGCGGTCGGCAAATTCCCGCATAGAGACGAAGTAGACTTCCGCGGGAAAGGGAGTCCGGTCATTGAACGCCTTGCCAATAAAGTCGATCACTCGCGGGATATTGGCGGTGGCAATTGTGTGGCGGCCAGGGCCAAACACATCCAGGGCTTGCCCATCCCGGAAGAAGACCGCAGCCTGGGACTCGCGCACAATCACTTGAGATCCCATTCTGAAGTCGCCATGTCCGCTCTCAGGGAAACGATGAACGATTTCATCGCTCATTTCATCGGGGTATTCGATAACATCAAAAATTCTAGCCATCACTAATCCTCCAAAAAACCAGGTATTTTTGCAGTAGCGCAAAACTCACAAAGTGAGGCGTGAGACGTGAGGCGTGAAGCCTTCAGTGTAAATGCGTCACATTTCCCGAGGTGTAAGCCGTCTGCCGACTTTTGCTCAACTGCATGTTTTATTATTCTCACAAGTCTGAGCAAGCCTTGTTGACTCGCCGACTCGCCGACTCGCTGACTCGTTGATTCGCTGACTCGTTGACTCGCTGACTCGCTGACTCGTTGATTCGTTGACTCGCCGACTCGCTGACTCGCCGACTCGCTGACTCGTTGATTCGTTGATTCGCTCATCCCCCCTGTTTCATCACCTCGTCGCGGCGATTGAAGGTGCTCAAGCATTGCTGCGCTGTGCTCACCAGGTTGCGAATGGCGGCAGGCAAGCCATCACTGCCTATGGATGCCTCCACGTTATCAATCGCCCGACCTGCCTCGTCCACCATATCCAGCATGGAGGTGTCATATTCGTACACAAGAGCCAGTTCATCCTCGTTGACCTTAGCAGCATCGAAGAAGCCTGAGTAGCCATAGGAAGCCCTTCGCACTTTATCGATGAATGTGCACAGTTTGATGGCCGCCTTCTCAAGGTCATCCACAAACATGATTTCACCCTGGCTGATAAAGTCAGTTTGCAATGCTGATACTCGCTTCCATTGCTCTTCGAAGCGATCAGCTACCGTTTCGCGCAGCATCTTGTCCGCGGCCCGCCGGTTCTGACGCTCGATATAACCGCTGAAACCGGGGATTTTGCTGGCGATCTTTTTGAAGAAATCCTGTTGATCCGTAACCTGCTCGAACAAATCACTCATTTTATTCTCCTGGGGGTACCTTCTTAAAAATAAGGGGTGGGGCGGCTGGCGGATCACGGATCCGCCAGGAGCGTGCAAGAACCTCGGTTGTGCGGCTGGCGGATCACGGATCCGCCAGAAGCGTGCAAGAACCTCGGTTGTGCGGCTGGCGGATCCGTCCCACAGGGGGATGCTGCGCGATGATCCGCCGATGGCCTAACCTAATGACATTGTGTACATATAGATGTTAAGATAATGTTTTCGACTCCGCCTACCCAGATGTCATTCCCCAAAGGGGACGATGTGCGAACCGACGCTTTTCGGTGAAGCAATCTCCTTCTTGCCAAGGATGAGATTGCTTCAGTGGTAAAGCTGCTTCGCAATGATAGGCTGAGTCAAAATCATTTTCTGAAACATTTTCTGAAAGTCTATACATTGCGGGCTTTGGAGGTATACTTCTGCCGCCCGGAATCTGTTTGCCCGGCGCCGGCGCTGCTGACGGGCGATTGAAATCGCAGCAACGAAATGCACGAAGTCGGCCGGAGCTTGCATAGAGCTTGTCGAAGTGCCGACTGGTATCCAACCTGCCTCCGCAGGCTCCCTGCTTTTGTTGCCGCGATTTTCGCGAAGCACCCCGTGCGTAGCCCACCCGCAGGGTGCGAAGGGGCAATCGCCGGAAACGCGTGATGCTTGATAAAAATTACGTCTCACATTTCACATTTCACGTCTCACGTCTCACGCCTCACGTCTCACGTCTCACGTTTCACAATATAGGAGTCCATCTTGTCACGAGTGATTAACCCCAATGCGCCAGGAACAGAGCGCAACCGTTTAAAGCGCGGTGTCGCCCTGTCTTTGCGCGAATTGATTAGAGAACCCGAACCCAACGCCAAGACGCGCGATCTGGCAGCTTTCATTGCTTTATCGCTGGATGCAATTGTCAAGACGGTTGACACCACCGTAGCCGCCTGGGAAAAACGCGATTATTGGCTCAAAGCCGACCGCTTTCGACGAGACTGGGAGTGGGCTGAACGCTTGGGCGCAGAAATGCGCACAGCCGTGCTGGCCGGCGATTGGGCCGGAGTGGCGCAAGCCGCGGTTCAGATTGCCCAAAAATTGAGCGATGTCAAAGTATCAGAACACCACCGCATGGGCGCTCCCTGGGTCGGTGCCTGGATGCGTTTGCAGGACTTGACACTTGAGTAGCCAACCCATCAAAACTGACCTCCCTTGGGAGACTCTGGCTTCCGAGCGCATTTTCGAGAACCCCTGGTTCGCCCTGCGGCAGGATCAGGTGCGCACCCACACGGGGGCCGAGATCACCTACACTTTCATGCAGCACCCCGGAGTCGTCGCCGTGGTCCCCGTGACCGCAGATGGGCAAATCGTACTCATCCGCCAGTACCGCCACACGGTCAAAGATTGGTGTTGGGAAATCCCCATGGGCGGGCGCGACGAAGATAATAGTGAGCAAGTCGCCCGCAAGGAAGTGTTCGAAGAGGCTGGGGGAACTTGTCGGGACTTGAAATATATTGCCGCCTTTTACGCCATCAATGGGGTCGGCAATATCCGCTGCGAAGTCTACCTGGCAACCGGGGTGGAATTAGGCGCCAGCCAGCCCGAGGCGGGGGAACTGATCGAGATTGCTATCGAGACTAAAGACGAAGTCATGCGCATGGCCCGTGCCGGGGAGATCACTTGCGGCATGTCTGCGCTGGCGTTATTCCTATGCGAGCACCATTTTGCTGACCAACGACCGGTGACCGGAGACCGATGACCGCTGACCGACGACTGCCGACCGGTGACCGATGACCGGTGACCGCTGACCGACGACTGCCGACTCGCCGACTCGCTGACTCGCTGACTCGCCAACTCGCCAACTCGCAGACTCGTAGACTCTCAGACTCGCAAACTCGCAGACTCGCCGACTCAGAAAACCTATGCCATCAAAGAACACACCCGCCTGGACAGGCCTCCTTAATCTATTCGTCGTTTACATCATTTGGGGCAGTACCTATCTGGCTATCCGCTTCGCCGTGCGAGATGGATCAGGGTTCCCACCGTTTATGTTGGGGGCTACGCGCGTTGCAGTGGCCGGAATACTGTTGATTGGCTGGAGTGCGCTCACTCGGAAGCGCATCAAGCCCACCCGGCAAGAGTTGATCACGCTGGCAGCTTCGGGCCTGCTCCTGTGGGTGGGAGGCAATGGACTGGTCAATTGGGCTGAGCAGCGCGCCGACTCCGGGCTGGCCGCGCTGATCATTGCCGCTACGCCCATTTGGGTTGCCATGATCGAAGCCATCCTAGACCGGCGGATGCCCTCTCTACGGATGGTGGGTGCGTTGTTCATCGGCTTCGTTGGCATTGCTGTGCTAAGCTATCCCACCCTGCGCTCCGGCGTGCGGGCCGACATCGGGGCGGTGTAGGGTTGCTGCTGGCCGGGCTGAGTTGGGGCACCGGTTCGGTTTTGCAGAGCCGCAGGCCGGTGGCGCTCACCGCTCAAGTCAGTTCGGGGTACCAACATCTCTTTGGCAGTCTGGGCTTTATACTCATGGTTTTGCTGCTGCGAGAGCCGCTCCCCGCGCCCACAACGGAAGCCTGGCTGGCCTGGGGTTATCTGGTGATCTTTGGCTCGCTGCTGGCCTTTACGTCTTTCGTGCGGGCGTTGCAATTGCTGCCCACCAAAATTGTGATGACTTATGGCTAC
>JBDRGC010000024.1:0-41926 GCA_043818215.1 Chloroflexota bacterium | reverse complement strand
GTGCCATTCATGTTCCACGCTCAATTTACTCTTTTGCGTAGAGCTGTTGGAAAGTAAGGACGGCAGCTCTTTTTTAGGTTAATTATGGAATGAAAAAACACTCCAAAAGAGGCGTTTTCTGGTTTCTTAGGACGCTTTGTTAGGCGTTTTTTGTTGTACAAGACTCGCCGCCTGAAAAAGATGACGCTGCCAACACGCCCAAGTTTTACATACAACTTAATCTTTGGCTATCTCCAAAAAATTGACTTGCCAAAATACCGATTAATCAAAAACCAATTTTGACCAATCAAAACGAAATAAATTCAAGATTCTAATTGTATTTCTATTACTTCTTGAATTTCTAAAAGTTTCTTTATCACTTTACTTGCAGTGGCGTTTGTAATGCCTGCTAACTTATATGGTGGAGGAGAATCTGGTAGGCGAAAGCCAATGCCTTTTTCAATTTTTGACTTTACCCACTCAAAATCTTTTTGTAACTCAGTGGGAAAACTTGACGTGGAAAGAACTTTTATTTTTGGAAGAACTCGTGCCAATCTTGTACGTGCGTCACCTTCATCAACGGTCAAAATATATAGTGCGTCAGATAATTTGGAATTGATGTATTGCAAACTTGACATGAAAACTCCAAAACACTTAATACAACCTGAATTTGAATTTCATAAAGCGACACCACGATTAGCAAGACAAACGCCTAACGGTTTGCGTTACTGGCAGACGTTATCACATTCGTCCACAGGGCAAAAGTGAAATGCTGCAACTAATGCCTCGACTGGCACATCTTTCGCCGGATTGCAACTGGCAAGTAAAATTATCATTAATAACTCATGTTACGCAGCCGAGGGCTGCTGGGAATGTTCAGATTGCAGCTTTTGCAATTCCTGGAAAGCCTGCTGCAAAGCTGCAAAATACAATTGAGCCTTCAACTGGTAATGATTTTTGTTCGTTTGTACCTTCAACAATTCAATTTTGACAAATGCCCATAGTGCAGCCACGAAATGATTGGTTTGAGTAGTCTCAGTCTGAGTTGGTGATTTGGCCAAGGATACATTCTGCTTGAGCGAACGATGATATTCTTCAACTTTCCACCGTTTTGGGTAGATCGTGATGATTTGGTCAGCATTCAGGGTCAAATCGCTGGTCACCAAATAACGCACACCCATTGAGCCATCATCGTTTGTGAAGACTTGGCGTACCAAATGAAGCGGAAAGGGAACCCCTTCCAGGTAAATGGTTTGAGTGGTGTCTTCTGGCAATTCCAATTGATCGATCCGCTGGTACTTCCCATTGGATTTATCATCTTCGGACAAGGCCACTTTGCGATTGCCCTTGAGCGCCATGATGAAATCCTTCTTTAGATCGAGTTTCACAAAGCGCATGTTCTCTGCAGATGCAAACCAGATGTCAGTGAGCACATATTTGAAGTGAATCTTGTTGTTGTAAGCGGCGTGCAACATCTGGCGAACGTACTCATTCTTGGTCGTCTTGCTCCTACGTCTTTCTTTGCCTGTTTTCTTGTCAATGTATTTCTCGGTTTTAGAGACAACCTCAAAGGCTACCGGCAAAGCCACTTCTTGGGCATAATACAGCGTTGTGATGAAATTGATCCCTTTGACATTACGTCCTTTTGAATGATCATAGTGCCAGCAGATAATTTCATTCTCATCTGTGTATGGCTTTTCTTCAATGGAATCATCAATGATCATCAGCCCATCGGCTCGCTTGATTTTTCGTACCTGTGGCTTGACCATAAGCCACCATTCTTTGGATGTCATTTTCGGGCTGGCTAACATCCGGCTCACCTGGTCATGACTGATTTCTCCATCCATCAGTATTGATAACCCGGTTGCTGTAGTCGGGCCAAATGAGCTAATCAAGTAATCTGTGTACAGGTCTAGGATTTCTTTGTTCATCGCATTTTTCTCCTTGACCTTATTTTATCCTGTTATGCCCTATTCAAGTGCGTAACATGAGTTAATAAAACTAACAAGGCGAATATCGGTAGTAATTCATATTGTTGTCTCCAAAAAGGTTTGGCAACTTAATTATTCGACCAATCGGGTTTTCCCAACCAATCAGGGTAGTAGTAATCAACATCTACCCAACCTGATTGAGATCCAACACTGATACGATAGAACAAGATACCCTCAACCGATTTTTCTTCGTGCATAGTTACATCAACACAACAGCTTACGCAAGTACCGACCACATCTTTCACAGTGGCATCCATAGAGGCAGCAGTCCAAAGACGTATCGCACCTGTGGAATCAAAATCACATAACCAACCCCGCTCGGGTTCAGATGGACTTGAAGAATCATTCGATATAACCCCTCCACAAGCGACTGTTCCTAACAGAAGAAAAATACAGATGATAAATATGTTTTTTTTTCACTTTTTCAATCCTCCATTTCAATAACTCATTCAAATAACAAGGGGCTTGAGAATGCCCGCTAACCACGCGATAGTTCTCATGCGCACTAACACTCGATTTTGTGGTGATAGTTCCCATGCGCACTATCACCCTTATCTCTGTACTTTCCCGCTTCCTCACCGTCATCCAGTTCGCCGGGTGGCGAAAAATCATCTAATGGACTGCGCACATTTTCCAGCCTGTGCTTACTTACATGAGTATACCGCTGAGTCGTTCGAATATCAACATGCCCCAACAATTCTTGAATATAACGAATATCTACACCATTTTCCAACAAATGAGTAGCATAAGAATGCCGTAGTGAATGCAGAGTAGTTTCCTGATTGATCCGCGCCTCACTTCGAGCGCGTTGGAACATTCGTTGAGCAGTCCTTACCGAAAAATGTATGCCGGGAGCAGCCCCGGGGAACAACCATTCCATGAGTGTACTGAAAAAACTCTTTTACCGCGGAGAACGCGAAGAACGTAGAGAAAAACTTAAAACCAGGTTTAAGAATTCGTACTAAGATTTGAGCAAAGTTTAGAAATCTTAACTAATTATTTAAAAATCTCAGCGATCTCTGCGTACTCTGCGGTGAGATAACTTTATTTCAGTGGACTCATTCCATAGGCTGATGAACTCTGTAATACTCTCGTAGAATGGGTATTGACTTGTCTGCTAACGTGGTATAGCGGTCTTTCTTGCCTTTTCCCCCTCGAACCCGTATCTGACCCTGATCCGACAAAATATCACTCACTCTCAAACGGGCGTATACAGAAGTTGGGGGAGCACAGCAAAGCAACCACGGATTTACCCAAAGGGCACTATCAACTTCCACTCCATATGTGCGCTGCCGTTGCCGACGGCGTGATTGGCGGGCTAACTCGCCATGGGTTAGACGGATCACCGACTTTCGGTGGAGCTTAGTTACAGCCTCCATTTCATCCAACAGTTGGCTCTTTTCTTTTTTGCTCTTGGCCTTCCAGTAGCGGCCTTTCATCTTGTGCAAGTACTTGCGGTGTTCATCTATAATCATTTCTTCTGTAATTGACATCGTTCCCTCGGTAACATTATCATTTGAGGGAATGATACCCGTTCGGTAACATTTTAGATGAATGAACGCGCATCCTTGACCGGCTTTCTGAGCATGGCTATAATGTCCACGGTGAAGACATTTGGGCCTCTTCACTCAGGTGTGACAGGTCAGATGAGCAAAGGAGTAATCTCGATGGATGCAACAAAACGGATAACATCCGATGGATGGGCTTTTACCGTCGTCGTCGAACCGGACACCGACGATGGGGGTTACGTCGTCCACTGTCCGTCTCTCAAGGGCTGTTGGTCGCAAGGAGAAACAATGGACGAAGCTCTGCACAATATCGTTGATGCCATTAGTGGGTGGCTTGCGGCTCACATTGAACGCTCGCTCGACATTCCTCGCATTTCTTCTGCCGTTGAACGGTTGGGACAACCGCTTACTCTCTCGGTACATGTACCATAAATGGCACACCTTCCCCATGCTAGAGCTGAACGCCATCTCAAGGCATTCAAACGGGCTGGTTGGCGCGTTGCCCGTGTTACGGGCAATCACTATATTCTGACCAAAGAGGGGGTTGATTTTCATCTCTCGATTCCGTACCATGGGGGGCGAATTGTCAAAACGGGTCTACTCAAGGGACTTATCCGCGACGCTGACTTGATGAATGATGAATACTTGGACTTGTTCTACGGTAAGAAGCGACAGTCCTAGATTAGTTGGAACGGAATCAGCGTGCCCCGGTCTGGCGACTCCATCGTGAGCGTTCAGTCGAATGATCGACCACAGGCTTGCTGAAACCTGACTAGCAAAATGAGATTGCCGTGATGGTCTGGAATCGAAAAGGCACGTATTCCTGGGATATTGAATTGCAAAAAGACGGGGAGACTGCCTGGGAAGACCACGACCACGGGGCGGATAAATATGGCGAAGTTTTCTTCGTATCCTTGTGATTGATGAAAGCGGAGAGCTTGCTCCGTGATTTATACTGGTTACCTCGTTATCCCACCAGATTCATCCACCCTCCACTCTCCACTATCCACTCTCCACTCTCCACTCTCCACTCTCCACTCTCCACTCTCCACTCTTCACTCTTCACCCTCCACGCACCACTCTTCACTCTTCACGCCTCACGCGCAGCTCTTATCTCAGCCAGCACTTCAGGATCATCTTCGCTTTTCTCCGCTTCCTGTAGCGCTTGAACGGCTTGTTTGCTGCCAATTCTTGCCAACGCCCAGGCAGCGTGACCACGCACCACAGGCTCGGGGTCTGTCAGGGCTTGGATCAGCGCCGGGATTGCCGCAGGATCACCGCTATTTCCCAGGGCCACGGCCACATTCCGCAGGTAGCCGCGTCGTTTGGCGCGCTTGACCGGGGACCCTTTGAATTTGCGATTGAATTCTTGGGGCGTGAGAGCCAGTTCATCCTCCAGAGATGGAGGCGGCAGCCCTAAACGAGGGGAGAACGCCGGATCCCATTGGGGGGCAGCAAATTTCTGATTCCAGGGACAGACTTGCTGGCAAATATCGCAGCCGAAAATCCAATCTCCCATCCGGGGTCGCAAATCCTCTGGGATGGAACCTTTCTTTTCGATGGTCAGGTACGAAATACAGCGGTTGGCATCGATCGTTCGATCGGGCATGATACATGCAGTGGGGCAACTATCCAGGCAGCGAGTGCAATCGCCGCAGTGATCCGCTGTTGTGGGTACATCCGGTTCGAGTGCGATCCCCAGCACAATCTCTGCCAGCAAAAAATACGACCCCATTTTTGGATTGATCAGGCAGGTGTTTTTGCCGATCCATCCCAGCCCGGCGCGTTGAGCAAGTTCCCGTTCCAGAATGGGGCCGGTATCCGTGTACCATCGATTGAGAACCGGTTGCCCAACTTGCTTTTCGATGAAGGCTACCAACTCCCGCAAACGTTTGGGGAGTACATCGTGGTAGTCGTTGCCCCAGGCATACGAGGCGACTCTGCCCTCACCCCTTCGCCACTCTCCCATTGGGAGTACCCCTTCGGGTATGCTTCGCGAAGGGGTTGAGGGTGAGGGCAGGGGTGATGGCGGGTAGCGCACCCCCAGCACCAAAATCGACCGGCATTCGGGCAGAATCAAAAGCGGATCAGCGCGCCGCTGCCGGGCGCGCTCGGTTGCCATCCAACCCATCCCGGCGTGATGGCCATTGTCCAGCCAGCTCTCGTACACGTCAACGTGCGGAGGCGGATCGGGGGTGGTCACGCCCACAAGCTGAAACCCGAGTCGCTGGGCTTCGTCTTTTACAGCCTGGGTGAGTGTTTTTTGGATGGGCATTATAGATATATATTTTCTGTAACTGTTCTGCCAATGTCATTAAGTTAAGGACAGGTGGCTGTCGGATCACGAATCCGACAGGAGGAAAACTTTTTTTTGCACACTCCAGGCGGATCCGTGATCCGCCGATGGCTTAACTTAATGACATTGACTGTTCAGCACCTGCTGAATGCTGCTTCAATAGAACGCGGACAACACGGATACAGCGAATCACCACGGATTTTTTTATAAAATAAAATCCGCGTTAATCCGCTTAATCCGTGTAACACCTATACTTGCATGCAGGTGCAAGTGTTCGCGTTCTATTGCGTTAGTATTAAGGCACTATCGGCAGCCAGGGGCACGACCGGCCTAAAATTGACAGCTTGCCTCGCCCGTGGTAACATACCGTCACAATTTAATAACCCTGAACAGCACTCTTATCCAGAGAGGTGGAGGGACCGGCCCTGTGAAACCTCAGCAACCTGGGTGTGTCATTTAGTCGAGTAGTCAGGTAGTCAAATAGTCATCCGAATTCACTGACCATTTTACTATGAGACTTATAGACTATTTGACTACCTAAGGTGCCAATTCCGACAGATGGATATTCTGGAAGATGAGAGGGCGGTCGTGCGCTTGCGCGTTGCCCTTTCTGAGCTAGAAAGGGCTTTTTTGTATCATTCACCCATTTAGTGAGATGATACCTTTTTCGGAGGCGCAATGACAACCACATTTATGAAATCCCCTAGTCTGATGTTCACATCGGAGTCTGTCACCGAAGGACATCCTGACAAACTATGCGACCAGATCGCTGATGCGGTCTTGGATGCCTGCCTGGAGCAAGACCCCTACTCCCGCGTGGCCTGCGAGGTGGCCACCAAAACCGGTTTCGTCGTTTTATTAGGCGAGATCACCACCAAAGCCCAAATCAACTATGACGAACTAGCTCGCAAAGTGATCGTCGATATCGGCTACGACCGGGCCAAAAAAGGCTTCGATGGGCATACCTGCGGCGTGCTGACCGCCATCGCCAAACAATCCAGCGACATCGCTATGGGCGTCGACAAAGCTCTGGAAGCCAAAAGCGGCGAGATGACCGAGGCAGAAATCGAGGCCATCGGCGCCGGTGACCAGGGTATGATGTTCGGCTATGCCTGCAACGAAACCCCCACCCTGATGCCCATGCCAATTTACCTGGCTCATAAGCTCACTCTACGCCTGGCCGAAGTCCGCAAAAATGGCACCCTGCCCTGGCTGCGCCCCGATGGCAAGAGTCAGGTTACTGTGGAATACAGCTACGGCAAGCCCGTGCGCGTGGACACCGTGCTGGTCAGCACCCAGCACGCCCCCGAAATCTCCCAAGAGGGGGTTCGCGCGGCCGTTATCGAGCACATCATATTGCCCGTTTTGCCCGCCGATATGGTGGACGACGAGATGAAGATTTACGTCAACCCCACCGGCCGATTTGTGATTGGCGGCCCCCAAGGGGATGCCGGCGTCACCGGGCGCAAGATTATCGTCGATACCTACGGTGGCATGGGACGCCACGGCGGGGGAGCTTTCTCCAGCAAGGATGCCACCAAAGTGGACCGCTCCGCGGCCTACGCGGCCCGCTGGGCAGCCAAAAACGTGGTTGCGGCCGGGTTAGCCGACCGCTGTGAAATCCAGGTAGCCTACGCTATCGGCGTCGCCCACCCCTTGAGCGTCAACGTCGAAACCTTTGGGACTGGCAAGATCGACGATGAAAAGATCGCCGGACTGATCAACGAGCACTTCGATCTGCGTCCAGGGGCCATCATCCGGGATTTGGGTCTGCGAAAACCCATTTTCCAGCAGTTGGCTGCCTACGGTCACTTCGGCCGCGCTGATCTCGATCTCACCTGGGAGCGCACCGACAAAGCCGATCTGCTGCGTGAGGCAGCTGGTTTGTAATCGCGCACGGGAGTGCGCTTTCCCCGCACAACAAAAAAGTGCGCCGCATCACTTGAGATGCGGCGCACTTTGATTCTTTGGCCTACAGCAGTGAGTCAGGCCAGTTCGAGTATCTTTTCAGTTAACCCCGTTGATAAGGTTGGATACTTGCCTGCAAAAAAGTGTAAACCAGTCTTTTTCCAAAATGAAACGATGCCGGGCAAGTTATTTAATCGCCGTTTCTGAGCAAGAGCATCGTCGCACCGTTAAGTCCGGAAGCGTATTTTGATTAAAGTTTGAAGCTGTGATCAAAAAGGAAATCTTTTTGTCATATTGTTTTACCCCGCTGAATGTTTGCTTCAGTTGATTCTGTAATGTTGACCAATATCCCTTAAGCTTTTTGACTGGATACTCGTCAAGACCGAATCCGAGTTCGATCCATGCAACGAATTTAATGCCCTTTTTTTGATTTCCGATTACCTGAGCATAATCCATCCAATCTAACATTCCATAGCGATGATGCGCAAGCAAAACCCACAAATTCGTATCGCGGAACTTTTGCACTAAGTCGTTCTTTAATGCCCTTTGGGATATTTTCCCTTCGTATTGGGCAAGATGCCCGGAGAAATTTTTGACCTCGATGAAATAAATGCTATTCCCATGAACTCCCAGAAAATCAATAGCTTTCGTTCCTTCTAGCTTTTGAAAAATATTTAAGTAATCAGGATGTTCGTCGTATGCAATAACTGTCCACGAGTTTCCGAAAGAAAAACAGAGGTTACTTTCATCAAAATTTTTCATGATAATCTCCCCTACGATGTTTTTTGGAAAAATTCCATTTCTTGATCGTAGAGTGCGGCAAATTCATCTAAAATCGAGTTGTGTTGAATTTCAGCTAAAGTTCCTCCGCTTTCTACGATGACCCCTGCTCCTCGTTTTGGTTGCCGGAAGGCGAAAAATTTCAAGTTGGATTCTAAATTGTACTCAGCTAATAAAGACAGTTTTTGACTCACTAAATAATCATGGGTGGCAATAAACACCTGTATTCCAGATAATATGAGCGATTGTAAGGTACTGATAACCACTGTAACCAATTTAGGATTGAGATTTGCTTCGGGTTCATCCCAAAATAAAATTCCATTTTGGGTAAGGGACCCATTATTAAGCAGGTAAATTAGCCCGGTAATTTTCCGATAACCTTCTGAAAGAATGGTTGCTTCCATATTGCCTTCTTTGAGCCGTACGTAGAACCTCTCTCCCTTTTTGGTAATCTTGCCACCAAGCTCTTTTTCCAGAGGCGCAACGAGTGTCTTGATCGCTTCTAATGTTGGGCCTTTCAGAGGTAAGCCGCCCAAAGCTAAACTCAAATCATAATAAGTTTCGTCAAAGAGCATTTCCCGGTTTTTGTAGGCAAACACAAATCCTTCACTGGTGGAGAGAAATTCATGCGCGGGTAAAAATATAGATGGAACGGGTTCAGGCACGGGGTTGGCAGTAAAAAGAACTTTATTTAGAGTACTAATGGTTGCTTGTGCACTACGATCATTGTATTGCACTTCAATCGAGCCGGTTTTGCGTCCTCTCCCGCGTCGTACTAATCTGCCAATCGTATCGGGCTTGAACACCCCCTGTAACTTATCACTCATTGCAACATTCAATCGCGTGGGGTCTTTGACAATCTTATCGCGATGAGCTGTTTCGCACACCTTGAGTAATGCGTAAATGGCCTTCATCGCTAATGTTTTTCCTGTAGAGTTTGGACCGATGAAAACATTAATTCCAGGCGAAAATTCGAACAAAGTTTTCTCATCGAATGCCATAAATTGGTGTAAAGATAGTTGTTGAACTTTGGACATTGGCTTTTCCTCACAGTGGATAGATTTTGAAAAGTTTACATGGTAGTGAATCTGCTACCATTATACATCAAGTTATTATCTCCAACTTATTTATCCCTACATCCCCACTCACCAGCCGCGACGACCTCGACCTCGCCTGGGAGCGCACCGACAAAGCCGATCTGCTGCGTGAGGCAGCTGGTCTGGCAGATTAGTTTGTAGTCGCGGGCGCCAGTGCGTTATCTCTGCACAACGGCACTCTCGTGCCTCACTACAAACCTGACCTCCCAGCGTTCCGCTGCGAACACACAAAAAGTGCGCCGCATCACTTGAGATGCGGCGCACTTTGATTCTTTGGCCTACAGCAGTGAGTCAGGCCAGTTCGAGTATCTTTTCAGTTAACCCCGTTGATAAATGTCTCAGTCGAAACTCCGCGAG
Organism: Chloroflexota bacterium; assembly: GCA_043818215.1. Classification (GTDB taxonomy): domain Bacteria; phylum Chloroflexota; class Anaerolineae; order Anaerolineales; family UBA11858; genus JBDRGC01. Next base: position 32,010 of record JBDRGC010000024.1, on the reverse strand, counting down.
TGTGCGCTAAGGCCTGAATGAGTCCACTGAAAAAAGGTTATCTCACCGCAGAGTACGCAGAGATCGCTGAGAATTTTTAAATAATTAGTTAAAGATTTCTAATCTTTGCTCAAATTTTAGTACGAATTCTTAAACCTGGTTTTAAGTTTTTCTCTGCGTTCTTCGCGTTCTCCGCGGTAAAAGAGTTTTTTCAGTACACTCCTGAATGGTTTCACGCAATTCGGGCAGAAGCATAACAGGCTCAGTACGTTTGCGTAGATTGATATCGAATTGAACCTCGTGGGTCAGATCGTGGTAGTCAGCCGTGCTGTGAGTATCCCAAAACTCGGCAATCTCTTCCAGAGTCTGAAACTCAGGGATGGGGTCACGGACTTTTGTTTTACCCATATCGTTTGCGTTCCTTTCTGTCCATATCACGGGCACTGATAATCAAGGCCAGGTTACCGGGCTTGTAAATGAAGAACACGGCCAAGTAACGCCCTGCTTCAGTTTGCCCATAGGCAGCATATACGTTCTCTTCCTTTCGGCGGCGACCTTTGGCGATGTATCGAAAGTGCGGTTTGCTATCGAAAACTTGCTCTACCTCTGTGGGCAGCGTTTTGTGCTTGTGCTCCAGTTTCTCGACTATTTCGTCGAGCCAGATAAAGTTTTCGATGTACATTTTGATTTCTCTCGGCTCATTATATCACGGTATCTCCGCTCACTAACTGTGGCGCAACTCTGCGTGGGGCGCGCGGAAGTGAGGTCTTTCCAGACCGTGGGCTTCCAGCAATCCATCGTCGGCTAGAATTTCTTCTGTGGAACCATCGGCAATTATACGTCCTCCATCCATCACCACGATTCGGGGGCACAAATCCTCCACCATGCGCATATCGTGGGTAGAAACAAGCATGGTTATGGGCATCTCGCGCAATAAATTTATGAGAGCCCGCCGTGCCCGCGGGTCTAAGCCCGAAGTTGGTTCATCGAGTGCAAGAATTTGTGGTTCCATAGAAAGCACAGTGGCAATCGATATACGCTTTTTCTCTCCGATGCTGAGGTGATGGGAGAGTCTGTTTGCATAGTGACTCATACCGACTTGCTCCAATGCCCTTGTAACTCGTTGCTGTATTTCGGCTTCCGATACACCCATGTGAAGGGGGCCAAAGGCCACATCTTCGAACACGGTAGGAGAAAAGAGTTGGTCATCAGGATTTTGAAAGACCATGCCAACCGCGGCTCGAATTATCGGGGTATTCTTTCGGTCAAGTGTCAAACCGGCAATGCGGATATTCCCAACCCCTTTGAGAATGCCGTTTAGGTGAAGCATGAGAGTACTCTTCCCGGCTCCATTTGGCCCCACTAATGCCACTTTTTCTCCCTGTTTGATTTGAACACAAATGTCGTGTAAAGCAGTGTGTCCGTCGGGATAATCGAATGTGAGCTGTTCGATGGAAATGATTACTCCGTTGGCGCACGCGAGGGGGAGTTTTTCTCTTTTAGGGTGGAGGTCATCGTGAACAATTGGCATGTCTGAGTTCCCAAAGTTGGCCTTATTGGCGCCCTACGAACTGTATTATGCAGAGAGTGATGATTGCCAGTACTCCAGCGAGCCAATCCTTGACACGCATTATATGGGGGTTTAGGGTGAGCAGGGTCCCGCTGTATCCACGCGCTAACATGGCGTTGTAGATACGTTCACTGCGTTCATAGCTCCGTAGAAATAACTGCCCGGCCATATTGCCAGCTGCCCTGGCTCGCCAGACTAGTGAGCCGCCAGATTTGTGTCGACCGGCGGAGCGCGCGCTTCTTGCATCCCGAGCGCGCAACAAGCGTACAATTTCATCGCTCAATATAAATAAGTAGCGATACATAAAAGAAATAATCGCCGTTAAAATATCGGGAACCCGTAAATGCCTCATGGCATGAATCAGGTCGGGGAACGGTGTAGTGGCTGTCAGGATGATTGCCATTTGCACTGAGACCCAGCTGCGGATCATGATGCTCAGAAAACGGATTGTCCCCGTATCAGTCGCTATCAGATGCCAGGGGCCAATATCGAATTCGAAAATGGATTCCCCGGGGAGAGAGAAAACCGCTGTTAGAGCAGCGATAGCAAAGGGTAAGACCGCCAACGAACGTGTAATCAAAAAATCGATGCCTACCCTGGCCAGCAGGCTGGAGAGCACTAATATGCCCCATGCCAGACCAAACGCTAACCAGGCCCCATCGGGCAACAATACATTAGAAACTATAAAAAGAACCGTCACCACCACTTTGACACGCGGGTCTAGTTTGTGGATGAAGCTTTCTTTGTTTTGATAATGATCAAAGGTGTCGATATGCATTATATAGACTCTCAGAAAAAGATTTTGACTCAGCCTGTCATTCCCCAAAGGGGACGATGTGCGAAGCAGCTTTACCGCTGACACTTGCACCGCACTGCGTTTGGTGCAGTGCAGGTGAGCAATCTCATCCTTGCCGAGAAGGAGATTGCTTCACCGAAAAGCGTCGGTTCGCAATACCAACGGGTATACCCTTGCGGTATGACACCTGGGTAAGCGGAGTCAAGAACATTATCTTAACATCTATAGGACTGCCCAACAAAATTTTCGCTGCACTGTATCAGCACGCTGCGCACAAAAATTTACAGGTGCGACGCACTTGTGAAAGTGCATCGCACCTGTTGGTTTGGTTGCAGCGAGGTGGTGTTATGGCATCGAGCTTAAGCTTTAGACGCAGTGTCAGCATTACGGCGGAGCAAGCGCATCAGCCCCACCACCAGTCCAGCGACAATCAATACTCCCACGGCTCCGGCTAGAATGGTCGACAAACTGGATTCTCCCAGGAATTGAAGGGTGTAATCTGGCAAAATTTCATAGGGGGCACTCAGCCCTGCCTCGATAAAACCCATATCCTCGGCCACCCTCTCTAAACCATCGGGGAATGCCGATGCCAAAGGCGAAATCAACACTACGAGTAATGAGATCAGTAATCCTGCCACAACCCAGCCGCGTTTGCCGGTTGTACTGGTCGAAGCATCTCCCTCTGCCAGCAGGTCGGGGCGTGTTTGAGATATGAAGGCCAGAGCAGCCACAGTGATCAATGCCTCGCCAACACCAATGATCATGTGTACACCCAGCATAGCCGGAAAGACAATCCGCAATGCGGATGTGCCACTGAGCCAAAGCTGAAAGGCTGTGGCCAGCGCTCCCGCAATAACCGAGAGCCAGGCTGCAACCCCTGCCACTGCCAGGCGCGTTGTCTTGCCGCGGGCAGCGGTACTCTGATACAGTCCATAGCCGATAGTTGCAGTCAATAATCCCATATTGAAGATATTGGCACCCATCACGATCAGGCCGCCATCCTGAAATATCAAAGCCTGCACACCAACTACAGTTGCCATGACCAACATGGCAGCCCACGGCCCGAGCACAATGGCAGCTAAAGCTCCACCCAGAAAGTGACCTGAAGTTCCGCCAGCAACGGGGAAATTGAGCATCTGGGCAGCAAAAATGAAAGCAGCCATTATTCCCATCAAGGGTATCTGACGTTCATTGAATTGCTTGCGGGTACGCTGAATAGCTAAGCCAATAAAGCAAATTGTAATCGCCCAGAAAATGAGCGCTATTGTCAGGCTCAAGAATCCATCGGGGATGTGCAAAACAACGGGTTTCAAAAAAATGCGGTTCATGTGATTTTTTCTCCTTTTTGACAATCTGCGCACACTCCGAATATGGAAATATGCTGCAAATCGGCATTGAAACTATAGTGTTCTTTGAGTTGTTCACCTAACGGTGCAACCAGGTGGTAGTCAGCGTCGATGACCTGCCCGCAGTGCCGGCATACCAGGTGAATATGCGGGCCATGCCGCATCGTGGAGTAGGCCACCTTTCCACTTCCCAAATCATTGTGGCTGGCAAACCCTGCCTCTACTAACAGTTCGAGCGTGCGGTAGACCGTGGCAATGTTGGTGGCCCGGGTGTGTACCTGCAACTCATCGAATATCTCTTCCGCGGTCATGTGGCGGCCGCTGTGAGCGATAACCTCGATGATCATCTCCCGTTGGGGGGTGATGCGGTATCCCTGCTGGCGTAAATCGGCGATAATCGTGTGGCAGTGGGTCATAGGGTGATGATTTCCTGTTGATAAGAGAGTGGGTAAGTGATGCGTGAAGCGTGGTGCGCACGGTGGTGCAAAAACTTGCAACTGCGAACACTCGCAATAACAGATATTATACGTATTTCGGCTGGATCGTCAAGAGATAAATAGGGCTCTCTGAGATATTGTGGGGCGCGGTACATGGATTACACGGATTATACGGATAAAGCCAAAGAAAAATCCGTAAAATCCGTGTAATCCGTGTACAAAAAGAGTTTAACCACACAAAACATCAAAGAGCCATAAATAGCGGAGCGGGGTTAGTTCCGCTCCGTGATTGTGCGAGGTTTCTGTCAGTCGCTGTAAAAACAGCGGGATGTCAGATGTGAGGAGTCAATTTCGATACAATTCGTTTCTTGGGCTGGTAGCCTGTCAGACGCTCTTTGACTTCCCCATTGTTGAACAGCATCAGGGTTGGGACGCTCATCACCTGGTATTGCATGGCTAGATTTTGATTGTGGTCCACATTCAGTTTGACAACCTTGACTTTGCCATTCCATTCCTTGGCCAAATCCTTGACGACCGGCTCCAGTCTCTTACAGGGGCCGCACCACGCAGCGGTGAAATCGACGAGAACGGGTTGGGGGGATTCCAGCACTTCGGCCCGAAAAGTATCTTCGCTCACGTGTTGAATAGCGCTCATCATAATCTCCTAGGGTAGTTTGGTTATCTGCGCAGATAGTACTCAGCCAGTGAGGAAAAGTCAAGGTTACGCGTTGACTGGGGGAATGGGGCGTGATAAAATGCGCTCCGCACGGGCGCGTAGCTCAATGGCAGAGCAGTGGCCTTTTAAGCCATTGGTTGAGGGTTCGAGTCCCCCCGCGCTCACAGCGTTACCGAGAACCACCCCTGAGGTGGTTCTTTTGTTTTGATTGCAGGTCCTCAGAAGGGGATGATGCTGCCTACGGGGATGATACCCCCTACGGGGACGATGTTCGTCCCGATGCTCTTACATCGGGATTATGCGTTTGCGCGAGGAAAACGCAAGCGCCCTTAACTGCCGCGCTCACAGCATCGCCGAGAACCACCTCAGAGGTGGTTCTTATCTTGCTCTGCCGCGCCTGGTCAGCTGGGAGGTGGATCAGCGGGATGGAGATTCTATATATTGGGATTTGAAAAATAAATTTGTTGGTATAATAATTCAAATAATTTCGGGAACATTTTGGTGGGATTTAATTTTAGTCTTGTAAAGATATATCATTTATGATATATTTCCCCATCTGGAGCATGGATGCGTTACAGGTACACTATTTGCTTGTTTGTCGATAGCAACGATCAGATACCAGTTCAAGCATATTTATTTGATGGAAAGAACTTCAAAGACTGGGCTGTAATCATCAATGTTATTCAAAGTCTAGCCCTAGCAGGGTAGGATATATTAGATACAAATATGGCAAAGCGCCTATCTATGAATTGAGGAAGAATCGCCATCGTATTTTGTATGCGCAAGATGACAGACGTTTTATTTTGTTGTCTGCTTTCCTGAAAAGTTCGCAAAAAACGCCACCCACAGAAATAAAACTTGCAGAAAAGCGATATCAAGAGTACCTAAAGAACCACAATTGCTTCGAACTGAAACTTCCGCCACCTACATCAATCTAATGGAAATATCATGGACTTCAATAAACAACTCGAACAACTATTTGAACAAGAAGAATTTAAACGCGAGTACTACCGCCAAGCTGCTTTCTCGCGCCTATCAGACCAACTCCTCATGTTACGCAAGCAACGTGGTCTAACCCAGAAAGATTTATCAAAGAAAGCAAATACTACACAGACTGTAGTTTCGCGCCTGGAGAATGGTTCAGTAAAACCCTCATTGGAGACAATTGTAAAATTCGCTGAAGCTCTCGATGCTGCTGCTGAAGTACGCTTGGTGCCATTGGAAGACATTAAACCATACGAAGCGATTGAAAAAGATTATGCCGAAGAAGAAAAAAAGAAAAAAGATCTGCACGAGGGCGTTGTCTTTTTTGGCAAAGAAGTAGCCAAGTCAGATGCGCCAGGAACTTGGTTCGAATCTGAAAATATAGCTACCCACCAATTTTCATCATCATTGATGAAACGAAAAGAAAAAGTATTTGCATAATGTCTGATAACACTATTCAAGATTTATCCAAGGAAGCCAATACTGTGGATGTTTCTGAACCAGAAGCGCAATACATGGTTCAGTGTGAAGATGTCAGACTCATAACATCATCTCTGCGCCCACTAGTCATAGACGAGGGTGATACTAAATTAGAGTCGCGTTTTGCCTTTCGTATTAATGCAGTTGTTCAAGATAACCAGGCACACAGTTATCTCGAAGTTCAAGCCAATTATTATATTGTTGGGGAACCTGAAGAACTGCATGGCTACCAACTACGGTTTGTGTATATGGCAACTTTTCATTCTAGCCAGGAAATTCACCCTGAAGGGTTGGTAGATTTTGCCAAGATGTACACTCTTTCAATTCTCTGGCCGTATGCCCGTGAATATGCTAACGACCAGCTACGGCGAACTGGTGAAGAAAATCTTGTGTTGCCCATTATTAATCCCCAAGTTGTCACTGAACAGCTTATTGAGAATGATTTTATTCACGTGGCCATTATTGACACCCAAGAAGAATCAGAATAACCCCGCGCTCACAGCGTTACCGAGAACCACCCCTGAGGTGGTTCTTTTGTTTTAGTTGCTGGTCCCCAGAAGGGGATGACACCCCCTACGGGGACGATGTTCGTATTGAGGGAATCCCCCCTCCACCCCTCATCGTTCCACCACAAAGGATACACTCGTTTCGCTTTCGTTGCCTGCCAGGTCGATGGCTTTCACTCGCAGGGTATATTCTCCCGGACTGGTTCGCCAGGGGACAGCAAAAGGTGGCTGGGTTTGGGCGGTGATCAACCGGTCGCCGAGGTAGAATTCTACGGCTGCCAGCCCCAGGTTGTCGCTGACCTGAGCCTGGAAGGTGATGGAGTTGTCGATGCCGTAGGCGAAGTTTTGCCCATCCACAGGGTATGGAATAGACAAGTCTGGCGGCTGGTTGTCCACAGTGACTTGAATAGTGGCTGTGTCTGCGCGTTGATCATCTCGCACAACCACCAATTGGATGGCATACAACCCGTTTAGCAATGTCGTATCCCAGGTTCCCAAAATCCCGTTGTCGATGGGAGAGTTGATGTCCTCGCCGATCACGATCCAGCCGGTGGGATTGAGACCCTGCCCCACCTGCAAGCGGTAGGATTCGAAGCTCTCACCACCGGCGCGGCCCCGAATGTTGACTTCTCCGTTCAAGTGTGCGAACATCTGCGGAAACATGATGTGCGCATCGGGCAAAATGGGCGGAGTGTAGATCACATCGTAAGTCTCGGGGGGAGTGGAAAATCCTGCCCCTGCGGCCCACTCGCTGGCCTCGGGGGGGACGTTTAGATACACGTGCTCGTCGATCAACCCAGGGGGAGTGAACACGGTTGCCAACCGCCCGGTTTCTCGATTGATTTGATAGGCTTGATAGAGCGTGTCAGGTTGGGTAGGTTCAAGCCCAGTCAAGAAGACCTCGCTAACAGTAGCGGGACAGTATTCGGTGGGCAACATGCCTGATGGGTCGCACACCTCCAGGGTGGTTATTCCGGGCGGCAGGTCCCAGACCGCAGATGGCAGGTCACGGGCTGCGTATTGCAGGATGGCGTGCCACAGGGCAGCGGCAGCCTTCGGGGGCAGCGCACCACCATCTGGGGAGTCGGGGCTTCCCATCCACACGCCAACCACCAATTGCGGGGTGTAGCCGACAGTCCAAATATCGCCGCCATCGGAAGTTTGCCCCATCTTGGCCCCAGCCGGGCGGCCAATTTCCAATGGGTTGGGATGCCCCAAACTCGGCCAGCGGGCGGCTTCATCGCTGAGAACGTGGGTTATCAAATAAGCAAGCTGTGTGCTGATCACGGGGCGGGTTTGGGCGGCCTGCTCTGCCACCCACACCTGCCCGTCGAGATCGCTGACGCCGAGCACTGCAATGGGGTGCAGCGATTGCAGCCCGCCATCTGCGGATGTTTCCGTGGGACGCCCCGCCAGCATCCCCTGGTTGGCGAACACGCCGAAGGCCTGCGCCGCTTCTAATAATGTGATCTCTCCGCCTCCCAATAATTGGCAGCCCGGGCACCCATCAGGCGAGGAACCGGCGGGAGCTTCCAGCGAGGTCAGGCCGAGTTGCTGGGCTGTCCGCCACACGTTTTCAGCCCCGATTTGATTGATTGTCTGGATGGCAGGAATCAGGTAATCGTTTGCCAACGCATCCCGCAAGCGCACCGGGCCCTGAAATTGCCCGTGGGGGTTGGCAGCCGTTGTTGTGGCATCCAGCAGCCTTGTTGGAATATCCCACACCAGGCTGGCGGGGCCGAAGCCGCGCGTGAAAGCGGTCAGGTAAGCGAAAGGGGTCAACAGCGATCCGGGGGGATGACCAGGCAGGTGGGCAGGATCCAGCCCTGGGGCGGGGTCGCCCACCAGGGCGAGTATCTGCCCCGTGGAGGGGTCAAGCACCACCACGTTGGTCGCCAGCCCATCGAAAGATATGTCTGCATCGAAGGCCAGGGTGGGGAGCAGTAAAGCGGCTTCGCAAGGTGTACCATCAAAGGTGTCCGGCGATGGCTCCCCCTTTAGTCGGGCTAGATGAGCCTCCGCTGCGCATGAGGCCTGGAACTGCAAATCGTAATCCAGTGTGGTGATGATCTCGAAGCCCCCGCGTTCTAATCGTTCCAGGCTGATATGGGGCGTGAGTTGTTCCCAAACCAGATTAGTAAATGCAGGCGCCGGATTCAATGCGGGGGGGGCGGCCTCCCGGAACACCACTTCTGTTTCTCTGGCCTCGATGGCCTCATCAACCGTGATCAGCCCCTGCCCCAGCAAAGCATCGATGACAATATGCTGGCGTTTGAGCGCAGTTTGGGGCGCATCCAGTGGATTCGAGGCCGGCGACTCCGCCACAGCAGCCAGCACCGCCGCCTCGGCCAGATTCAGTTCCGCAGCCGATTTTCCAAAATAGACCTGGGCAGCCGCGTCAGCCCCGTAGGCCATATTGCCGTAGTAGGTGCTGTTCAGATACCATTCCATCACCTTTGCGCGCCCGTAGTGACTGGTGATTTGGGCGGCCAAAAGTCTTTCCCGCAATGCCCGCCGCAGATCGGGTATTTCATCCCCGAGGAGCAAATCTGAGACCAGGCGTTGGGCCAGGGTGTTGTGTGCCATCTGGCGAAGGCCCTGCATCGAGAAGCCTGGATTGCTCCAGAATGTGGGATCAGAGGTTGCGATTGTGGCTGTCACCAGCTCAGGGGACAGATGCTGACCGGCTGCGGTGTTCTCCAGATTGTCATCTATGGGGATATAGCGCCGCTCTGTAACGGCAGGATTCTGCAGGCTGAGAATCACGTGTTCCCCGCTGCGGTCGTAGAAACGAGTGGGGTGCAGCAACAAGCCGTTGGGCGGCTCCAGGAGCAGCGGGATGGTTTCCAGAGAGGGCAGGTCGCGGGTCAGTGCTGTGTAGAACAGAGTCAACCCGATGAACGCGATTGCAGTACACAAGCTGAACAGGGTTGCGCAGCCTAATCCTGCCCGGCTGGCAGGTGTGTTTTGGGTTTTCTCGCGCCGGCGTTGACGAAAATGTAAGATTTGAGGGACAGTGGGCATGGGAGAATTGTACAATGAATTGGCGTAAAGGAAAAGCCAGCCTCTGATTCGTGGAGGGCAGAGGACAGAGGGCAGAGGACAGAGGGGAGAGGGTAGAGGACAGAGGACAGAGGGTAGAGGGTGAGGCGTGATGCGTCATCATTCGCCGACTCGCCGACTCGCCGACTCGCTGACTCGCTGACTCGCTGACTCGCCGACTCGCTGACTCGCCGACTCGCTGACTCGCCGACTCGCCGACTCGCTGACTCGCTGACTCGCTGACTCGCCGACTCGCCGACTCGCCGACTCGCCGACTCGCTGACTCGCTGACTCGCCACTTGCTACTCGCTACTCGCCACCCTCCACGCACCACGAATGGCTTCATCCGTAATGTTGGCTCTGAGTTGGGCTATGAGTTCATCTATACGCTGCCTGGGCATTTCATCTTCTATCCCAGCACGGCGCAAGGCTTTATCTAATTCTCTCTGCGCTTCTAATTCCATCCAGACGTTGTCAAGCAACTTTGCACCTTGGATGGTGGATTTGAAATGGTCGATGGCGGAATCTATTTGTTCGTCATGCAAAGCAATTCTTCCTAGCAAGATTGTGACAGTCAAGTGGAAGGCGGTCATCGAGCGCCAGTTCGTTTCGTCCTTCAAATGGGTGGCTAACTGACGGGCCTGATCCCATTCTCCTGATTGGGCATAAGCGCGTGCCTGACAAATCTGTATCATGATCACGCCCAAACCTACACCGCTGTCTTGAAGAGCAGTGAGCGCGAGAGCCATTGTTTGGTGCCCCGTTTCTTTTTGCCCTGTCTGAAAGAGGGCAAATCCTAAACGAAACAGGTTTTCCATTCCCATGAAATTTTCCCCAATTGCATCGAAGCCGCGTTGGTAATGCTGCGCGGCTTGGGCATGGTTTTGTAAACGGGTGTACAAATCTCCAAGTTGGCAACACCCTAATGCGATCACATCGTTTAGTTCGTATTTCTCTCCCAGACTAATCGCCTCGCTGGCATGCTCCAGGGCTGAATCTAAATAGCCCATCATCAAAACCGCTGCGGCGGCGTAGCTGTGCAAATAACCCAACATTCGCCAACCCTGGGTACGTTGTGCTAACTCGATGCCAAGTTGGGAGTATTCCCTGGCCTGAACATATTCACCCAGGTAAAAACTTGAGAGGGCTAAAACAAAATAAGCTGCTACGCGTAAATAAGTGCGGTTGCTCAAGTTGGCATCATCCAGGGACATGAGAGCGTGCTCTCGCCCGCTTTCGGGCCATCCAGCCAGAGTGCGCATTAAAGATGTCTGGTAATGAGCATTAGCCCGCGCTCCAATTACTTTGGGTGAGTTGCTATCTGTACTTAATGCCAATGCGTCCTGAAAGGCTTCGGTGGCCTCGTCCAGGCGGTTGAGCATATAAAAGAAGACGCCGCGGTGGATGTAGGCCTCCATAAGTTCGAAGGTGTTATCACTTTGTTCCAGATAGGGGATAGCCTGAGTGGCGAAGTCCAACCCTTCTTCGAATTGATTGGCTGTCATGCAGGCATCGCTCAGAGTATCTAAGGCAGTGCCGATCAATAAGGGGGCATGGCGTTGTTCCCCTAGTTTCAACACATCATTGCCAAGTTTACGAATCAGTTCTGTATCGCTGGTCTCGAAGGCCATTTCACACCAATCAGCATAAAGGCGATAGATATCATCGTTCGAAAGCTCTTGCTCAATGCGCTTAATGAGATTTTCGGCCTGCGAAAAGGAGCGGGTTGCATCTGCGATGGCAAAGAGCTGACGGGCACGCTGTCCGGCATCAACCCAATATTCGAAAGCGGTGATTAGTTCCCCGGCGGCCTCGTAGTGGTGAGCCAGGATGGCAGCTTGTTCTGGTTGGGGTTTGTCTGCCAATATGCACGCCACGCGTCCGTGCAGCATTTGCGCTCTGACCGGAGAGATATCTAGCAATAGGGCTTCTTGGAATTTGTCATGCACAAACCGGTAGTGTAATCGAGTTGAGGAGTGCGGCAGAGTATGGATAATCAGGTTTCGTTCCAGATCGTCCAGGGCCTGCACTACTTTTGCATCGCTTTGTTGGGTGACAGCGCTGAGAACTTTCGGCTCGATTGTGGTTCCTATGATGGCTGCGGTTTCTAGAACGTTGCGCGTGAAAGCGTTTAACCTGTGGATACGCCCACGAATTGAATTGAGTAAACTCCCAGCCAGAGGAATGGGGGTGTTTCCTGAAAGATCAATCTGAGGCTCAGATTCTCGAATGCTCCGCAGAGTTTCTAACACGAAGAGTGAATTTCCGCCCGTTTCGTTTTCCAGGATTTTTACAAATTCAGGGGAGGGCGTATTCTGCAGAATGAATCGAGTCAGGTCTGAGATGTCCTCCCGGCTCAATCGAGTGAGGTGGATGACTTCGCCATGCCGGGATTGCTGAATGGATGTAAGTGTGTTTTCCAGGTGAGGTGTGATTTCTTCCTGACGCGCCAATACTGACAGTGATGCATTGTGGTCAAAGGGAGGACGAGATAATAGATAAGCTACAGTGGACAAGGTGGCTTCATCTGCCCAGTGAGCGTCATCCAGAACAAAGACCAGTTTTTGTTTTTCAGCCAGCAAAATGAATACCTGGCGGATAGCATCTAAGAGCAGAGCTTGTGCTTGAGCAGGATCTTCGGGGATACTCGGTGGTTCTAGTTCAGGACGCATGGTCTCTAATTCGGGTAGCAAGCGAGCCAGACGAGTGGCCCAAACAGATGGCAGAGCCAGCCATTCGTCTGGTGTGACGTGGCGGCGAAGAACATCATTGATTGGTTGGAACGGCAGGTTTTTTTCCAGCGGCCGGCAGGTTGCCACCAACAAGCGTGGAGCAGGGTGTATCTCCACCGCGAATTGTTGAATGAGACGAGTTTTGCCTTGTCCTGCCTCGCCTAAAATAAAGGCGCCCTTGTGTTGGTCGAATATCCGGTGTATCTGAAGCAATATGTCCCGCCGGCCAACGAATGGCACATCCATACTGGGATGAATCGCCCATTTGGGTGGCGTTTCTGGGGCATAGCCATTGTGCAGCTTGTGAACACGTTTGTAGAAAGATATCAGCTTTGGGGGAAGACTGATATCCAGCTCGCGGCGCATCAGACCTCGCACGTGGTCTAGGTGCTGCCGGGCTTCGTTGAGGCATCCCATTTCGATCAGATATTGCATCACGCGATAGTGGATATTCTCGTTGAGTTCGTCGCTTTCTAAGGCATCATAGGCCAATTTAATCGCCGTTTCCAGATCTCCGATAGTGTATGCGTGGTCAGCGAGGCGTTCGATCACACTACCGCGTAGATGCTCGAGATGCGCAGCGGTGCGTGTCAGCCATTCATCCAGGGGTGGGATGCCGGGCAGTTTGTTTCCCGCCAAAAAACGCGCACCACGCCACAAGTTGATAGATTGTTGAAGCAGTTGGTGGATAAGCTCCGGTAGTGGCTCAGTCTCTGGAATTTGCCAGGGCTTGCGTCCGGCGCGATCAATCAACGCTTCGAATTCCCGCTGGTCAACGAAGGCGCGGTCGAAATCGAGTCCTACCAGGGCGTCGTCAGTTATGATGATACTTGGATCGGGGAGGTCGCTGCGAAGCCGATCCAAGTTATCGTGGCAGCGCGCCCATGCATCTGTGGTTGGTACATCTCTCCAAAAAACGGAAATGAGTTCTTCATGGCTTATCATGCTCCCCCGTGATGCCAGGTAAAATAACAGAGCTTGCGGAATCCGTCGCTGGATCGAGATCCTTTTCTTCCCCCAACGAACTTCGGGCGGACCGAGTAAGAGTATTTGGAGTGTTGTCATATCATCCGTCCAAAAGCGATACACCCGCCAGCGTTTCGATCACTCCAAGCACGGCGGAATTGTCCAGTTCTGCCATTCCCATTTGCAGCATGGCATCGAACAATTGGGCATGTACCGCCGCAGCCGGCATGGGGATGCCATATTCGCGGGCCGTATCAATCACAATGCCCAGGTCTTTGGCCTGCATATAGGCCTTGAAACCGGGATTGCGATTACCAGCGAACAATCGCTCCGGCTTGACATCCAACGTCCAGCACTGGGCTGCGCCTCCCTGGATGGCCTGGATCACCTTTTTGGGGTCCGCGCCGGCTTTCTTCGCCAGGATGAGCAACTCGCCCAGGGCTACCATCTGCGCGGCGACCATTACCTGGTTAGCGGCCTTGGCTATTTGCCCCGCGCCGCTATCTCCCACATGCGTGATGGATGTGCCGATAACCTCGAAGATGGGCATCACCTTCTCTAAAGCCTCGGCGGGGCCGCCCACCATGATGGCTAAGGTCCCTTTCTGCGCGCCGATGTCGCCGCCGCTGACAGGGGCGTCCAGGCACAGCACGCCTTTTTTGTCCAGTTGTTCAGCGATATATCGAGCAGTGGCAGGCTTGATGGTGGAGTTATCCACAAAGATCAAGCCCTCGTGCGCTCCCTCGATGATGCCCCCCGGCCCCAGCGCTACCAATTCTACATCGGGAGAATCAGGCAGATTGGTGAAAACTACGTCCACCTGAGAGGCCACCTCCGCGGGGGAGAACGCTTCCACAGCTCCCTCAGCAGCTAAGCCTTGCACCGCCCCGCGGCTGCGGTTGTGGACAACGAGAGGAAATCCAGCCTTGAGAATATTGCCGGCCATAGACTTCCCCATGATGCCCAGGCCAATATAACCGACTTTGAGTTTGTGGGTCATTGTGACTCCTTCATAACTGTTTCAAGCTTTAACGCAAAGGCGCAAAGAAGCAAAGACGCAAAGTTCTTTTTGTAATAAATCATTGATAACTCGATGGATGCAGTCTTTGACCAGACGCCCGCTTTTTTTAACGCAAAGACGCAAAGGAGCAAAGGAGCAAAGGCGCAAAGTTCTTTTGTTATAAACTGTTGACGACGCGATGAATGCCGTCTTTGACAAGGCGTTCACCGAAGTTGATAACCAGACCAAGCTTTAAATCTGTGAGACGAAGGTACGTAAGCAATTGAGATTCGAAAATCGGATCGTATTTACTCGTTGCTTTAACTTCGACAATGACTAGCCCACCGACGAGTAAGTCGAGTCGCAGAGGATGACCAAGCGTAAATCCTTTATACACGATAGGTATTTCTTTTTGCCGTTCAACACTGGGGCCGCGTTGTCGTATTTCCCAGACAGTGGCTTCCTCGTACACGCTCTCCAACAGTCCAGGCCCGCCTAACGTGCGATGCACCTCAATTGCTGCATTAACGATAATACTGCTCAAATCATTCTCTTTCATCTTAATAACCTTTGTGCCTTTGCATCTCTGCGCCTTTGCGATAAATCTTCTATACTCGGCTCAACTCATTCTCTTTCATCAAAACACCCTTTGCGTCCTTGCATCTTCGCGTCTCTGCGTTGAATCCACTACTCCACTCAAATCATACTCCATGGCGCCGGTGATGAGCGCAGGAACCATCTCACCTACGGGCACTTCCTCATCGATGACCACCATACCGTCGATTTCGGGGGCGTCGCGGTAGCTGCGGCCCAGGGAGATGCCGTCGCCCTGGCCTTCGATGAGCACGTCCAGGGTTTGGCCCATAAAGGCTTGATTGCGTTCCAGGGAGATGCCCTGCTGCAATTCCATCAGCCGTTCCCAGCGGGCCTGCTTGACCTCCGGGGAAACCGGATCACCCAGCGGCTCGGCGGCGGTTCCACGCTCGAAGGAATATTCGAAGGCTCCCACCCGGTCGAAACGAATTTCTTCGATGAAGTCCAGCAAAGTCTGGAACTCTGCTTCGGTCTCGCCGGGGTAGCCGACGATGAAGGTGGTGCGCAAAGCGAGGGCAGTCATGGCAACGCGCATCTTCTCCAGCGTGCGGTAGACCCAGTCCATATTGGCGGGGCGGCGCATACGCTGCAAAACCGCCGGGTGAGCGTGCTGCAAGGGGATATCCAAATAGGGCAGAATTTGGGGGTGGGCAGCCATCACGTCGATCAGCCGGTCGGTGACGTAACCGGGGTAAGCATACATCACCCGCATCCAATCCACTTCGGGCAATTCGGCCACCATCTTTTCGAGCAGCCTCGCCAGCCCATTTTCGATGCCCCGGTCAAGCCCGTAGTCCGTGGTGTCCTGCGCAATCAGAATGATCTCTTTAATTCCCATGTCTTGCAGCGCGTGGGCATCGGCGATGATGGCATCCATTGGGCGGCTGACGGTAGTCCCTTTGATGAGGGGGATGGCGCAAAACGCGCACGGACGGCGGCAGCCATCGGCGATTTTGAGATATGCGCTAGCCCCCTGAACGCTGACTCGCAGAGTCCCGGCGTCGTCGCGGCCCATTGTGGGGACGTCAGGAAGGTGCAACAACGTTGTGGGGTGGTTGCTTTTCCCCAGCCTGCCAGCTACATCCGCAATGTCCATCCAGCGGCGGGTCCCGATGATGCCATCGATGCCGGGAACCCGTTGGGCGACCTCGACCCCGTAGCGCTGGGTCAGGCAGCCAGCAGCGATGAGTATTTGCCCATCCCGCTTGTGCGCGGCTAATTCACCCAGCACCTGAAACGACTCGTCTTTGGCCGGGTCGATAAAGCCGCAGGTATTGACAATCACAACGCCGGCTGTGTCGGGGTCGGCGGCAGGATGGTAACCAGCAGCCACCAACAACTGCGCCATCGAGTCAGAATCGACCGTGTTTTTAGCGCAACCGAGGGAGATGAGGAGGAAGGATTTGGGGTTCATGGGAGTCAGCGAATCAGCGAGTCAGCGAGTCAGCGAATCAGCGAGGGGGCGGGTCGGCGAGTTGGCGAGTTGGCGAGTTGGCGAGTTGGCGGTTGGCGGGTCAGCGGGTCAGCGAGTCAGCGGGTCAGCGAGTCAGCGGTCAGCGGTCAGCGGTCGGTGGTTGTCTGTCGGTGGTTGGCGGTCAGCGAGTCAGCGAGGGACGGGCATCGACGCGCACGAAGAGGGAGAGTAGCAACGCTCCCACGCCGAAAGCTGCCAGGGCCGTGCCAATGCCGTAGTGGTCAGCGAGCGCGCCCATGAGCGGGGCGAATATGGCGACCAGGATGGTGGCGAACTGCGATTCCACCGAGAGGCCTGAGGCCATGACTTTATTCGAAATCTGGTCGCTGATGAAGGCCACATTCATGGGCCGGCGCAAATTCTGCAAGACATAAAATCCCAGGAAGACCAGAATCGAAAGCACGGCCATGTTTTTCTGGGTTGACAGGCCAGCAATGAACAAGAATGCCGCCCCGAGGAGGAAGGTCAAGTTGATGGCGCGGGTCAGGCTGGCAAAGCGATTGCTAAAACGGGCGGCGTTGCGGGCGGCGTAGCTGGTCAGTAAATATATCAAGAAATAAACTACTCCGATGATCGCGCTACTGCGTACGGTTTCATCCATAACAACCAACAGGGGCAATGCGAGGGCGAAAGTCTCCAGCACCGGCTGCAAATAATCTTTGGTGATCGTGAACACCGCGGTGAAGCTGGCGCTGTTGAGAATGGCCCGCATGGTGTGACGGTCGGTGAAAATGCCGAAAAACACTTTCAGGGTCGTTCTGGTTTGAGCCATTACTGCGCCCTTCTTGAAGCGCAGTAGTTCGCCATCCAGTTCTTTGGGATAGGTTGCCAGGTTGAACAGGTCCAGCACATAAGGAATTGTGGAGGCAATGAACATATACCGGTACCCGCCCGCAAAAAATACTAACGCGGCCGCAATCAACGAGTTGATCGCCGAGCCAAGTTGTGAAGCCGCGCGGGTATGCCCGTAGTATTCGACTTTCACGTCTTGCATATCGTTGAGTTTCAGATACTCCAAAATCATCGCTTTGTGAGTCCCCGAACGGAAGGCCTCTCCAAAGGCAAAGAGAATCATTGCCAGGGCATATACGTAGAAATCTGCAAAAAAATAGAAAACGACAAAGGAGCCGATATACGCCAGAAAAGACATCACCATCGACTTCCGGCGTCCAAAGGCATCGGCGTACACTCCGGTAGGGATTTCGAGGATATTGGTCGCCAGATCACGAATCGAATAGAGAAAGCCAATCTGCAAAAATGTCAGCCCAGCCTCGCGGAAAATTAGAATGATGAATGGATCGAAGAACCTGAGATTCTTCAAGAATCCGTACAGCGAGAAGCGGTAAAACATGCGGTCTTTTTTGATTGTTTTTGGGTTCATTGGTTTGTTAGGATTGAAAATTAAATTACTTGCTCATTTTATCGTCACTAGTTTTAAGGGCTGGTGGCTGTCGGATCACGGATCCGACAGGAGCAGAACCTTTTTTAGCACGCTCCAGGCGGATCCGTGATCCGCCGATGGCCTAACTTAATGCCATTGACTGCCAAAGGACTTCTACTGTGCTGTAGTAGAGTCCTCTGTAAATTTAGGTCATCACCAAATTTCTCGAAAACGAAATGGGCAAGTTATTTAATCACCATTACGTACTTACTTACTTACTTAGTTGGTTCGCTCTTTGTGCTTTCGTTCCAAGTGTTCATAATATTCGTCCACTATCACATCCGTGGGCAGCACGCCACTCAACCGCTGAAAGATGGGCGTATCTGTAAGCATTTCATCCTGCGTCGATAAATGGCGCAAATAAGTTGAAATCAACTGCGTTATTGTTATGCCGCGACGTGCGGCGTAATCCCTGGACTTATCAACCCACTGTTTTTCTACATGAATCGTCAATTTGGTTTTTGTTGACACCATACACCTCCGAAACGCTCTAATTGGAGAATTCCGCATAAAAGTTTTCCGCCCACCAAAAGGGAAAATTGTGCGTCATTTGAATTACATACAAACAAAACCAAATTATAAATGGTAAATGGTGAATTATAAATGGTAAATGATTGCGGCGATGTATCCACCTCATTTACAATTTACCATTCACCATTTACCACTTCATTTCACCCTGCATAATTCAAATAACGTACTTTTGGGGGCAAAAAAGCATTTATGCACCAAAGGCTATGCCTCTTTCCAAAGATGCAAATTCGTTCCTTTCCCTATTCGTTGTAGTGTTTTTATGCAGAATTCTCTTCTTGATGTACATCTTATTTCATAATTGCACGGCACGCAAGAGCATCTCTAATGCAACATAATCAGCGTCCCTGGCCGGCCACACCAGCCACGCCAGGAATTCAGTGTTGCCTTTCGGCCCCAAAAGAGGGGAGCGAATCAAGCCCCGAATTTGGAACCCCTCCGCCTCTGCGAAGGTCAGTACATCCAGCAGCACCCGCCAGTGAATCTCGGGATCCCGCACCACCCCCTTGCCGCGAGCCACCTCCCGCCGCCCGGCCTCGAATTGGGGTTTGATCAACGCCACGATTTCTCCTAACCGCCTAACTTCTAACTCGTTAGTTAGGGGGTTAGAGGTTAGAGGCGTAAACCAACCCTTGATCACCGGAAGCAAAATTTTCAACGAAATGAACGAGGCGTCGATGCTCACAAAGCTCACCGGCTCCGGCAGCGAATCAACGAAACGGGCGTTGGTGCGCTCCATCACTACCACCCGCGGATGCTTGCGCATCTTCCAATGCAGAATACCTTTGCCAACATCGATGGCGTAGACTTTGGCCGCGCCGTGCTGGAGCAGGCAATCGGTGAACCCTCCCGTGGAGGCTCCCACATCCGCGCAGGCCCGGTCGCGCAGGTCCAACTCAAAGGCATCGAAAGCCGCCTGTAATTTTTCGCCGCCGCGCGAGACAAACCGCGGTCCGTGGTCAATGGTCAGTTCCGCGCCGGCGTCCACTTTGCTGGCGGGCTTGGGTACCACCTGTCCGTTGGCGCGCACCTGACCGGCCATCACCAGCCGCTGGGCCTGCGAGCGGCTCTCGGCAAGGCCGCGTTCGATGAGCAAGAGATCGATGCGAATTTTCTTGGGCATGGGGGTATTGTAACATCGGTGATCAGGGATTAGGGGCTAGGAACTAGGGACTAGGGGCATAGTGTCTAGGAGACGAGGGAAGCAATTCTCCTGATTCCTAATCCCTAGTCCCTGATCCCTAACCCCTGGTTTCTCAATTGACTAATCCCCCAATCCCTACTATCATTCCCGCATGTTCAGAGCCATTCTCAAAACCATGCGCACCAGACAATGGGCTAAAAATGTCTTCCTTTTCGTTGGTCTGATCTTCGACCGCAAGCTGACCAATATCCCCGCACTTTTTCACATTGTTGCTGGGACCATCGTCTTCAGCTTGCTCGCCAGCGCGGTCTACATCATCAACGATATCGCCGATGTCGAAGCCGACCGCCAACATCCCACCAAACGCAACCGCCCCATCGCGGCCGGAAAACTTCCCATTCCCATCGCATGGGCATCAGCAGTCCTTATCTTGCTTGTCATGCTGCCGGCGGCATATTTGCTCTCGCCGACCTTTGCATTCATCGCCCTCATTTACCTGCTGCTCAACCTGGGTTACTCGAAATGGCTCAAGCATATCGTCCTGCTCGACGTCATCATCCTGGCATCTTTCTACGTCATGCGCGTCGCCGCGGGGGTGGTCATTATCGAAGTCGAGCGATTCTCTCCCTGGTTGTACATTTTCACCATT
The DNA here is from genome assembly GCA_043818215.1 of Chloroflexota bacterium. Classification (GTDB taxonomy): domain Bacteria; phylum Chloroflexota; class Anaerolineae; order Anaerolineales; family UBA11858; genus JBDRGC01. The sequence continues at coordinate 11,666 of JBDRGC010000024.1, read as the reverse complement.
TTTTTAGCATTGCTCATCGGCATCGGCAAACGCCGCGCCGAACTCTCCTGCCTCGCCGAGGGTGCCAACGCTCACCGCCGCGTACTCGAAGGTTACACCCTGAATTTCCTCGACAATCTCATCAACATGGCGTCGGGCATCACCATCATCACCTACAGTCTGTATACCTTCTCGGCCCCCAACCTGCCCGACAACCACGCCATGATGTTCACCATCCCTTTCATGATTTACAGCATCTTCCGTTACCAATACCTGATCCAGGTCAAAGATACAGGCGGCGCCCCCGAAGAAATCGTCCTCTCCGACCGCCCCCTGCAAGTCGCCATCGCACTCTATGGTCTGGCCGTGCTGCTGATTTTCTACATCTTTTAGGTAAATTGGTAGCTTGGTAAATTGGTAAATTGGTAAATTGGTGACTTGCGGAACCAGACACCTAACTTCCTAACTCCCTAACTCCTAACCCCTAACATCCTAACCCCCTAACCCGCATGCCTGCCTTCACCGCATCCGCCCCCGGAAAAATCATCCTTTTCGGTGAACATGCCGTGGTCTTCGGACAACCCGCCATTGCCGTGCCCGTGACTCAGGTGCGCGCCACAGCTACGGTGACGCCGGACATCAGGAGGACTGCGGATGATATGCAGATTCTGGCGCCCGATGTGGGAGTGGACTCCCCCCTGAGGAACCTTCCCCCTGGAGAGCCGATTGGTGAAGCCGTCCGAGGCGTGGCAGCCATCTTGGGGGTTCACCGTTTTCCCGCCTGCACCCTGAAAGTGACCTCCACCATCCCCATGGCCGCGGGACTCGGATCCGGGACGGCGGTATCCGTAGCTATCATCCGCGCCCTGGCGGGATTCCTGGGCCAGCATCTGCCTGACGAGCAAGTCTCTGCCCTGGCCTACGAAGTCGAAAAAATCCACCACGGCACGCCCTCGGGCATCGACAATACAGTGGTGACTTACGCCCGGTCCGTCTATTTCGTGAAGGGGCAGCCCGCTGAAACCTTCGCCATCGCCCAGCCCTTCACCATCGTCATCGGCAACACAGGGATTTCAAGCCCCACCGCAGCAGCCGTTGGCGATGTGCGTCAAGCCTGGCAGGACTCCCCGGCGCGTTACGAGCGATTCTTTGCCGCCGCGGGTAGCATTGCCAAAACCGCCCGTCAGGCCATCGAAAGCGGACATCCCGATCGTCTAGGCCCTTTGATGGATGAAAATCACGAAATGCTGCAAAAGATGGGGGTCTCATCGCCCGAACTTGACCGGCTGGTGACCGCGGCACGGGAGGCCGGTGCGCTGGGGGCTAAGCTCTCCGGCGGCGGGCGGGGCGGAAATATGATTGCGCTGGCGGCGGCGGGACGAGCGGTTGAAATTGCTCAGGCATTGCGGGAGGCGGGGGCAACAGGGGTGATATTAACAAAGTGCAGTGCATCCTGAAGCAGGTTGGACTTCAGAGTCCCCCTTTCTACTTTGCTACTTGACCATTATATTTGTATGGATTAGAATGTGTATAATCACCAACATAATAGAGGAGTGAGCGATGAAAACCATCCAAATGACAATCGACGAACCCCTGCTTAACGAGGTAAACCAGGTCATCCAGTCCCTCAACACCACCCGGTCTGCTTTCATTCGGGAATCGCTGCAATTGGCGCTGCGGAAATATAAAATCCGAGTACTAGAACGACGCCACGCCGAGGGATACGCGAAATACCCCGCCGAACTCGGCGAATTCGATATCTGGCAAGATGAGCAAGACTGGGGCGAAGCATGAAACGCGGCGAAGTTCGCTGGTATACATTCAAAGCCCCCGACAAACGCAGGCCTGTACTCATCTTGACTCGCAGTGTGACAATTCGCTATCTCAATACGGTCACCATTGCCCCAATTACAACTAAAGTGCGGAACATCCCATCCGAAGTGTTATTAACCACCGATGAAGGCATGTATACCGCCTGCGCAGCCAACCTTGGTAATATCCAAACGGTACCACAGACAAAGGTCGGGAAACTCATTGCCCAGCTTTCATCAACGCGCATGGAAGAAGTCAATGCAGCCATCAGCTTTGCTCTGGGGCTTGACGAGCTTTTATAATTGCGCTACTGGAGAACAAAATGGCCCTCCAAAAAAACTACAAAGTCTCAAAAAAGATGCAGCCCAAATTCGACGAAATCACCACCCTGACCGACGCGTTCTGTGGCGAATACCTGAACGCCGAATACACCGACATGTCACGCCGCATGACTGCCGCCTTGGCCCGCAAACGTCCCTCGCCTCTGGATAGCGGGCGGGCCAAGACCTGGGCCTGCGGCGTGGTCTATGCGGTGGGTCGAGTCAATTTTCTGTTCGATAAATCCCAAACACCCCATATCCGGGCCGATGAACTCTGCGAAATATTCGGCGTCGCCAAAAGCACCGGCGGCAGCAAATCCAAGCAAATTCACGATCTGCTCGACATCCATATTTTCGACCATAGCTGGACACTGCCCAGCAGACTGGCCGACAGCCCAATTGCCTGGATGATCATGGTCAACGGGTTGATTGTGGATGCCCGCAGCCTACCGCGGGAGATACAGGAAATAGCGGTCGAAAAAGGATTGATACCATACATACCAGTGGATAGATGACCCGCTTTTCCAATTTGCTATTTCTAAAATTCGGCGGCTCGCTGATCACCGATAAAAACACGCCGCGGACAGCACGCTTTGATGTGATTGCGCGACTGGCGGAGGAAGTTGAAAAATGGCGAATAGCGAACACTTGCACCTGCGCTGCGCTCCGATGCAAGTGCAGGTGTGGCGAATGGCGATTGGTGCTGGGGCACGGTTCGGGGTCATTTGGGCATGTGACGGCGAAGAAATATGGCACGCGCCAGGGGGTGGATTCGCCCGAGGGGTGGCGGGGGTTCGCGGAGGTGTGGCAGGAGGCCGCAGCATTGAACCGTATAGTGATGGTGGCCCTGCACGCTGCGGGGATTCCGGCGGTGGCGTTTCCCCCCTCCGGGGCGGCTATCTCCCAAGATGGACAGGTGTCAATCTGGAATTTGAGTCCGCTGCGCGCCGCGTTGGAGGCAGGTCTGCTGCCGGTGGTCTTCGGGGATGTGGTTTTCGACACGGTGCGCGGCGGGACTATTCTCTCCACTGAGGATGTCTTCGTCCACCTGGCACGGGAGTTACATCCAGCACGCATTTTATTGGCAGGATTAGAAGAGGGCGTGTGGGCTGACTACCCCCAATGCGAGTGGCTGATTCCCGAAATCACACCGGGGGATTGGGACACGGCTGCGGCGGGGCTGGGAGGTTCGGCGGCCACCGACGTCACCGGGGGGATGGCCAGCAAAGTCCGCCAGATGCTGGATTTGACGGCGGTACTCCCGGGGTTGGATGTACTGATCTTTTCGGGGAATCAACCCGGAAACGTGGCCGCGGCGCTCGGAGGCGAAATCCGGGGTACGCGGCTAATTCGTACAAATAGGGTGGCACAAATGCAAAAAAACGACCTCCACAAACCCGAGTACACAAAGAAACAAGGGTAATACCTGGCTTTCATCTATTACTACACCAGGCTCAACCGCCGCCCGCCAGCACAGGCCGATATACAACAGTACTTCCGTGTAACACCGCCAAGTGTCCACCAGATGATCATCAAGCTGGAAGAAAGGGGATTTCTAAAGCGCGTGCCAGGGCAGGCCCGCAGCATCGCAGTACTATTGCCGCCAGAGCAACTTCCTCCCCTTGAGTAAAAAAACTGATGACCACCGCCCAAAACCCGACATGACAACTTTCCTTCTTGGTCTGATTATCGGCATCTCTATTGCCGCTCCGGTGGGGCCGATTGGCGTGCTGTGCATCCGTCGCACTTTAACTGAAGGGCGGCTGGCGGGGCTGGTTTCCGGTTTGGGGGCTGCCAGCGCGGATGCAATCTATGGAGTCATTGCCGGGTTCGGGCTGACCTTCATCTCCGGTTTTCTGGTGGAGCAGCAAACCTGGCTGCGTCTCTTGGGGGGATTGTTTCTCTGCTATCTGGGAGTGCGCACCTATTTATCTCGCCCCTCCGACAAGCCCGCCGTGGCTCGAAGCCACAGTCTGCTGGGCAACTACCTCTCCATTTTCGTCCTAACGCTGACCAACCCGATAACTATCATCTCCTTTGCGGTTATCTTCGCTGGGCTTGGGTTGGCAGAGAGCGGCGGGGACTACATCTTTGCCACGCTTATGGTGCTGGGCGTATTCACCGGCTCGGCGTTGTGGTGGCTGTGTCTCAGCTTGGGCGTGGGGTTGTTTCGGGACAAAGTCGCTGCGAGGTGGATGCAGTGGATCAACCGCATCTCAGGGGGCGTTGTGTTTGGCTTTGGTGTGCTGGCGCTGGTGAGTCTCATCTGGCCAGACTAAGTATCAACCAATGCATAATGCCAAAATACCCATTTCCCCAATAATCTGGTTATAATGAAAGGGTATTGATGTTAAGTTAATGTTTTTGACTCTGCGTACCCAGATGTCATTCCCAAAGGGACAAGTGTGCAGAGCAGCTTTACCGGTGAAGCGATTGTATCCTTGGGGAGAAGGAGATTGCTTCACCGGAAAGCGTCGGTTCGCAATGACAGGCTGAGTCAAAATCTTTTTTCTGGAAGTCAATATCTCGTCATCCAACCATCCACATACAGATCTAATGAGCATTGAAACTCCCTCCCCCAAAGTGCATCCACCACTCTTCGACATCGCCAAAGTATTCTGGCCCAGCCTAAAGAACATGCCGCATGAACGCCAGGTGATTGGCATTGGTGATGTGATCACCTGCTTGTATACCGCTCCCCTGGCTTTGATTGGATTCATCTGGTTGGTCAGCGTCACAGATTGGGTACTCATCCGCAGCGAATTATTTCCTCTGGCGATCTTTGCTGTACTGTTTGTTTTCTTCAATCGCCTCAGATTTTTCCTGATCGTCGAACTCAGAACGAACCGATACGGCAGTTCGGACGGTTCTCTAGTGGGGATTGTCGTATGGTCGGGAATATTTCTCTTCGGCCCCAATGTGCTGTGGCTATCCACTCTGTGGACGATCTTCGAATTCGTGGTCAACTGGAGAAAGGCCGCATCATCTGCTTCGCAATGGAACCAATTACGCGACCTGACGATGAACCTCGCCGGAGCAACCATAGCCCCCCTTCTAGCTATTTCTCTATTTCTATATTTGGGAGGGGAATATCCACTCCCAGGGCTTTCCACCAATGCCCTGGTACCAGCTTTAGCAGCGCTGCTTGCACATTTTATTTTTGTGACCTTAGTATGGGCAGGTTATCTGATTTACAGTGTCTGGGCGCAAAAGGCCATCACCGGGGTCGGTAATTTTCGACCTATCTTCAGATTCTTCCTGCTGGCAATTGGCCTGCCTCATCTGGCCCATCCCTTCGCGATTTTGGCTGCCGGATTGTACATCCAAAACGGGATGATGATCTATTTATTCTTCATCAGTGGTATGCTACTCGTCGCCCTTTTAGCTCGTCAGCTCAGCCGAGCAGCTGAAAGCAGCCGACAACAATCACGGCTGCTGGAAAGATTGGAACAATTGGGACGGGCAATCATCAACGCGCCTCCCGACACAGAGAATTTACCTGGCATTCTCAAGGAGCATCTCGACAATATGTTCCCGGCAGGCCGCTTAGTAATATGGATTTTCCCTGAAGATGTGCTGATGAAGCATCCCATAGACTGGCAGCCCGAACTGGAATCGATCTGGCCCTGGCTGTTGGATAAAACTGAGGGGCAGGCCTTGCTTGCCAGGGATGCCATCCCCTGGGAGACTGGAGCGATAGACCACAACCCATTGGTGGTTGCTCCCATCCGAGAGGCCGAAAGCGGACAAACCTTCGGTGGGATTTATCTGGAATTGCACACCCTGGCCCAACCCTGGGATCACCGCTCCCTCGCTAACCTTTATCCCGCTGTTCAATCTTTAGCTGCTCAAATTGCTTCGGCAGTGAACCAGGCTAAAGTTTATATCCAGGCTTTGGAATACCAGCGAGTGAGCGAGGAATTGAAACTGGCAGGCAGCATCCAATCCAGCCTGCTGCCCCACTCCTTCCCCAGCATGCCCGGCTGGCAGTTAGCCGTCACGTTCGACCCTGCCGGAGAAACATCGGGAGATTTCTTCGATATTATTCCGCTCTCAGATGGGAAAATCGGCATTGTCATCGCGGATGTGTTGGATAAGGGTGTTGGCCCGGCGCTGTACATGACATTGAGCCGCACACTCATCCGCATCTATGCGACTGAATTCGATCTTCAGCCGGATATCGTGTTTTTTGCGACCAACGAACGCATTCTCAAGGACACCAATGCCAATCTTTTCGTTACCGCTTTCTATGGGGTGCTCAATCCAGAAACGGGGACGCTGACCTATTCCAACGCGGGGCACAATCCCCCTTATTTGATCAATAGCCAAAATGGCAACAATCCCCTGTCCCTTACGAAAACGGGACTTCCCATTGGGATTGATGAGGAGGCCACCTGGGAACATTCCAGCGTCGAGATTCATCCCGGCGATGTACTGGTACTCTACACGGATGGCATTCCCGATGCCCAAAATTCCGAAGGGCAATTCTTCCGGCAGGAAACTCTGATCAACGTGATAAAAGAAAACCTCGGCCAATCAGCCGAGGGATTACAAAAATCCATATTAGACGCGGTTTACAAGTTTGTAGGGGATGCACCCCCTTTCGATGATATCACCCTGATGGTACTGGCCCGAGACAGGTAATAAAAAAAGCCCCTGGGATTTGTCGAGATCCCAGGGGCTTTATCTATCACTTGCGCTTTACCATGACCAAAACATTGCCATCGCCGGTCTGAAAGTCGAAGTGGACTTCATCCATCATCTTGCGGATGAAGAAGAGTCCTGCACCTCGGCAGCGAAGTTCTTCGATGGGCACATCGAAATCTGGCTCTGGAACACTGTCTGGGGCAAATGTCTTACCCCAGTCACGTAAAGTAATGCTCAGTTCATCCCCGGCGATATCGCAAGTACACTGAATCTCGCCACGCCCTTCACCACCGTAGCCATGTTCGATGATATTCGTGCAAGCCTCGTCTACTGCCAATTTCACAGCGTAGATGCCGGCGCGGTCAAACCCCGCCTCTTCAGCGGACTGGGCGACGAATTCACTTATCTTGGCAAGGTTTTCAAATCGCCCAGAGTATGTTCTGGTTGGCATCGAAAAGAAGATAAAAAACTAGAAACTGCCTACAGCAGCCGTAACATCATCAAACAACTCGATGAAGTGCTGTACGCCTGCTAAATCTAAGGATTGCTTCATATACTCAGACACATTGACCAATACCAACTTACCTTTTCCCCGTTTGCAAGCTTTCTGCGTCTCTAGCAGCACCCACAAACCACGGCTGGAGATGAAATCCACTTCGCTCATATCGAAGACAATGCCAGGCTTACCGCCTTCGACAATGGCATTGAACACCTTTTCTAGCTCTGGGGCGGTGTTACCATCAATGCGGCCTATGGCCTTGACCAAATCACAACGTTTGTATTGAGTTGTTGTAATATCCATGTATCATGCTCCTTATTCTATACGGTTTAATGATCTCGCCCGGTAAGTATATCATGGAAAATAAAATGGATGAATTCAATCAAAATCAAATCGTATCTTCTCGAAAAGAAGGGGCGTGTTCCCATGGTTCGATTGCACTCACCACAAGATTCGGCAGTGGAGCGTAGCGGAGTAGCGGAAGGTTGAGCGGCTGAATCCGCTACTCCGCTACGCTTCGGGGACTGTGTCACGCTTCACGTTCCGAGTTTACTTTGCTTATCTGCCTACTCTATTTACCAGCACTAACGCGTGACCGATGCCATCCATGCTATAATTCCGTAAGAGGTTATTGGTATTGGAAGGACTGTAATTATGATGGAATCTTTAATTGTACATCAAACGGCGTTGATATATGATGCCGAAGTGTTGGATGAAGGACGTGTGGAATTGCATGTTCCTTTTGCTCCCGGTGTGCGGATCACGATTTTTATAATCAAAGAACCAGCGGACACTTTTAACGATTTGCTATTGGCCGCTGAGAGCAGTCTCGGTTTCTGGGATAATCCTTATGACGACGATGAGTGGAACGATGCCTGAACAAGGCGATATTCTTCTCATCCCAGTTCCCTTCACTGACCTTTTGTCTCGAAAGCGGCGACCGGTTATTGTCATTTCCAACCGTGCCTACAATCGCAAAACTGCTGATATAATCGTGGTGGCGATGACTTCTAATCCGATTAGGGCAGATTACAGTTTCATGATCACTTCGTCTGATCTGGAGTGGGGGAAGCTGAATCGTCCGAGTAAAGTACGGGTGGATAAGATTTACGCGTTGTCGCAATCCATTGTGGTTAAAACATTTGGGCGGGTAAATTCACAAGTGCTTGACCGAATTCGTCAAACGTTGCAGGCCCTGATAGCTAAAAAGAACTGATTTGCAAGCGTGAAAGTTCGCATGTTGGCACGTTTCCCACTCCGCTACGCTTCGGGGACTTTCCCACTCCGCTACGCTTCGGGGACTGTGAGCGGTGAACAGCCTGACAATATTTGCGCGCCCACGCTGATTACTCGCGTGTTGACATATAACCTCCCCTGGATTAGACTCTCTCACCATCAAAAACAAGTATCATTTCGACCCCGCCCCTTCTTTTTGAGGCTCTCTGAGATATTGTGGGGCGCGGTACACGGATTACACGGATTATACGGATAAAGCCAAAGAAAAATCCGTAAAATCCGTGTAATCCGTGTACAAAAAGAGTTTGACCACACAAAACATCAAAGAGCCCTTTTTGAGAAGGTACTGATATCAAACCACGACCAGATTAACAACCCAATGCTATTTACCCGCCAACAACTCGAAGTTTTAGAAGACCAGGCTCTCGCCCCTTACGGCGTACGCAGCAAAGATACCCACGGACGCGCCTACCCGGAAAGCGAACCCGCGTACCGCACTGCATTCCAACGCGACCGGGACCGCATTTTGCATACTACCGCTTTTCGCCGATTGGAGTATAAAACCCAGGTCTTCATCAATTACGAGGGCGATTACTACCGCACCCGTCTGACCCACACCCTGGAAGTTGCTCAGATTGGGCGCACAATTGCGCGTGCCCTGGGTGCAAATGAAGACTTGATCGAGGCAATTTGTCTGGCCCATGATCTGGGGCACTCTCCCTTTGGGCATTCCGGCGAGGTCGCTCTGACCCGCTTGATGAAAGACCACGGCGGCTTCGATCACAATAAACAATCTCTACGCATCGTCACCAAACTGGAACACCGTTTCCAGGATTTTCCCGGGCTGAACCTGACCTGGGAAGTGCGCGAGGGCATTGTGAAGCATGAGACCGAGTACGACGTCTCCGACGCATCCGATTACAATTCCGAACTGCGCGGCCACCTGGAAGCCCAAATTGCCAATGCCGCCAACGAAATCGCTTACACCGCCCACGATTTAGATGACGGACTTTGTTCTGGGATGATCACCCCTCTCATGCTAGATGGCATCACCCTGTGGGAGATACTGGTCGAAAGCGTGGGTTGGCCCGGGCACAATCTGGACGAACTCGACCGGCACCGTCTGGTCAGGCGGCTGATAAGTTTGACAGTCACGGATATAGTCAGTTCCACCGCCCAACGCCTGCGTGAGAGCGGGGCGCAATCTGTGGATGAACTGCAAAAATTGAACCATAATGTGATTGGCTTCAGCGAAGATATGCTCCGCCGCAACCGCCAAGTGAAAGATTTCCTGTACGCCAATTTATACCGCCATCCACGAATGGTAAGAATGCAAGTTAAAGCCGAACGGATCATTAGTGATCTCTTCCGCGCTTACCTGGCTGAACCCGCCATGCTGCCGCACCATGTCCAAGAATGGATCGAGCTGCGCGGGCTGGAACGCACCATCTGCGATTACATAGCCGGGATGACCGACCGCTACGCTATCGAAGAACATCACAAGCTATTCGATCCCAGTGTCAAACCATAAGAGCAGTTTTATGAATGATCAATACCTGACCATAGAAGGGGAAAAACGCCTGCGTATCGAACTCGAACAGTTCAAAGGCCCGGCCCGCGAGCAATTGGCTCGACGACTACGATCTGCTATCGAGATGGGCGATCTTTCCGAGAACGCAGATTACAAAAAAGCCAAAGAAGATCAGGGATTCCTTGAGGGCCATATTCAGGAATTGGAGTATTTGCTTCGCCATGCCATCATCATCGAAGAAAATGGCGAGAGGCACGATGTCGTCGCTGTTGGAGCCACAGTTACCGTTCAGGAAGGAGAATCCCCCCCTGATTTCTACCATCTGGTCGGGTCGAAAGAAGCAGACCCATCCAATGGACGCATATCCAATCAATCCCCCATCGGGCAAGCCTTGTTAGGGAAACAAGCTGGAGAAGAGGTCACAGTTCGAACTCCGGCAGGGCCTCTCCTATTAAAAATACTGGAAATCAAGTAGCATCTCCAAAAAAAAAGCCCCCGGCTTCGGAATGAAGCCGGGGGTTGATTGTTTAATCCTTCTTTTGCCAAACTGCCAGTTCTAATGTCACCTTATCGAAGAAACTCTCCGGGGGCGCAGACCCGCTTCCATAAGTCATTTTAGCAACCCGGGCCTCCATCCGCAAAGTGTCTGTCTCCAAAACGGTTTCGCTGCCAGCCACCATCAAGAATGGATCACCTTTAGCTGCAAGCTGGTGCCGCAGCGTGGCATCCGTATAAGCGTGCTGGCTCATAAGAACCTTGGTAACTGTTTGAATATCATTCTTATCGAACAGCCAGACCTCGAATGCAGCCACCTTCTTAGGCTCACCCACGCCAATAGGTTCCGAAATTCCGACGCCGCACTCGCCGAGGAATTCTCCCGTTTGCGAGTCGATACTGAATGAGTCATCGAACAAATCATCACCTATCATATAGGTGGTCATGAATTGAGATATCGGCGGACCGTCATCGCGGGCAGAGAAATCGGTTCGTTCCATCTCTTTGGTATATTCCAGGGACTCAGCAGCCGGAGAGAGCGTCCTGGTGCGGCCACGGATGAACAAAAAGTACCCTGCCACGGCACCGCCCAAGACGATAGTAACCAGACACATCACTAATAGTATGGTGATGTTCGATCCGCTGTCATCTCCCTCGGGGGCAGTTTCTCCCTCGGGGGCAGTTACCTCCGCGGGCGAAGACTCGACGGCAACGCTGAAGCCTTGAATCGCCTCGGGAATTTGGGGGGCTGGCGACTCTGTGATGGCAGCCAAAACATCAGCAGCTCCTGGTTCCAAATCCTGCCAACGTTGTTTGGCTTTATCGGCATCGGGAACTACTTTGTATGAATCGATCGCCATGCGCATGTAATCTTCCTTCCATACATCATGAAGATCCCTTGGAGCGGCGTCTGTCCATGCCACCGGCCATACACCCCAGCCAATGATAAACCAACCAATGATCAACCCAACAACAAAACCAACAACGCCAGCAACGATGGGCTTATTTAGCTGTTCACGAATTGCATTCATCTTTTTTCTCCCAGCATAGATTTCTGGGACTTCGCCTGGAAGGAGGCGGGGGTGGGGGTTTTTTGGGGGGGGGCCCCCCAAAACACCCCCCCCCCCAACAAACACCCCACAAAAAA